>CAYVXE010000060.1:0-16422 GCA_964455375.1 uncultured Calditrichaceae bacterium
AGCTCATCGATAGTTCCGGAATGCAGGCGGGTGCCTTTCTTTTCCACAACGCAGCCTTTTCTCTGCTGAAAATTATTGTCGGCCATTTTGACGCGTATGTGGACGTAGGAGGCAGGTTGCTTCGTGAGCATCCTGAAAGTGAATCTGAGTTTTTGAAAATCGGCCAGGGCAGGGTGATGGGCACGTTTCCGTATGATATCGCTGCCGCCTATTTGATCATGCAGGAAGCAGGCGCTGTGCTCACAGACGCTTTCGGAGAATCGTTGGCAGACGTCCGGTTAATAAATTCAGGAAAACAAGCGATACTATCATGTGTGGCGGCAAGTAATAGTGTTTTACATAAAAAAATTCTAACAAGAATGAATAGTTTAAAAAAATAAAAAATATCGTATCTTAATTGAAAGGATGAATGAATGTCTTCAATGTTGTTTACATCTGAGTCAGTGACAGAAGGACATCCGGACAAAATTGCAGATCAGGTTTCGGATGGTGTTCTTGACGCAGTTTTGAAAGATGATCCCACGGGACGAGTAGCCTGTGAAACGTTTGTGACCACCGGTCTGCTATTGGTTGGCGGGGAAGTGACTACAACCACGTACGTAGAAATTCCGAACTTAGTTCGCGGCATCATAAGAGAGATCGGCTACACCGATGCCGGTATGGGTTTTGATTATCTCACCTGCTCGGTTTTGAATGCAATTCAGCAACAATCGCCTGATATCGCTTTGGGCGTCGATCGGGATGGCGCCGGTGACCAGGGAATGATGTTCGGTTACGCTACAAACGAAACCAAAGAATTGATGCCGTTACCCATTATGCTGGCGCATAAGTTAACCATGAAATTAGCTGAGGTGCGAAAAAATGGAACGTTGGCATATCTGCGTCCTGACGGCAAATCTCAGGTCAGTGTACGTTATGAAGATAATAAACCTGTAAAAGTTGATACAGTGGTGATTTCTACCCAGCACGATCCTGACGTGGCACAGGAAACGATTCGTCGGGATGTTATTGCTGAAGTGGTAAAACCAATTCTCCCCAATGAATATATCGATGAATCAAATATTGTCTATCACATCAATCCTACCGGCCGCTTTGTGGTTGGCGGCCCGCATGGAGATACCGGGTTAACCGGAAGAAAAATTATTGTAGATACGTATGGAGGATTCGGACGACATGGTGGTGGCGCCTTTTCCGGGAAGGACCCCACGAAAGTGGATCGGTCTGCAACTTATGCTGCAAGATACATCGCGAAAAATATCGTTGCTGCAGACTTGGCGGAGAGATGTGAAATTCAATTAGCGTATGCCATCGGTGTTGCGGAACCGGTTTCAGTAAGAGTGGAATCCTTTGACACCGGTAAAATGCCGGACGAAGAAATCGCTAAATTGGTACAGAAAACATTCGTATTAACGCCCAAAGGGATAATAGAAATGTTGGATTTAAGAAAACCTATTTATAAAAAAACCGCGGCTTATGGACATTTCGGTCGTGAGAATATTGGTTTTACCTGGGAAAAAACGGACAAAGCCGCTGAGTTGGCTCGCGGTTGATCATCAACTTAAAATTTATTCAATTAAATTGGATAAGGAGGTCTTGTGAATTACGACGTAAAAGACATCGGTTTAGCTGAGGCAGGGAAAAAGCGCATTGAATGGGCGGAAAATGATATGCCTGTTCTGCGTCAGGTTCGGGAAAAATTCGAAAAAGAAAAGCCTTTGATCGGGAAAAAAATGTCCGCTTGTCTGCACATGACAGCAGAAACGGCAAATTTGGCGCGTGCTTTAAAAGCAGGTGGTGCGGATTTACTCCTTTGTGCATCAAATCCATTATCTACACAGGACGATGTGACAGCTTCGTTGGTCAAAGATTATGAAATTCCTGTATTTGCCATTCACGGCGAGGATAACGAAACTTATTATCGGCATATTAAAGCAGCTATCGAACATGAACCTGTTGTCACGATGGATGATGGTGCAGACCTGGTTTCAGCAATCATTTCGGATTACCCACAAATTGGTAAAAATGTTCTGGGAAGTATGGAAGAAACCACCACCGGGGTTATTCGTTTACGGGCAATGGAGAAAGACAACGCATTGCAGTTTCCGGTCATTGCCGTGAACGATGCTGTGACAAAAAACCTTTTTGATAATCGTTACGGTACCGGACAGTCCACTCTCGACGGCGTTATCCGCGCAACCGATGTTTTATTGGCGGGGAAAAATGTCGTCGTCTTCGGTTACGGGTGGTGTGGCAAAGGTGTGACGATGCGCGCTAGCGGTATGGGTTCAAATGTCATTGTTGTGGAAGTTGACCCGGTTCGGGCGTTGGAAGCTGTCATGGATGGTTTTCGGGTCATGACAGTAGCAGAGGCTGCAAAAATCGGCGATATTTTTATTTCGGTAACGGGAGATATTCATGTTGTGAGAAAAGAGCATTTTGCAGTGATGAAAGATGGCGCCATGGTTGCAAATTCAGGACACTTCAATGTTGAATTGGATATTGACGGGCTGTCGGAGTTGGCCGTTGAGGTCCGGAAAAATGTTCGAAATAATGTGGATCAATATGTCCTGTCCGATGGTCGCCGTATCAATTTATTGGCGGAAGGTCGCCTCATCAATCTCGCTGCTGCGGAAGGGCACCCTGCTTCCGTGATGGATATGAGTTTTGCCACGCAGGCATTGGCAACGGAATTTGTCATTGAGAACCAGGGTAAACTCGGAGCCAAGGTTTATAATGTACCGGCGGAAATTGAAAATTGGGTGGCGACCTTAAAGTTAAAATCCATGGGGATCCAAATTGATGAATTAACCGAGGAACAAAAAACATATTTGGCATCCTGGACCATGGGTACATAACTATTCATCGTATAAAATATTTTACTTTGAGAAGGACGGATGAATCAAATTCATTCGTCCTTTTTTTCGTTCTCTCTGCAATCCGCCTTTTTCCTTCAGAAAAACAGTTGTTTCATCGAAATATTTATATAAATCTTCATGCTGAGTGTCGTTTGAATGTGATTTAAAAACAATTGGTTACGGCTTTTGACTCAGCGCAGCTTGAAGTGGGAAACTACTTTTTCGCCTGTCTCAACAGTCTTGTTCATTCAGGTTGTTCTCGCATTAACTTTGCGTCCTTGCGTTTTTCGTAACAATCTTTGCAGTTCTTTTTTGTTTGTGGCTCAGGTCTTTCCATGAATTGGCTGATTTTATCAAAAAAATGCAACAATTGTTAAAGAATATTGGCCGGTTGGTCGACATTTGGATAGGTTGGAATATTACTAAATTGTTAAATATGAGGTCGCGAATGAACTTTGAACGGGTAGTTAGAAATAAAAGAATTCTAATGTTAGTCGGGAGCGCCATCTTGATGTTGAGTTTGACGCACTGTTCATTTGATAAACCCAGTGCACCCTCATGGGATGTAAATGTGACAGTTCCGCTCATCAATAAAACATATACAATGAATAAAATAGCCAATGATGAAGATGTGATCAGTGCAGATTCTTCCGGTTTGCTTCGCTTCGACGAAAATGTTAAAATTGACAAGTATTTTGTTAACGACGAGTTGAATCTTGATAGCAAACACAAATCATTCAATCAATCTATTGGGGATATTTCAATCGATTCCCCTGGTTCTAAGCAAACCCATGTGGAATTAAGAGAAATATTTACACAGGCAGACAATTTAAATGGCCAAACCATTACTGTTGATCCATTTAGTTTCACAACAGCCCCGAAAATTTTGGAGCCGTACGACAATTTTTCCTATGTTGTCATCAAATCAGGTATTGTGGAAATAATCATTGAAAATCAAATGGCAATACCTTTGGGAAGCCCCATAGCCATTGAAATATGGGATGTGAATTCAGGGAAAATTATCAGTACAACGTCGTACAATAATGAGATCGATCCTGGAAAAACAGCAAGTTTTGATATAAATTTGGCGGGAAAAAGAATAACGAATCGACTATCCATCCGTATGTCGGCAGGGTCTCCAGGTAGTAGTGGTAATCCTGTTTTTATTAATGCGAATGATAGTTTTACCATGACCGCCAATATTGGCGACCTCAAGGTGAATGAGGCGATGGCTGAAATTCCTGCACAGACCGTATCTGAAGAGAATTTTATTGACATTGCGGATTCTTTAATTGTGCAGGAAGCAAGGGTTCAAACTGGTCAGGTTCAAATATCTTTGAATGGCAACATTCCTGTTAATGCTTGGGTACGTTATGAACTCCCCGATTTTCAGACTCCGCAAGGGAATGTGCTTGCGGATTCTTTTCTCGTTGCAAATAATTCATTTATAAATAAAACGATTGAGCTGAGTGGTCTGATTCTCAGACCACAATTAGCAGATTTTGGGCAACAGCGGCTTCGTTTTAATTGGACAATAAGAACTGTAGACACCGGTTCTAATATGGTTGTTATTCGAAGTTCGGATAATATGATCGCAAATGTTGATGTGGCAAAAACCATATTTTCGCAAATAACAGGTAAATTAGGAAATCAGACCGTTCAAATTTCTCAGGATGATATCGATCTTAATCTTCCTGCTGACATAGACAGTATTTTCTTCGAAACGGCATCGATGGAATTGAACATCAATAATGGAATTAATTTTCCGGCCTATTTAACGCTTAATATTGAAGGAAGAAATAGCAACGGCGGGAGTTCTAATTTAACGGTCAATCATCTTTTACTGCCTGCGACTGCAGCGGGGCAGCCGGTTACAACTACGATCGTGCTGGATCAAAACAACAGTAATATCAAAGAATTTATCAGCATTGTTCCGTCGTTTATTAAAGTGACCGGAAATGTAAAATTGAACAATCCGGATTGGATTGGTACGATTACCAGCAACGACTTTGTGGACGGTGACGTAAGTATCAAAGCTCCCATAACTGTAAAAATCCCAGATCAGACCGTAGAAACAGACGTTCAGAGGATTGACATCGAGCAAAGTGTTAGAGATGATATTATTAACAATCTTACGAAAGGGATGTTTTATATTGAATTGAAAAACCATTTACCGGTAGGAGCTACGATAGAATTGTTATTTTGTGATCGGGATTCAGGGTTGTATCAACAGCCGGTGTTAGAAATCGGTCCCATCGGTGCCAATGCGGGTCAGGTTGATGGCTCGGGATACGTCGTAACAGCAGATGAGTCGCAAATCACCCTTGAGTTAAGTGAAAAGCAAGTACAAACGTTTCTGTTTAACCCTCTGTATTCCGGGGTTCGAATAAGATTGGATGGTACCAATAGTCAGTTTGTTCGTGTCAGGGCGTCTGATTATCTGCAAGTAAAATCTTATGGTAAAATTAAAGCGAAAATAAATTAATCTAAAAGGAAAAGGTTCTGACGAATGCGACGAGAACTGTTAAATACGTTTATGCGAATAATTTTTATGGCCGGATTTTTAGGATTGTTGATGACAACATCGGTCGAAGCACAGAATGGTGAGTCGAATGCACGCAGTGTGGGCATGGGGGGAGCTTACACTGCGCTTGCCCGAGGTATTGAAGCCCCGAGCTGGAATCCTGCTAACCTGGGACTCCCGGGTCGTCATATCTATCGCCTCAATTTGGTTTCTTTGGGTGTGGGTATTCACAATAACAGTTTTAGTAAAGGTTTTTATGACCGGTATAACGGGCAGCACCTCACAGAGCAGGATAAACAGGACATTCTCGCCGCCATTCCTGACTATGGTTTAGAGGGAGATATCGATACTGAAATCCAGGCGATGGGGTTGAATATCGGCCGTTTTGCTCTGACTTCGAGCGGTATTGCAGCATCAAGTTTTGTTATCCCCAAAGATCTCGCGGATATTGCTCTGAACGGGAATGAATTTGGTCGAAATTACGATATTGATGCAACGAATGGGGAAGGGTGGGCCGTTTCGAGTTTTGCCGTTTCCACGGCTTTTCGAATGAATGTGCCGTTGTTTCGTGTTTTTTCCGTCGGGGCGTCAGCAAAATATCTGCGTGGTCTGGCGTACGGAAAGGTGGTTGAGGCGCAAACATCTGTTTTGACAGATATTGATGGACTGCATACCTCTGGAAGAGTCGTCATTGACCGTTCTTTTGGTGGGAATGGCTATGCAATTGACCTTGGAGTAGCGGGTACTTTAAATGACAATTGGAGCATGAGCCTGGGATTTTCGAATCTGTTCAATCACGTGAATTGGAACCGAGAGACCAAACGGTACACCTATACATTTAATGCTGATTCGTTGACGGTGCAAGGCATCAACGCCTCGGATATCGATTCACTATTTGTAGATTCTGAGGAAACGATTGACATCGACCCGTTCAGTTCAACACTGCCGGCGCAACTTCGTTTCGGTCTTGCCAGAACATCAAACAGGTTTGCGTTTGCAGTGGATTATTCGCAGGGGTTGAAAAAAGCACCCGGCGTCTCTACAAAACCTCAATTGGCTTTTGGCGCAGAAATCCGCCTCATTCATTTTTTGCCTTTGCGGTCAGGTTTTTCGGTAGGTGGTCGAAACGGTTTTTCAAGTTCAGCGGGCTTCGCTTTCGATTTTTCAGCGTTTTCCTGGGATTTTGCAATTGCCAGTCGCGGTGGTATGTTTAACAGCAAAGGATTAACTTTCGCTTTTGACTGGATGTTCAGGATTTAAAAAATCATTTTTCAGTCGTACTCAGGATCATTATTCCCAGCAACAGGAAAAGGATATTTGCAGACCAGGCCGCCAGAATTGGTGGCAGACTGCCAATTTGGCCAAGTGTCTGGAAAAATTTTGTGGCTCCGTAGTAAATCAACCAGACAATGATGCTGATAATCATTCCGAAAATTGCGCCGCTGCGTTTCTTATTTGTGGCCAGCGGTGCACCAAACAGCACCATAATGAAACTCGCCACAGGCAACGAGAACTTTGAATAGAAATCCACCAGCCATTGTGTAGGGTTACTTCCATTGTGGACGACCTCCCGAATGAACGCATGCAATTCTTTGTAAGACATATCATCGGGATTCACATTCGACGAAATAATTTCTTCAGGTGTAATGTCGAGTAAACTGTCTTTTAGACTTTCAAACCTTATAGCTTTTTCTTTCTCGCCGTTAAAGGTTCGTTTGAAACCGTTGTATAGAACCCAGTTTCCATTCTTCCATTTCATTTGCCGTGCATCCAGTCGTTCAATAATTGTTGTCTCTTTGTAAGTTTGCAAACTGACCTTTGTAGCGATAAAACGTTTTGTGTCGTAAGAATGAATAAAAATTCTTCGGTTTGAGCTGTCCCGAAGGTAAAGGTTGCTCATTCTGGTCAGCGCTCGTTTTTTACCCGGGTTCAGGTATTTGTCCTGAATATTCGTCCTCTCTTTATTGCTGGCTGGTACGATTTTTTCGGTAAATAGAAAAGTCGACAAGCTGACGAAAAGACCGGCCACGAAAATAGGCAGAAGAATACGTCGAACCATAATTCCAGCAGATTTGAGGGCGGTGATTTCATTGTATTTTGTCATCTGCCCGATGCTGAACAAACAGGCCAAAAGGATGGCTATGGGCAAAACCCAGGTGAGAATATAGGGCAAAGAGACGAGATAATATTTTAAAATAATCGCTTTTGGAACATCTTTGTCGATGAATTTAGCTAAATTACCCACTATGTCAACGAAGATGACGACCAGTATAAAGCTGGAAATTGCGAATATAAATGTTGCAGAAAAACGCCTGAGGAGGTACCAATCAATGATTTTCATTAGACTTACGGCTCATCTGAGTTGTATTGTTAAAAAAGAGAAATGGCAGCCGCCAGCTTAGTTGCGCCTCGCGAATGGTTCTGATAACCAACAGAATACCAGCACCTCCAACAAGGATATTCGGACTCCACATGGCCGCCATTGGGGATATGAACCGTCGGTCTGCAAGAATTTCTCCCTCAATTAAAAAGGCCCAGTATAGTAGGAAAAAACCTATGCTTAACCCTGCAGCAGCGGCCCAGCCCTTTTGCCTGGTTAATATTCCTAAGGGAGCGCCTACGAGGATGAACACAATGCAAGCGACTGGAATGGAATATTTCTTATGAACTTCTACCAAAAAAATGTTAGCTGATTTGCGATAACTTTTGATCATATTTAAATCTGTCTGCAACTGACGTTTGAACTGTTTATGCTCAAGAACCAACGACTTGATGGAATAGTTGATTTTCGGGTCCGGATGCAAATATTTTTGAATTTGTGTTTTTACCTTCTTGCTGATTTTCATTTTTCTTTCATCGATTCGGTGCCGGTTTAATTTGACATTTTTCATAAGTTCCGCAGCGCTCTTTTCACGGTCGCCCCGGTAACCGGAATTTCTTCTGGTTAGCAACATGTCGGTAATAGAAATTTTAATAACATGTTTCGGGAATTCCAGACGTTTGAATGTTTCCGGCTTTTGGATGTCGATTTCGTGGAGTTCACCATTATGCAGGGTGAATTCCACAAACCCTGATCGTTGGTTTATTCTGAGTTCAGCATATTCAGCGGTTATGGTTTTAATCTTGTTATTATCTGTCTGTTCGTCTATAATGACATTTCTCAGATGTGAAACAGAATCTTTTTCCGTAATTTTTTGAACAAGGATATTATAGCCGGGAATTTCTGAGTAAATGACTCCAGGATTTAGATTAATCATCGGTTTTTTCCTGGCAATGTCCAGAGCCAAAAGGCGGGCATTATGATTGAAGTCCGGTAATATGTGGTTGTTAAACCAGATGAGTCCTACCGTTAAAAAGGAAGCAAAAAGTAAAACCACCGGAAGAATTTGGTAAAAACTGATTCCGCTTGCTTTGATAGCGGTAATTTCATTTTCTGCTGAGAGCCGGCCAAATGCCATAATGGTGGCAGTGAGTACAGCCATCGGGATCGATAGTGCAATCATCCAGGCCAGATTAAGAAAGAGAAATTCAATGATAATTTTCAGTGCAATACCTTTACTGAGGAATTTACTCAAATCCCTAAATAAAATATTCAGAATGAACATTGAATTGATCACAATAAGCGCAAAGAAAAATGGCCAGACGTGTTCTTTTATAACATATTTGGGTAGAGTGACCAGCATTTTGACGTAAGTTAAGTAAAGTTATTTTTATAAGTAACGAAATCTAATATAAGGTAGGAGTAAAATATTAGCAAGCGTATTTTCAGTCATTGGTTGGAAACCTTGAGAAAGCAGGAGCGTTACATACATTATTAATGTTCATGTCTATAGTAATTTTTTCTTGCTATTTTTATCCAGAATCAGTAATATAGTCATTAATATATTGTAAATGTATTTGTGTGTGATTTTATTTCATAATAAATAAACCCTTCTTGTTAAGCGTAAACTGCACCTGAAAAATCCCGAGAGGCATTATCGAGCTATTGTTATCGGTTAAGTACTGAAAAATATAATAATCGTCATCTGCTGAAGACTTAGTCGATGTGAATTATTTACCAACGCTAAACAATGTTCTCGGGATATGATTTTTTTTCGGTTTTTAAGAAGTAAGGTACCGTTTGCCTTTTTCTTTTTTCTTTCTTCTTTTTTGTTTTTAAATGGTCGTTCCTTTGGCTTTCAACAACTATATGCTGCTGAAGATTTCGGCATAAAGCTTCCTGCTGAAAAGTCTATTTTACCTCAAAAAATACCGCCAATATTGAGTAGAGACGGTTACTATCCGTCGCCTTCAGGTTTCTACTCCAATATGCATTTAAATTTTGAATTTGCCTCCCTTGATTCACAAATTGTTATTCAGAGAACGATCTCAGGCAAGAATATTCAGCCGCCAATTTTGCTTTCTTTTACAGACTATGTGAATATTTTGATTACTCAGGAGCAGGAAAGTACCTGGCGGGAGTACGTGGTGCGTGAAATTACGGATCAGGATATTGGCAAAAAAGGCAGAGGCGGCATTAATCTCGATATTCCGGTTAAGATCAAAAGTAAAACCTTTCAAAAGATTTTTGGCAACGGCACCGTAGGTTTAACCGTTACAGGAGATATTCGCATACAAGCCGGTCTGCGGCGTGAAAATCGAAGCGAGGTAAGAACTGTCCTTGGCCAGGGTGCTACGACCAATTTTAAAATGCAGCAAACACAACGATTTTCAGTGACCGGAAAAATTGGTGACAAAGTAACCATAAATGTTGATCAGGATAGTGAGCGTGCATTTGAATTCGATAATAATGTTAAAATTGCTTATCAGGGATACGATGATGAAATCATCCGCCGTATCGATGCCGGTAATATTTCCCTTTCGCTTCCCGGAACACGGTACGTGACATTCAGTGGTAAGAATACAGGTTTGTTTGGGATTAAAACTCAATTGGCACTGGGAAATTTAAATTTTACAACCATTGCCAGTCAGGAAAAAGGTGAGAGCCAAAAGTTAAGTCTTTCCGGTGGTGCCTCTGAAGGGAAAAAGATTGTAAAAGATTATCAGTATCTGGCGAATATGTACTTTTTCATGGACTTTAATTACCGTGAAGAGTACCGGCATTTTGATAAAAACGGAAATCATCTGACCGATCTGAATACGAAAAAATACGGGGTTGTATTTCCCCTTAAGCGGGATTCTGTCGAAGTCTATAAGGCTGCTGCCGGTTATGATACCCAATTCCCGAACAAAGTGATTCGCGGCTGGGCGACGCTTTCCGGTGCAGCCGGGGATACGCTTCTCGGCACAATTCCGGGTAGAACTGCACTAAACTTTTTTATTCGTCTGGAAAGGAGCGAGTATTATGTGAATGACGATTTGGGTTACATTCGTATGAACTCGCCGCTTTCCGAGAATGAGATTCTCGCTGTGGCGTATGTGACGGAGGATAATAAGCGGTTCGGGGATTTGCATTTTCAACAGGATGCAAACAACTCCAAAACCATCGTTTTAAAGTTATTAAAAGACCGCAGTCCCCAGCCGTCTCATGCTGTTTGGAACCTTGCATGGAAACATGTTTACTCCCTCGGTGCCCGCAACATTGAACCGGATGGATTTGATGTGAAAATTTTTTTCAATCCTTCCTCAGGACCGGATGAAGAAACCAGCAGTGATGGGAAAAAATGGGTAACGGTTTTTGGTTTGGATAATACCGGTCAGGATGCTAATACTCCGCCTGACGGCGTCATTGATAATGATGAAGTCATTGTTAACCGTCGTGACGGTGAATTGCATTTCCGCGATTTACAGCCTTTTGACCCCATCGGATATTTTGTCGGCAACGATTCAATTAACACGCTTCTCGGTGATAAACGAACGGCAGTCATTTATGATACGACGGTTCAAAGTGTCATCACTGCCCAAAGCAAATTTTATCTGGAAGTCAAAACCAAAAATCGCAGTACCGATTTCAGTCTTGGTTTCAATGTGATCGAAGGCTCTGAAGTGGTTACATTGGATGGGCAGGCGTTACAAAAAGGCAGAGATTATACCATAGATTATTTTTCCGGACAGTTAACTGTACTGAACCCGCGCGCGTCTGACCCGGCTGCAAGACTCGATGTTTCTTACGAAAGAAACCAGCTTTTTCAGCTTGAGAAAAAGACAATTTTAGGGATGAGGGCCGAGTATAATCTCGGCAGAGACTCTTTTATCGGCAGCACGTTGCTTTATTTGAATGAAAGTACTCTGGATCGCAAAGTGCGTGTTGGGCGCGGACCTATGCGGAATATTGTTTGGGATCTAAACAGCCGTTTTAGATTCAAGCCTAATTTTATTGGTAATGCGTTAGACTATTTACCGTTCATCCGGGCCAAAGGTGAAACAAACCTCAATTTTGAAGGCGAGATTGCGCAGGTCTTACCGACGCCCAATACATTAAATAACCCCAAGACCGGCGACAGTAAAGGAGTCGCCTATATCGATGATTTCGAAGGGTCGAAAAAAACCGTAAATATGGGCGTGATTCGGAAAAACTGGACGCGTGCTTCACAGCCCGCAGATGATAAGCATACGTTTCGGAATATGCTCAACAATTGGATTTGGTACAACCCCGTGACGCAAGTGTTCATAAAGGATATTTATCCGGAGCGGGAGGTAAATCCAAACGTGCCGAACCGTGTGGATGTGTTGGAGTTAGAGTTGTTAAAAGATACCGAAGAGACGACGCCTGATCCCCGGCGCTGGGGTGGTATTATGCGGGCGCTGTCACCGGGTTTTTTCGACCAGTCACAAACCAAGTTTATCGAGATTATGGTACGCGGTAACCGCGGCCGGCTGCACATGGATCTGGGAACTATTTCCGAAGACGTCATTCCGAATAAATCATTTGATACGGAAGATGTTAAAACACTTGCCGGTAGAAACGGTATTTTGGACGCCGGTGAAGACGTGGGGATCGACGGCGTTCCATTGCCGGATCCGCCAACGTTCAACTTTCCGAGATCAAACTTTGTCGGTCAGTCAAAAGACCAGGTGCCGTATGATTTCTGGGATGTCAATAAAAACGGGGTGAAAGATGAGGATGAACCGTGGAGTTACGATGATTGGTTTTACCCGGAGCTGTCCAATCAATATATAACGGAAGGCACCGGCTCCATCGATGGGAGTGAGAAAAGTGCGAACGACCAGGGTGGGCGGCTTCCGGATACAGAGGATATCAATGGAAATGGGACTGTTGATTTTAATAACAGTTATTTTTCGTTTTCGGTTTCCCTGGATAAGGCCTCCAAAGATACGTCGCGAATTGTGGGTGGTAACCCGAATAAGGGCTGGTTTCTTTATCGAATTCCGTTTAACCCTGAGGAGGCAGACACCGTCATTGGCAATCCAACAGTCACGCAAATCGAGTATGTGCGTCTCTGGTTTGATGAACTTGATGATGATATGGACAATTCCACCTTCGTTGATGTTGCGGAAATCAATCTTGTGGGCAGCGAGTGGAAAGAATTGGGCACCACAATGAATGAGTATGACTTAAATTCCGGGCTGAAAATTCGAACGGATACAACAGTTGCGGTTACGCAGATAAATACCCATGAAAGTCCCCAATATGCTGCAACCTTAGCTGCAATCGGCGTTGAAGGTGAGGAAGACAGAATAACCCGTGTGCGTGCCCGTGAGCAGTCGCTGGTTTTACAAGCGGACAATTTACTGGGCGGTGAAGCCGGAGTAGCGCAAAAGAGCCTGTTTCAGGGTGAAAATTACATCCATTATGATCGGATAAAAATGTTTGTGTATGGTATCGATGATGCGTCCACCCATATCCCGGCCGATACATCCGGAGGCGAAAGTTACATTGAATATTTTGTCCGGTTTGGGGCGGATATCAACAATTACTATGAATACCGCTCGAAAGTTTATCAGGGATGGAGTCCTGAAACAAACAGCATGGATGTGAGTATTCAAGATTTTACGAACCTCATTAACCGCGATACTCAGAATAAAAATCCGCTGCCCTTTATAGAAAAGAAACTGACGCCGGATGGGTCCAAAGTTATCCGCAAAATCGGCAATCCGTCTTTCACAAATATCAAAGTTTTATTTCTGGGAATAAAAAATATGCATCCGGACGGCCTGCCTTTTACCGGCGATTTATGGTTCAACGAATTGCGATTGTCTAATATTCAGCAGGATAGGGGCGTCGCCATGCGGGTTCGAACCGAACTCAAAATTGCTGACTTTATGTCTGTAAACGGTGAAGTTGAGCGTAAGGATGCGGATTTCCATAATGTGGCAACGCGTTTCGGAACCGGTAACAATCGCGTAAGCGGCAATTTTAACGCCAGTGTCAGTCTGGACAAATTTTTGCCGCAGTCATGGGGGTTAGCAATGCCACTGAGCCTGAATTATCGTAAGAGTAATAGCGAACCGAAGTATTTTCCAGGTCAGGACAGGTTGGTCACAGGAAAACTGCCGGAAGAAGATCTGGTAAAGGTTCGCAGTAAAAGCAGGCAAACAGGATTTAATATTGCATTTCGTCGACGGGCAAAGTCGAAAAACTTTTTTCTGAAAAATAGCCTGGATGGGATGAGTTTCAGTCTTGGACGCTCGGAGAGTAATACTGAGAATCCCACCACTAATTTTTCAAAAAATATTGGTTGGAACGGTAATTTTGACTATCGTATCAATTTCGGCCGGAACAACCATATTGCTTTATTTTCATGGGTACCCAATTTGCCTCTACTCAATAAAGTTAGAGAAACGAAATTTTATTACACACCGCAAAATATTGCCTTTAAAGTAAGCGGTGTGAAACGGGATCAGATATCACAAACCCGTATCCAAAAGTCAAACAACATTTCTCCGGATTCTACAGAGGTTTTTAATATTGACCGAAGCGTTCGAACGAGTATGAAAGTGTTTGAAAGTTTAACCCTCGATTTGACGCGGTCACATAAGGCTGATTTCCGGGGCTCCGGCGTCAGTGATTTTCTGAAATTCAAATTCAATGATATTAACATTACACAAAATTTCTCAGCGCGGTACACACCGAGAGTCTTTAGCTGGTTGACGAACAATTTTAGCTACTCCACTAATTTTACGTTCAACAATAACGTACAGAAGAGCACGCTCGGCAGAAGCGCGAGAAGTAACCGCAGTATCAATGCCGATATTAATTTTCAATGGAAACAATTGGTAAAAACCATTTTTGGTAATAAAACAAAACGGGCAACTCGCGGAGGTCGTCGTGGACGCAGAGGAAGGTCTGGCAGCGGCAGGGATAATAACGGCGGTGAGCAAAACCAGTTTCTGTTATTTCAACAAAAGAAAGATGATGGCGGGAGCTCTTTTAATCCTCTAAGAATGGTCGGTGGTTTCTTTTCTAACTTTAAAGATATTGCATTTAACTATTCAGAGCAGCGAAATATTTCCCAGCAGGGTTTAGCTGCGGGAATGCCGTCCTACAAATTTCAATTCGGCCTGGCCGATACGACCGGCATCGCCTCAGATTCAACATTGAGTACTATTCCGGTGACACTTTCTAATTCAAAATCATACTCCGTCAGTTCTGGTATCGCGTTTGGTCGGGCGGTAGATGTCGGTCTGCGGTTTCAGCACCGAAATCAGATCAACGTGTCCAATCAAATTACCGGAAGTTCGTCCAATAGTTGGTTGCTGCTTGGAAATTATGATCTGCCTTTTCCGGATTGGACTGTACGGATTTCCGGGTTGCAGAAGCTACCGTTTTTTAATAAAATATTCAAAACAGTTACATTCTCACATGGATTTTCAGGACAGCGGAATATTACGACGAATGGTGTAACAAAAGCGAAAACCAATGAAAGTTTCACAACCAATTTCCGGCCTTTGGGTAAACTTGACCTGAACTTCAAAAATGGATTTTCCGGGAATATACAGCTTAATCATTCCAGGTCGCTCAACAAAAACCTGGCTTCTTCCAGCGGCGCCCGTAGAACGACGAATCAGGATGTCTCCATTACAGCTAATTATTCAAAACGTTCCGGATTCCGCTTACCGTTCTGGCCTTTTAATAAAGCTGCATTAAAAAATTCTATCGATTTTTCATTTTCTTTTACTGCCAGCACAGTCGTCACGGAATTAGCCACCGGGGACGTGGAAAATCAGACATTTGAAGAACAGGATAAAACTCAGCGCTGGTCGGTTTCTCCCCGTCTGACGTATTCCTTCAGCAACCGGGTGCGGGGCAGTGCTTTCGTGGAAGTAGGAAAGACCGTCAGTAAACGGGTGGGAAAAACCTCTGTTCAGGAATTTGGCGTCGATATCAATATTGCTATTCGCGGCAATTAAGTAACCCTTTCATATATTGAGGAGGACAGATCATGAAACCCTCAAAGTATTTTTCATCTGTTGTTTTCGCATGGCTAATTTTTTTGATGTCCTGTTCCGGAGATAAGACCTTGTCGCCGGTGGACTTCATCCCGTTTGGCAGCAGCCTGAGCGTCAATCGATTAGCCTGGTCACCGGCTTCACAACCCGCAGATAATGTTCATACGTTTAAAAACAGGATGGACAATTTTGTTTGGTTCAATCCGGTTCAGCAAGTCCCAGTTACAGATATTCATCCTGAACGTGTCCTCTCAGCGAATGAGCCAAACCGCACAAATGTGTTGAGGTTTAGGGTTATGCCCGATTCCGCGCAGCCGGACAAAAATATCTGGGCGGGTGTCATGCAAAAGGTGCCTGATGATTCTGTGGATCAATCGTCTGCCGCGGCGCTTGATATAATGGTCAAAGGCGATCGCGGGCGTTTGCATATCGACCTGGGGGTTGTTTCAGAAGATGTCATCCCCAACGGTCAACTGGATTCCGAAGATAAATTGGTGAACGGCTTCAGAGACGGCATCGTGGACGCGGGTGAAGATACAGGACTGGACGGTATCTTCAAGCCTGACCCTCCGCAATTTAACTTTTCCCGTTCTAAATTTGTGGGGCAATCCATAAATGAGATTCCGTACGATTTCTGGGATGTGAATCAAAACGGCCTGAAAGATGCTGATGAACCGTGGAGTTATGATGACT
>CAYVXE010000060.1:16522-23789 GCA_964455375.1 uncultured Calditrichaceae bacterium
GCTGAGCATTTTTGCCGTTCTGTCGTGCAAAACCGACCACCCTGTTCCGGTGTTCAAGGGCGACGGGGCCTACCGGGTTCTTGTCAAACAATGTGATTTCGGTCCGCGAGTGCCGGGAACAGAGGCCCATCAAAAATGTTTGCAGTTTCTTACAAAAGAGTTACTGCGTTACGGTGCGAAGGTCAACCACCAGAAGTTTTCTCAAAAGCTGCCGCAATCGGAAACGCCTGTCACCATGACGAATATTATTGCCAGTTTCGGTTTGCAGAAAACGGAGCGGGTTTTATTGTGTGCACATTGGGATACCCGTCCCTGGGCAGACAAGGATTCTCTGGAGGCGAATCATAAGAAACCCATTGCCGGAGCTAACGACGGCGCATCGGGTGTGGCCGTGTTGCTGGAGGTGGCGCGTAACCTTTCTTTAGAAGAAGCGGTTTATGGCGTGGACATTGTACTTTTCGATGGTGAGGACTCCGGGCAGCCCGGAGAACCGGATTCGTATGCTTTGGGCGCACAGTATTTTGCGAAAAATAAAGACGTGCGTTACCGGCCGCAATTCGGTATTCTTCTCGATATGATTGGCGGGAGAAACCTGCAAATATATAAAGAACAGAATTCAGTGGACTATGCTCCGGAAGTTGTGGAGAAAGTTTGGCAACGTGCCCGGAGTTTGAATTTGACCGCATTCATAAATCGACCTAAATTTCAGGTGATCGATGATCACCTGTCTTTGCTAAAAGTAGGGATTCCTTGCATCGATCTCATCGATTTTGATTATCCTTATTGGCATACATTGGAAGACACACCGGATAAGTGCAGCGCTGAAAGCCTGCAGCAAGTGGGTCAGTTATTGCTGAGTTTGATTTATCAAAAATAAGGTAAATGAAAATTGGAACAGTCTCATTGGTTTCAAATCAGCATGACAGTATCTTCGGATGTGAGAGAAGCGGTTACGAACTTCTTTTTTGAAAACGGCTCTGTCGGCTGTCAGGAAGACGAAAACGGGGTGATCGCTTATTTCCCGTCTCAAATAAATTCCGATGAAATCAAAAACAGAATGCATGCTTTTTTAGACGGGCTTGCAAAATGCGGTTTTGAGATTCCTATGAATGCATTTGAACTTTCTTTCGTACAGGACAAAGATTGGAATGCAGAATGGAAAAAGAATTTCAAGCCGATTGACGTGTCGGAAAAATTCGTCATTAAACCTACCTGGGAACCTTTTAACAAGGATACCGCAAAACATATCATCAATATTGATCCGAAACAGGCATTTGGCACCGGCACACATGCCACCACACAGATCATGTTAAAGTTACTTGAACGGCATGTCCAACCGGGGATAACCGTTCTCGATGCCGGTACGGGTACTGGAATATTATCCATCGCCGCCGCGATGCTTGGTGCCACGGTCACGGCCTTTGACAACGATCCCATCGCTGTTGAAGCTGCAGCGGAAAATATTTCATTGAATGCTTGCCAGTCCGCGGTGGATGTATTGTGTGGAGAGCTGCGGGATTTGCACCTTTCACAAAGATTCGATGTTATCCTCGCCAATATTAACAAAAATGTCATCATTCGTTATCTACCGGAATTTTATCAATTGCTCAGGACGCCGGGTTTTATCATTCTTTCCGGTATTCTCGAGGAAGAAGGAAAAGCCGTGGAAGATGCTGTCGGGAAATATTCTGAGTGGCAGATTCTGAACCAGATGCAGCAGGGCGAGTGGCTCGGTTTTGTCATCAAACAGGAAGCTGTCTCGTGACACGCATCGCATCAATTGATATCGGAACCAATACGGCGTTGTTGTTGATCGCCGATTGTTCACCGGACTTCGAAATAAAACCTGTTTACGAAGAGGAGCAAATCGTGCGTCTCGGGGAAGGCGTTGATGAAAACAAAAGAGTCCGATCGGAAGCCATTGAGCGGGTCGTAAACGCTGTTCATAAATACAAAAAAATCTGCGGGGACTATCAAACCGAAACAATTTTGATGACCGGGACGAGTGCCGTACGGGATGCCCGGAATCAACATGAGTTGCTGGGGAAGATACGGGATCGCTGCCACCTTGAATTAACCGTGCTCACGGGTGAGGCTGAGGCGCGGTTGACTTATCTCGGCGCTGTTTCCGATAAGAGTGATCTCGAAACACCGATTCTGGTAATCGATATTGGCGGTGGGAGTACGGAACTGATCATGGGGAATCATTCCACAGTTAGTCAAATGATAAGTTTTGATATCGGTTCAGTGAGGCTGACGGAGAGAGTGCTCCGGAGCGATCCGGTTACGGATAAAGAAATGAGGCGTCTTCAGGAAATCATTCAGAACACATTGGCAAAGGTGGCGTTTAATAAGTTGACGTTTGGAACGGTTGTCGGTGTGGCAGGTACGGTCACAACATTGGCGTGCATGCAATTAGGTTTGCACGAATATGATCCTCAAAAAATAAACCAGACCCGTCTGACGACCCGGGATATTCGGACAATAATTAATAGTCTGAAAATAAAAACGCTTGCTGAACGTCGTAAAATTGTCGGTCTCAATCCGAAACGCGCGGACGTTATTCTGGCCGGGGCGGTTATTTTAGAAGAATGTATGACCTATTTCAAGGCGACTGAACTGCGGGTGAGCGATAGAGGCCTGCGCTACGGGGTGATTCTAAACTATTTTATGAACAAGGAACGCTGAATTATCTGAGAAGCTTGCCCTTGAGTTTCTTTTTGAGCATTTCACGGGCACGGAAAATACGGGCTTTTACCGTACCAAGAGGAATGTTCAGGATTTCAGCAATTTCCTCGTACGATTTTTCTTCGGTGTGTCTCAAAATAATAGCAACTTTATAATTTTCAGGCAATTCGCCGATTGCTGTACTAATGAGGTTCGCTCGTTCTTTCCCGAGGATCTGCTTGTCCGGGCTCATGGAATGATCGGGGAATTCCCGGGTTACCTCCCCGTCTTTAGATTGAACCGGTTTGTTGATGGAGTAGGTTTTCAGTCGTTTTTTACGCATGTGGTCGATACAATTATTGATAGCGATCTTGTATAACCATGTGGAAAATGCGTATTCTTCGTTGAAAGTGGGTAAGGCTTTAAATGCTTTGATGAAGGCTTCCTGTACTAAATCTTCGGTCTCTTCGCGGTTGCGGACCATTTTAAAAAGGAGATTGAACAGTGCCCCCCGGTAATTGTCCAATAAATTTTTATAGGCGTTTTCATCTCCATCGATCGCTTTCTTAATTAATATGGATATTTCATTTTTTGTGCTGGTTGTCGTCATTCAGTCTTCCAATAAATAAAAAAAATACATGAAAAAAAAACAACAGTCAAGCAGAAAATATTTGCAAGTAGCTGTGTGAACCGTTATCTTTTATTGAAGTTGTCATGAATGTCGTCATATTAAATATTCGCCAAATTCAATGTTAAAAAAATATCGATTTATCTGAAAAATGGATTGCGAAAAATATAGATTGATGCCTGCTGTTGTTACCGCAAACGAGATGGCTGAAATTGATCGATATACCATTGATTCCATTGGCATTCCCGGAATGGTATTAATGGAAAATGCAGGTGTGTGCGTGGTTCAGGAAATAAAGAGACTTTTGGATTCTGTAAAAGATAAAAATGTCCTTGTTTTGTGTGGCAAAGGTAATAACGGCGGGGATGGCTTCGTCGTTTCCAGACATCTCCGGAATATGGGAACACAAGTTACGACCATCGTGTTCGGACGAAAAGATAAAATAAAGGGAGATGCCAAAACAAACCTTGACATTTATGAAAAAGTTGGGGGCGAAGTGCTTTGGGAAACGACCCCGGAGCATATCGGAAATTTGGCTTCCATTGATCTCATTGTTGATGCCTTGCTTGGCACGGGTGTTCAAGGCCCTCTCAAATCGCCTTTAGATGAAATTGTCCATCTCATCAATCGTGCACACTGTCCGGTTGTCGCCATTGATTTACCCACCGGTATGCATGCTGACACCGGGCAGATTTATGGCGAATGTGTCAATGCAACCGTAACCGTAACCATGGCACACCCTAAAATGGGGTTACTGTTTTATCCCGGTAAAAAACATGCGGGTGATGTTGTCGTCGCGGATATTGGCATTCCCCACCATATTGTTTGTGAAAAAGACATCAAATCCTTTCAGATAACGAACGACTATGTGAGGGAGATGCTCCCAAAACGACCGCAGGATACCTATAAAAACAAATGTGGCCATGTGCTGCTTCTTGCCGGTTCTGCCGGGTTGACCGGAGCGGCGACGTTAAGCTCCGAAGCTGTCCTGCGGGCAGGTGCAGGTATGGCAGTTCTTGGGATTCCAGAGAGTCTGAACGTCATAATGGAACAGAAATTAACGGAAGTTATGACGTTGCCTTTACCGGAAACCGACGAACATACGATTAGCGTGAAAGCGTTAGAACAGCTCGGGGAGAAACTGCAGTGGGCAGAAGTTCTGGCGATCGGCCCTGGATTGTCTACGCATTCGGAAACCTGCAAGTTGGTTTTTGAGCTGCTTCAGAATGAAGATAAAACAATCGTTCTGGATGCAGACGGCATTAATTGTTTCGCCAATAATCGGGAGCGCTTACGAAGTTCCCAGTCGCAAATTATTATCACGCCTCATCCCGGTGAATTAGCACGACTGTTTAAATGTCGGGCGAGCGATATTTCGAGCAACGTTATTGAATATGTAACAAAAGCTGCGGCTGAATTAAACGTAACCGTTGTTTTAAAGACAGCGCCCACTGTAATCGCATCACCTGAAGGTGATGTTTACATAAATTCAACCGGCAACGCGGGAATGGCCACGGCCGGCATGGGAGATGTTTTGACCGGTGTGATTGCGGGATTGGCTGCTCAAGGGATGCGATGCTTGAGTGCGGCCATCAGTGGAGTGTACTTACATGGATTTGCCGGCGATTTAGCTCAAAGGAATTTAGGTGAATTCGGGATGATCGCCGGGGATGTGCTGAAATATGTCCCGGAAGCATTAAAGGAAATACAACAACTGAGCTGATTGATGAAATATATTCCTGCTATCTTCTACGCTGCCCTCTTATTTTTTCTGTCGTCTCTACCTTCAACAAAAATTCCGACATTTGGTGTGGAATTTGAAGACCTTTATATGCATTTTATGGCGTATTTTGTTTTCGGGGCTTGCCTGGGTTTAGCATTTGCGAAACCTGCTGAACAGGCTTGGATAAAAAAGTTCATTGGCATTGCGGTCATAGGAATTATCTACGGCGCTACCGATGAATTTCACCAGAGTTTTGTTCCCGGAAGAACCCCTGCTCTGAGCGATCTGTATGCGGATAGCTTAGGTGTTCTCTGCGGCAGTTGGTTTTATTTAAAATACGGTGCACTTTTTTTGAAGAAGAAAGGTTGGTTTCACCTTTAGGACAGCACTTCTTCCCACACGCTCAGAAAATTTTCTCCAAGAATTTTTTTAATGCGTGACTCACGGTACCCGGAGTCTAACATGTGTTGTGTCAGGACAGGTAAATCGGTGGCGTCATTCATGTCTTCGGGAATACGTGGAATCCAGCCGTCAAAATCCGATCCCACGGCAACATGATCTTCGCCGACGGTTTGGATAATGTGGTTTATATGCCGGATGATGATTTCTGCTGATGGGTTGGTCGTTTCTGAAGACAGGAAGTTTGTCGCAAACATAATTCCGATAACGCCGCCGGTGTCAGCCACGGCTTTTATGGCCTCGTTTGACAGATTGCGTGGATGCTCATGAACGGCTTTCACCCCTGTGTGTGAAACAATGACCGGCTTCTCGCTTACGTCGCAGGCATCTAAAACACAGCGGTTATTTACATGCGCGAGATCGATAATCATACCGATGTCATTCATTTTTTCAATCAGTGTTTTTCCGAAGGGTGTTAATCCGGTATGCACATTACTGCCAATTCCCATGCATGGCGTGGCGGCGTCATTTTTTGAAAAATGCGTTAGCGTCATGTAGCGCACGCCGAAATTGGAAAATAATGTTTCCAGCCTTCCCAGCCGTTTTTGTTCCGTTTGTCTACCACCTTTACCGAGACAATGCAGACCCTCGACGCCGGCAAAGACAGCAATTTTATTTTGAGAGAATGCCGTGCGGATATCCCCGGGTTGTTTTGCAGCAATCAATCTGTCATCCGTTTCAACGACCTGTTGTAGATAATTAAGTTGTCTGAGAGTTGCTTTCCAGCCGTTTTCCGTCTGCACCGGCCAGTGGTGAATGCTGAAGGAACCGAATGTAAATCCGCCTTTTTGCATTCTTGGTATATCGATGTGATTGAAGAATGGTTTGTGCAAATTTTTCTTGTTCCCGAATCTCATCAGGAATCCATAAAGCCAATGTCGTTTAACCGGCGCCCAGGTCGCATCGTGTTCTTCTCTGATATCATAATTAAATAGAAAATGCTGAATGATCGGGTCCACGTGCAGGTCGACGACGATACTGTCGTTGTGTAATCTTCGGGCTTCCTCTGAAATGGTACCTTTTGGCATAGCCGAATTCCTGAAAAATTATCTGAAATGCAAGCTGTGCTTAATCTTTCTTGATTTTAAACAGTCCGGCTGACCTGTAACCTCTGTTCTCCGGATTGACCGCAAAGAATTCGATCCACATTTCATTGTCCGTGATGTCGAAGCGGGTGAAACCCAGCACTGCATTGGAAAAAATCGTGTCGTTTTTATGGGTTACCGACGTCAGTTTGCCTGCACTTCCGGAGACAATTTGAAAATGCCCGTTGTCGAGTTTGATGAATTGCAAATTATGTTCGTGTCCGGAGAGGTATGTTATGACCTGATTTTTTTTCATGACCTCAAATAAACCCTGTTGAAATTTTCTGTAAGCCGGATGGTCGAGATCCTGAAGAGGCTTGTAGAAAAATTTGTCTGCAAGAGCAAGCAAGGTGACAGGAGGAATCCACCAGATCGCTGTTCGGAATCCGCCGTGCAGGCCATGGGTTGCAATGGGATGATGGCCGATAATAAATTTCCATGCAGCGGGTTGTTTGAGCAGTTTATCCAGCCGTTCAAAATGCTGTTTTAACGCAGTCGTATCATTTTTGTTGTACAAATCCAGCAGCACCTGACTGTCGATAGCCACAACAAGGAGTCTATTGTTTGATTCGAAAGGAAGTTTTTCCGGGATTGTCAGGGTTGAAATGTTTTGCTTTCTTAAAGCCTGGTAGTTTGCAAAATCATTGGTGTCTGAATTTTTACCGGGATCGATGGGGTAATATTTCCAGTAGGGCGCAAACATTT
>CAYVXE010000060.1:23889-25972 GCA_964455375.1 uncultured Calditrichaceae bacterium
TCTGAATTTTTACCGGGATCGATGGGGTAATATTTCCAGTAGGGCGCAAACATTTCTTCTGCTGTGGTTTCTTCCTGGAGAGTGTCGCCATAGCCATTCCTTCCACCTGACTTTCCATTATAATCGTGGTTGCCGGGAACGATGTGAAACGTGAGTTGCTCTCCTTCGTGTTTAATGTCGGAATAAACAGCGCCGAAGGTGCGTTGCAACATCTTTTTCACATCCGGGTCGTCCCATTTTTGCGGTAATCCGTGCTCATAAATATTGTCACCGAGCCCAATAACAAATGGCCTGGTTTTTCTTCCCGGTGCGATTTCGGAGACATTCTGTTTAAGCGCCGTTGCCACTGCTTGCTGATTTGCATTCCCCGTGCCCCAATCTCCAAGTGCGTAAAATGTCTGGACGTCTTTGCCGTTGGGACGGTCAGAAAGTTTGCCGAGTTGCACCTTGTCACCTGATTTCGGATGTCTAATGTAGGGTCTCTTGTCGCTGCAACCGGCAACCAAAATGATGAATAAAGCATATTTGAATACGTTTTGTAATTTTTTTATGTTTAACATTTGCCTTGTTTTTTTGTGTGAATAGATGTAATATTACGATAGTTATACGGATTTCTCACCTTTTAATCAAATCAAATTTTCATTTACATAGGGAGGTGTCATGCGACGACTCATGGGTAAAATGTTCTTCGTGTTTTGCATATTCTTTTCTATCACAACTCTACAGGCGCAGGACAAAATCATTACCGTGCCAAAGCCGGTGGCCGGCGCACCGTTTCACGTGAATGACACGGCGGATTTGTTTGGTAAGGCCTATCGGTGGTTTTCTGAAGGCCAGGTGGAATGGGCCGCAGACAGCTTGAGAAAGCTCATCTATCTCACCGGCTTTCAACTGAATGAGAATAACTACTACATTGTTGTTGCCAACTTTCATGACAAAATGAGCCCCATCGGTATTTTTCATAAAGGCTCTGCATTCACCGACACACGGTTGTACGGTTTGACCAAAGATTCTCTTTATTATCTGTTTATTTCAAAGCAGGAAAAAGCCGAGTCTTTTCTTTCCGTCACATTAACTGCCAAGGATTCACCTTTTCAGCAGAACATCCTTGATTTTCTGTCCTTGTTTATTCAATTACCCTTCCCGCTTTCTATCGCCGGCGGCCCGAATGATGTGTGGATTGATGTCAGGAAATTTGATATTCCCGATAAATTTAAAAAGAATTCAGACATTTCCATCATCGTAAAAAAGAGCCTCGATACGGAAGATAACCTTGCGACAATGCTTCTCGATAATACGGCAAAAGAAAACTGGAGTTTCGGCATCGCCACCGCGCTTACCAGCGTGAACGATGTCGACTTAATTATCGATGACACCGGGAAAATAATCGTGGTACCGAAACCGCATGGCGACCTGGCGGCTTATGGGGTCATCAATTACCATTTCCAGCCGGTAGACACCAAAGCGCCAACCGTTGCCAGTTCGTTCCATTTGTTAGCCGGTTTACGACTGGATAACACCATTGAACCAATCGCCGGATTAGGGTTTGGTTTTCCTACCGGGTTACCGGTGGAAGTCCATTTCTTCGGCGGCGTCAGCGTGGAATTTACCAATAATCTGAAATCCGGCTTTCAGGTGGGCGATGTTCTCACAAACGGTCAGGATCCGTTCGGCGTAGAAGTAAGGGTACGTCCCCGTTTTGGGGTTGAGTTAAAATTTCCTTAAGCAAATGGTGGAGAAAAGTTTCAAGGTCATTAAAATGCGGGGTATTATCGTAACGGAATATCAGTTTGTTAGGCCGACAACGACTTGTTCTTTTTAATTCAATGTTCTATGGAGCTACGAACGCTCAATGGCCCTTTTCCAGAAGATGGGTTGCAAAAGAATTGCGCAGAGTATGGCATGTTAATTCCGGACGTGCGAATCGCGTCCGTTAATTCATTGAGTAATTTTGATTGTTTCATAATTATTGGGTTGATATTGTTAAAAAAGGTTTTTACGTTAATTTTACTTCCCAAAGATATAATTATACACAATAAGCAAGCGGTTTTATATGACAAAATCACCATATCAGTCGGGCGCC
>CAYVXE010000061.1:0-25381 GCA_964455375.1 uncultured Calditrichaceae bacterium
TTCCTGGATATTAGGGTCGGACACGACTTTTCCATCGAGGACAATGGCCATGTGTTTACCGACGTTTGCGCCGGTTACACGGGAAAATATTTTTCCGCCTTCTCCGGTGAGTTCCATGGCAACGACCGCCTGTCCTGCCTGTATCTGACTACCGATTTGTACGGAAGCATTGGCAATCATAGAGCCGGTAATTTCAGGATCTTTCTTCACAACGATTAAGCGATAATACTCCTGATCACCGATTTTAGTTGGTTTTGCAAACATCAAAAACTCACTGTCGTCGGGGATAACCTCCTGAATTTCCGGAGAGTTTAAGATGCGTTCAACGGCCCGTACATTTTTGGTGGGTACCCCGATGTTGCCGCCAAGGTTTGCCAGAAGCGCATCGAACGGACGGTCTTGGAAGACTTCTTCGTCCACAAGAACCGTTGAATCTGCTGTACTTTTATCCTTGTTTCCCGATTTGTCTTCAACAATGGAGGATTCACCAAAAACATCCTTTAAACTCACTTCTGTATTTTTTCTGATTTTATTTTTATTGGTAGTAGCAGTCAAAGAATCCGGAATGGTGGTTCCTTTTTCTGCGGCGATTTTCTTTTTCATCGCCAGGTTGATATCGTCTAAAATAGACCGAACAACATCCGGGTCTTTTTCAAGTTGGAACTCCAACAAAGCGGTAGTGCCAATGATTTTCTTCGCGCGGTTTACATCCTGAATGCCGGCCAACTCGACAACGATGCGTTGGTCGCCCTGTTTGGTAATGGAGGGCTCGGAAACTCCAAATTCATCAATTCTGTTCCTCAGAACTTCCAGAGTGCGCTCAACCGCATCTTTGGATTCCTTTTTCAGGTCATCGATGATTTTATCATCGGAATCCCGTGTCCTGCCGAAATAACGATTCATAGCAATGCCTTTTTCATGAAATACTTTGCGTAATTCATCAAAAAAGTCAAGATTGTTGGATTGAATTCGTTTAACGGTTTCCGATATAATCTCTTCGAGAGTTCGATCGGTTTCTTTGGCCAGATTGTGCATTAACTGCGGCAGGTCTATCTCATAAACCAGGTAGGTTCCGCCTTGCAAGTCCAGGCCAAGTTTGATAGATTTGGTTTCCAGTTTGGCGATTTTTTCATCGAGGTTGGTCAATTTTTGTACATTATTTAACACGACGTCCAACGAATCGCCATCGGTCCCTTTAAACTGATCCCTAACCTGCAATTCAAGATTTCCGCTGGATAGTGCTGTTTTTATATCATCTTGTTTTAATGACGTGTTTTTCTCTATTTTGCTAAATAGAGAGTCGGCCACATTTTTGTCCTGCCGAAGCTGAAATGTTGGAAACAGCACCACAATAGACCAAACAACGGCCAAAAGAATGATGAGCGTTCTTAGTAAATTATTCCTCCGCATGTGCGTAAAACCTCCTGATCTTTAAAAGCGTTAGTGACTAAATCTGTATTTGATTACCAAAATCAACGATTGGAGAGGCACCGGTTAATTCACGACTTCTTTTGTCACGAGCCCTTCAGCCATCAATCGCCGAATAACTTCTTTTACGACTTTTTTGATCATGTCGGGGTTCGCTTCAGAGCCGAGATGACGAACGGCCATCTCGCTGATATATCTTATTTTATCCTCAGACAATTCCATACCAATACTTTCAACAAACAAGAAATATAAATGATTTACACTGAATTTGCAAGTACTATTTAAGCCACCGAAATAAAATATTGCAAACAGAAAACGGAATGATTATATTGATTTCTATTTTTAACAGACAGACAGCTAATATGCGTGTACTAAACCGTCTCGTAAGTATTTTTTTTATTCCACTTCTTACTGCTGCAACAGCGTTTCCGCAAGAGAACACATACTATCAGGCTGCTACCGAAGCTGCCCGGCAACGTCACTTCTCTCAGACAATTTCTTTATTAGAACAAGCGATTGAACGGATGCCGTCCTTTTTTCCTGCTTATGTGAGATTGTCTGAAATGTACCGTTACCTCGGACAATCAGAGCGGGGTAAATCGTTTTTCGATGGCGGAATTGAAGCATATCCGGACAATCCGTATTATTATGCCGGCAAGGCGGAATTGTTAGCTGCTTTGAATGATTGGAGTGGTGTGTTTTCAAACGGAAAAATAGCCCTGAAACTGGGTGCAACGGAGCCGGAAATTTTACAGCGTGTGGTCGGCGGCGCCATTCAGATTAAAAAAACAAATGAGTTGCAAAAAATACTGGGCGATTTAAAGAAACAAAAAAGTCAGGCTCATTTGAAACCGTTGGGATATGCTATTTGGCAGATTAACGCGCACAATTACAAAAGCGCTAAAACGTCACTGCAGAAATATTTGAAAAGTTATCCCGGAGATGCTTTTGCGCATGAATTTCTTGGCGATGTTTTCGTCCTCGGGAAGAATTTCAAGGTCGCAAAAATACAATATTTTGCAGCACTCCGAAACCTTGGGAAAAACCACCTGCGTCAACGGATTGTTCTCGATAGAAAAATGGCGGAAACATTTCAAAAATTGTCCGTACCGGATTCAGCAAAAACATATTATGGCCGAGCGGTTCGACTGGCCAAAGATACGGGACATTTGTATTTATTGCTACAAATATATAAATCTGCTATTGGCTTTTATCGTGAAAATGATTTTCTCAAAGAGGTCGAGGAAACAGCTCTGTCTGGCATTGACGTTTTGAAAATCATTGAACCGGGAAGTTCCCGCTTCGCACAATGGTATTTTGATCTTGCCGCAGCTTATGAAAGGTTAGAGGATTATGAACGGGCGTTGCTTTTTTATAATAAAAGTTTGACCGCATGCACACAAGAGAGCCAAAGTATGTTGCTTTCAAAGGTGAATCTCGGCATTGGCCGGGTTTATTGTGAAAGCGATAAGCCCGATGAGGCGCAACCGTATCTTGAACAATCTGTTCACCTTGCAAGACAAGGTAGAGATCAGCAAACGGAAGCGTCTGCTTTGATTCTGTTGTCGGATATCTATGCTGAACATGGAGATGAGCCTGCGGCGAAAAAAGCTTTAAACATCGTTCTACGTTACAGTCAGCGTGTCCAAAACCACACCCTGACCGACCGGTGTTTTATTAAACTGGCTTATTTGTATATGGACAACCCTGAAAAACAGCAACGCCGTAATTACTATTTAAGAATGGCAAATTATTTAGCTCTACAAACGTTTCAGTTGCAATTTCGGGCAAATCATAGTTGGATTCATGGGCAAATTGCTTTGAATGAAAATGATGTAGAAAAAGCCGAGACACATTTTTTGCAGGCGGTTCAATTGGGAAAGGAAACCGGGTCATATTTGGCTTTGGTGGTTGGTGAAGGCGGTTTGATCCGGACGTATTTAAAAGCAAACATTCCGGACCTTGCAAGCGCCAGGGCAGATACCGCTCTGATGTATTTGAAAGAGTATTATCCTTTGTACTATGAAGAAAATGTGTCTGAATATTTTGATATAAAAAAGGATGTGATCGTTCCGGCAATTATGGCCTATTCTACGGTTGGCAGCTTAGATAAAATATATGCCGCCATTGAACTCTACAAGTCTATACAACACCTGAATACGATACGCCCGATACAATATCAACTGCTGCAACCTTCGGTTGCAGATTCAGTGGTAAAAAAATTCGCCAGAAATAAAAATCAAATAAAGCAAAAGTGGAATGAGCTCTGGCAACTTTGGCAACAAGATGCCCATGACCATCTTGAAGTTGTACTTAAAATAAAAAGTGATATAAAACGGCTGCATGTCAACAGAATTGAAGCGATCAATCGGTTATTATTGACGGAGCCGAAATTAATATCATTGGTAAGTCCAAGACCGCCTGAATTACGTAATTTGCAAGTTTTTCTGAAACAGGAAAATAGGACTTATATTGATTACCTTGTGGAGGATACGGCCACATTTATTTTAGTCGTAACACCAGAAAGTATTTTTTGTAAACGCTTGAATGTCAGTAAACCTTTTCTTCGGAACCTTGTATTTCAGTTGAGTCCGTTATTTGTTGATCCGCAAATAGAGAACCCTGATCGCGTGAGTACCATCTATCGGTTAGACACCGCTTATCAGTTATATCAATTGTTGTTTTACCCAATAAAAGAGTGGCTTCCCGGGAATAACCATATTATTATATCCGGAGATGACGTTTTATCACGATTGCCCTTTGCCGCGTTGGTTTCCGATACAGATCATCTGGCAGATAATTATGATTATCCACACGCTAATTTTTTGGTAAAAAAGTATCTATTTTCTTACATTCCAAATGCACAACTTTTGCTTTTGAAGTCAACCGGGGGAAAAGAGAAATCACCGCTTTTGTGGGCATGTGTGTCTGGACCGAATGCTGTTTCGGCTTCCACGGAATATTCCAGCCATCCGCAGGAGTTTGATTTCTTAAAAGAATATCTTGACTTACCGGACACCAAATTCGTTTTACCTGCGGATACGTTGAAGTCAGTATTTTTGAATGAAGGTGTTGGCAGCGAGATGCTTCATATTGCTTCATCCGCTTTTTCACAAGATGATGCTCCCTTATATACCAAGATACTTTTTTCAAAAACAGACAGTTCGAATGGCGTTTTACAGGCAGTCGATTTTTTTAATTTAACCATGCCCTCGAGACTTTTTGTGTTGAGTGCACTGAGCAGAAAATTTACACAGAACAGTGACAGGCCGGGATATGAAGGATTGTTGCACGGATTGATTTTTTCCGGAACAACCGCTTTGATAACGAATCTTTGGAATATGAAAGATGGTGACACTGGGCAGCTTTTTGTTGATTTTTATAGTCATATTTCCAATGGGATGATAGAATCGGAAGCTTTGCAAAAGGCAAAAGTCGACTTTTTACAAAATGTTAACCCGAATCCATATTTTTGGGCTGCTTACACATTTAACGGTCCCTCTTTGGCGATTCCAATACAAATTGAAGACCGACGATCGGTCATTTTACTGACATTTGCAGCCGTAGGCGTTTTGATTTTTTTAATTGTGACTCAGGTTCGGAAAATGAGGCAGGAAGGGCACGCTGCTAATTCATCGACATCGTCCACTCATAACGATGCTTGAAGTTTTTGATGCTTTCAAAAATACCTTCAGCCATTTTTTGTTGAAAAGATTTAGTACGCAGCAATTTCGCTTCACGTTTGTTGGAAATAAAAGCTGTTTCGATTAAAACATTTGGCATCGAAGCACCTACCAAAACATAAAATCCAGCCTGTTTGATCCCGCGGTTTTTAAGGCCTATTTTTTCATGTAATGATTTTTGAATCATGGCAGCAAAGTCCTGACTTTCTTTGTTGTAAGCATTTTGAGCTAACGTCGCGAGGATCATGTTCTCTTCGGAAAGGTTTACATTCGGTGCGTTGCTGTCATATTTGATAACGGCATTTTCACGCTGGGCAATTTCAAGGGATTCTTCGGATTTGGCCAGGCCGAGAAAATAGGTTGTGGTTCCATTCACTTTAGCGTTTCGGTTCCAGTTTGCATGCAGGCTGATAAAGAGTTTTGCCTGCTGTTTGTTGGCTAGTTGAGTTCTTTCTTTTAAAGAGAGGTACTTGTCGGAGTTACGCGTCATGATAACCTCGACATCCTTCATGTTTTTTTGAATTATTTTTTTCAAGCGTTTGGCAATGTCGAGAACCGCGTTTTTTTCGTACGTACCTCTCGGTCCGATAGCCCCGGGGTCTTTACCACCATGTCCCGGGTCGATGACAATTTTATCAATTTTCCATTTTTCCTGGTCGTTTTTTAATTTTTCTAAAATGGTCGACTCAGAATTGACATGGGATGGGATGGAAATCCAGATTTCATTCGAATGTTGGGTCAAATTTATTTTGCGCTCCGAAATATCTTTTTTCAATTGGAAAGATAGTTGCGCCATTTGTTCTGACTGTACCGGAACGAATTTTTTAACCAGGCCGTTTTCTATTTTTGTCGTTAACGTTTTTTCATTTACTCTTCCCCCTAAAATATCCAGGTACAGCCATTTCCGGCTGTAGCGCATATTTACATTTGCGGCAGGAAATTCTTTGCGAGTGTTGACCCTTATGAGAGTTCCATTCGCTTTCTCTTCGACAGACACAGCAATAATATTGTCCGACATATCGGTTTCTGTTAAAATGCTGCCGGGATTTTTTTTTCTGAGGGCTGTCTGTAGAATCGGCAAAAAATATTTTACTGGTAAATATATGTCGCTGTCTTTATAAATGGCTTCGACGGGCATCTGGATAACTTTTTGTCCCACGAGAACAAACGGATTAAACGCCGTAACTGTAATTTTGTCGTTGGGCAGGTAAAGAATGGCCTTCCGAACTTTATTGCTATAATAACTGTGTGCTTGTAAAATTTCGGCGGCATCCTGTAAAGCAATATAATAAAATCCATCAATCAGTCGTGCTGCATTATACATGTTATCTGTCCAATGGGAACGTTGTTCGAAAGACTGAGATGGGTGGGACAGCAGGATAAAGATTAGCAGAAATAACAATTGCTTGGCGACAGGCCGGTTCGACTTCCGCACAAATACCTTCATTCTTTTCTAAAACAATTAACGAGACAGTCGAAAAAGTCAAAATCAAATAAATTATCATGCTGAGCGTTCTCGAAGCATGAGTTGCAAATAGTGGGTACTGCCTTCGACTCCGCTCAGGCTGAAGGTAGAAACGATTTTTTCGACAGACTCAACGGTTTAATTTTCCTGTTCCTTACTGAATTTTTCGCTGGCGTCCTGCAGGATTCGTTTTTCCTCATCATTGAGCTGATCGTAACCGACATCGTTAATTTTATCGAGTATTTCATCAACGCGTTCACGAAACCGTTGCATGTTTTGTTGTTTTTTTAAACTCTGAACCGCCTGCCTCGATTCGCGTTTTTGTCGGATTAATTTTCCCACATAGTCTAAACGCCAGTCCATTTTTAAATACATGAAACCAACAGCCATACCACCTAAATGAGCAAAATAAGCAACACCATCGTTGCCGCCGAAAATTCCATATAAAAGTTGTATGCCTGCAAATATCATGACCAAATATTTTGCTTTTATCTGAATCGGCAGGACGAGAAAAAGAAGCAGTGTAATGATACGGTCAGGAAAGAGTAGGGCGAATGCCGCCATAACACCAAATATTGCTCCTGATGCACCAACCACGGGGATTGGGGAGTTAAAATTAAAAGCCAGATGGAAAAAACCGGCGCCAACGCCGCAAATCGTATAGTATTTTACAAATTCCCTGGTTCCCAGTGTTCTTTCGACTTCATTGCCAAACATCCAAAGAAAAAACATATTAATAATAAGGTGCCATGGCCCACCATGTATGAACATGTAGGTAAAAAATTGCCATATCGTAAGTTTTGAAAATATTAAGCTCGGTGTGAGCCCGAATGCGTGATTCATAAAATGTTCACCACCGGGAATAATAATCTTCATTAGGAACAAGACGACATTTGCGATGAGCAAATACTTGATTGCGGGAGTTAGCCCGCCGCCAAAACCTAACCTATATGTTCGTTCGTAATACGTCATAATAAATCGAAATTGAGAAATAAATCGTGATTGTTTAGATGTGTTTTAATACATTAAACCACTGTTTAAGTAGACAAATTCCATTTTTTGATAACCGGTAACATTAAGGTACCAGTTTTGCAGACTTTTTGCGGAATACAACCCAATTGTCTTCGTGACTTTTTGTGGTATCGACAGGCAGGGTTAAAATCTAAATACGGTTATTAATTTTTGTATACATTCTTGCGTTATGTTAGGGATTAATCGTTAAAAAGTCAAGGGAAAAGTTCTGCTTGACATTCACGAAAATAGGAAGTTATATTTATAGTATTATGAATTTATACATTTGTAATTTGCGTTCCGCCGCATTGGGTATTATGTCAGAGAAACAATCAAACACAATAGCAGTTCCTGATGTTAAGAAGACGGTACGAAAAAAATCACAAAAAAGGCCGGTCAGAATTCCGCAATTCCATGTGATTTTACTCGATGATGACGATCATACCTATGACTATGTTATCGAAATGCTAATGCAGTTATTTCGGCACAGCGCTTCCAGGGCATTCGAAATGGCATGTGAAGTTGATGCAAAAGGTCGTGTGATTGTAGACACGACGACAAAAGAAAGAGCTGAGCTAAAGCGAGATCAGATTCAGGCCTATGGTCCGGATTGGAGGATGCCTCACAGTCCTGGTTCCATGCAGGCAATTATACAACCGGCAGGTTCAGAAATTTAAGCACCTCATAAAGAAAGTCTATGAAAGGAACAAAACTCATCGGCCCGTTTAAACAGCTCTTAACCATGGCGCATTTACCGCTTGAGGGAGCGCTCCCCGATGATTCTCTCACGATAGTTTCAGATGCAGGATTACTCATTGAAAACGACCGTATTCAATCCATCGGGACTTTTGAGAGCTTATTTCACGATAATCAGATAGCTGCTATTGAAGAGATTTCTTCTCCCATGGTGTGTCTGCCCGGGTTTATTGATTGTCATACGCACATCTGTTTTGCGGGGTCGCGGGCACGAGATTATGCCATGCGAAATGCAGGAAAATCCTATCTGGAAATTGCCAAAGCAGGCGGCGGTATTCTGGAATCCGTGCGCAAAACACGTGCAGCCTCCCAGGCTTATTTGGCGGCAGGTTTAGCACATCGTGCCCATCGGCATCTAACTGAAGGCGTCACCACCTGCGAGGTGAAAAGCGGCTACGCACTAAATGTGGATGGCGAATTGAAAATGCTGCGTTCAATTTGTAAAGTAAATGATGAATACCCAACTGATTTCGTGTCAACTTGTCTGGCAGCACATACACTGCCAACGGATTTTGCCGGGACGCCATCAGAGTATTTGCAGCATATTTCCACTGCGTTGCTGCCGGAAATCAGAAAACTGGGTCTAACCAATCGGGTTGATATTTTTGTTGAGGAAAGCGCTTTCACCGTTGATGAAGCCAGAGCCTATTTGCAAACGGCCAAACAAATGGGGTTTTCGGTCACAATGCATGTCGACCAATTCACCGCAGGCAGCAGTTTATTGGCAGTTGCGTTAGAGGCTGTGAGTGCCGATCACCTTGAAGCCAGTACGGAAAAAGAAATTGCTGCATTGGCTGCATCAAATGTTGTGTGCGTGGTTCTTCCCGGCGCATCTCTGGGATTAGGTTGTGCTTTCGCACCAGCAAGAAACCTGTTAGACAAAGGTGCATGTCTGGCAATTGCCACAGATTGGAATCCAGGTTCAGCCCCCATGGGCGATTTGCTCATGCAGGCTGCGGTTCTTGCCGCTTCTGAAAAATTGACCACCGTGGAAACCTTCGCTGCAATAACTTTTCGTGCGGCTGCTGCGCTCGAGCTTCGGGACCGGGGGAAGCTTCAGGAGAACATGCTTGCGGATTTTGTCGCATTTCCGTGTGATGATTACCGGGAAATTCTCTACCACCAGGGAAAATTAAAACCGGCGTCTGTATGGAAGAACGGTGACGCGATGAGATAAATACTTAAGCAATGACCTGTCATTTTGAAAGTACCAACATGGAGCCGATAAATCTCGTGTGCCATAATTCAGCCCCTTCGACTCCCCTTCGTTGAGCTTAAGGTGACAAAATATCTGGAAAATGATCCTGTGGTTGATGCCAATGGACAGGTGCTGGACTGATTTGGAATTCCGTATTTGAACGTTACGGTTTCGCCGTGTTAGGGTGATTCAACAATAAAAATTGCTCGTCTTGGTGCAGGATAGCCTTCAATCGTTCGGTTTAGATTGTCGCTATCCAGAAAATCTGTGAGCGATTCATATCGCATCCACTCGGTACGCCGTTGTTCGTGCGTGGTTGTCTGCGTTACATCGATCAATCGTATGTTTTTGAAGTTGCAGCGTTTTATCCAGGACTCCAGAGTCAGGCAGGAGGGGACAAACCAGACGTTGCGCATTTTTGCATAGCGGTCTTCCGGTACCAAAATCTCTCCCTCTTTACCGTCGATGACCAACGTTTCCAGAACCAACTCGCCGCCGTGTTGTAATGCAGACCGCAGCTTTAACAAATGATCAAATGGTGAACGCCGGTGATAAAGGACACCCATGGAAAATATGCTGTCAAATGCATGCAGATTATCCGGCATTGCTTCAAGTGATAAGGGAAGAGCGTCTATGTTTCCGGGCTGAATAAAATGCCGCATGGTCTGGAACTGCATCACTGACAACATTCCCGGCTCTAACCCAATGACACGTTTTGCGCCGGCGCCGGCCATGCGTAAACAGTGGTAACCGCTGCCGCAGCCGACGTCCAGAACACACCGCCCATCTAATGGTTGAATATGATCTTTTAACCGGTTCCATTTCCAGTCTGAGCGCCACTCTGTATCAATGTGAATTCCGAAAAGGCAAAAGGGACCCTTGCGCCATGGGTGCAACTGCATCAAAAGCTGTTGAAGCAGTTGTCTCGTTTCTGTTGAGCAATCTTCCGCGGAGCCGATTTTTATGCAATCGGAAGTGAGTTTCACCACCGAGGGATTGATGCGTGGTAATTGATTTAAAACATCCGCCCATTTCGAAAGATCACTATGGTGTGAGTTTTTTAGAGCTTCATTTATCTGACCTGGTAAAATGTCAAGCCACGGTTCCAGTGGAGTTTCATGAAGTGAACTGAAAAAGGTTGAATAGTCAATCATTTGATGGCAATAAAAGATGCAAAATTAAAACATTGAAACCACAACTCAGCCTGATGGAATCCGGCTTCTTTCAATCGGTTTAGATGTTTTTCTTTCGTTTCGGGGAACAAGACTTTTTCAAGGGCTGTGCGCTTCTGGCTGATTTCCAGTTCGCTGTAACCTTCTGCCTTTTTGAAAAAGTGGTGCAGTTCGGTTTGGAATAGATTCTGTTGTTTGTTTGCAAGGGTAATTTTTTCAGAAATAATAAGGGCACCTCCAGGTACCATGCCACTGTAAAGCCGTTTCAAAAACTCAAAGCGATCATCCGGATCAAGAAATTGCAACGTAAAATTGAGTACAATGAATGAGGCTTGCCGAATAAGAACATGTCGAATGTCTGCACAGATCATGTCAACCGGTATATTTGATGAACAGGATTTAACGAATTTAAGGCAGCGTTCAAGCATAGCGGGTGAATTGTCAACTGCGATGATTCGACAATTGGGTACATGAATATTGTTTTGTATGGTCTGTGTCACCGCCCCGAGAGAGCATCCAAGATCGTAACAAAGACTGTTTGCTTGAACATACTTCTTGGAAAGTAAACCGATCATCCACAGGAGGGTTTGATACCCGGGCACTGAGCGCTGGATCATATCACTGAAAACGGTGGCGACATTTTCATCAAATGTAAATTCGGGGATATACGTCAACGGTCGGGCAAAAATAAAATCGCGTTCCTGGTTCTTTTTCATATTTCAAACTTTCTTTTACCGAAAGATTTTGCTAACAACAGGAGATGGCGTTTGGCAGATTAAAGTCCTTTAGAGTCCGGTTAACGCAAAACAGTCAAGGTTTTAACCTGCGTGATATCCCCAACGGTGAGACGATATAAGTACGTTCCGCTGGCAACGGTTTGTCCGAGTGAATCCGTACCATCCCATTTAACGGAATAAAAGCCGGGCGACTGTCTTTTTTGTATCAGTACTTTAAGAAGTCGCCCGCGAATATCATAAATTTCCAGAGTGACTTTGGCTTGCTGAAAAATTCGATATTGTAAGGACGTCTCCGGGTTAAAAGGGTTAGGATAGTTTTGTTTTAGCTCAAAATCCTTCGTATTTTGATAATTTGCTTTGTCGTTGAGTGCCGTTATGACACCTTGCCAGATTGCCGAACTGAAGGCATTATCGGCAGCTTCGCCATTGGCAAATCTGATATTGCTAAGATCTGCAATTTTCTCAGGCCTACCGGTGCCGATAAGATCGAAATAGTTTCCGGTTTCATGTTTGCCTGAATAAAGTCGTAACTTGAATCCAGGGGGGATGGCGTAAATGACGGACGACGCCAAACTGTCAAATGCTTCTATCCGCCTAAAGTCACGGTAATCCCGTTTGTGGCGATCTATATAGTCTAAAATAATGGATCGTCCGTCAAAATTTTTCCCATCATATAATTCCACCCAGGCGTCGTTTAGCATGGTTACATCGGAGGTCGGAATTTGCGGTGAGAAGCCAATCATTTGAACAAATTTTGATTCCTGTGTGGTTCCGTGTTCGGTTGCGTAAAAATAAAAATGGTGATCCGGACTGACATAACTCCCGGCTGCTGCCTGTAAATCTCCCTGCCGGGCACCAGCGTTACCACCAGGAAACAATATTTTTTTTGCGACTTTGGTCAGTTCAATACCTTCACCGCGGACATTTGGGTTGGGACGATCTTTTGGGACATCAAGCCGGAATGCATCGACCTCATCGGTTCCTCCAAATCCCGATGGTCTGCGGCCATGAGACGCGATGAGATAGAGTTGGCTTGTCTGGCATTCGCGTACGATAGTTGTGGATTGATATCCGGCTTCTCCGAGGATGCTGCCTAAATCCGACCATTCAAGATCCACTGTTCCGTCACTATTCAGCAGTTCAGATTTTAGCTCGGTATAGTCCCATCTGTCCCACAAAGGGTCTTCGTCATAATTTGCCGGATTGATTTCAAGGTTGGATTTTAAAATATAAAATTCGAGAGTTTTAGAATCTCTCAGAGCCCGCACCATCAGGTATCGTCCGTCCTCAAGTTTGATAATTCCCACGGCGGTTGCGTCTCGTCCCTCAATTTTCCAATCAGGATTGTGCCAGACTTTTCGGGGCACCAAAGGGTTGGACATATCCCATAAAGTGATAAGAGAGGAGTCGGTTTCTGTCGTTGCAGGCCTGTCGACCCCGATAAGAACGTACGCGCCGATGGTTTGAATTCCACCCGGATGATCGAAATGCTCGTCGATGATTTGTGAGTGCACGATTTTGTCGTTCTGATTTGGAAGGACATCTTTGGATAACTGGCCATATTCCAACCGGTTTGAACGTAGTCTCCCGCCATTATTTTTTTGAGAATTCATCTGAACCACTGCAAAGTGAGCAGGAGATGACACCTCTTCACTCCTGTCCGGAGTAATAATTAAATTCCGGTGGGAGGAGGCTACTATAAAATAAGGTGTCTCAAGACCGGGGAATTGCAACCGTTGCACTCCTTGCCAGTGGTTGGGTGTTCCTGCGCCTTTAACCTCCGGGTAATCTGCTCCCCAATTAAATCCGAGTGTTTCTCCATGGTTTTGAAGTGAATTGACTGAAACAATAACATTCTCAACACATGCATTGCATGAGTTGCTGCCGGAAGGATTTTCCATGTACCCTTTCAAATAAATCGAAAGAGTGTCTGCTGCCTGTGGGCGTGCAGAAAATAGAGGAGTATTTGCAAGAAATAGATTAAGTAGAAAAAAAGTAAAAATTGTTTTTAGGAATAGTATCAATGTGTGTAAGAGCTCCTGATTGCACAGATTATATAGTTTAATCGGTTAGTCGCTAACAAAACATTTAAATAAACATCAAGTGTTTAGAAAATGTATAACAATAATCTGTTCCGATGCAAGTAGAATATTAAAATTTTGTTTTTGCACCCTGTCTTTATTTGCAACATTTAAGCCGAGATTATTGATTCCATGATTTTCCGTTTTATGGAGGAAAAATGCCAAAAACCGTCTGACATAAAAAAACCTCACACAAAGAATTGAGGAGGTTTTTTTATAATATAGCCATTCCGGAAGGAGCTATGAGCCGTATTTTTTATACCGGCGTTTAGCCAGATTTTTGGCGATTTTTTTCCGTTCACTGGGTTTCAGGTAAAAACTGGATTTTTTCAAATCCCGTTGGATCCCGGCGCGTTGACAGCTTTGTTTGAACCGTTTCAGCGCTTTATCTATGGGTTCACCCTTTCGAACATTCACCACAATCATTTAATCTCACCACCTCTTCAACAAGTTATTGATGTACTCAAAAATATCTGTTTGTTATTAACGACAAAATAAATATAAAGTTCAAATCTATTTATTTAAGCGGTTAAGATAATCATTTTTATCGTATTTACAAAGATAAAAATGATTTTTTTTAAGATTGATTCTACAAGTATTATGCTGTTTCCTCTTCCTGGTCAAATGATTTGAAAGGAATTTTTTTTATGAGCGGTAAAAGAATAACATACAACAGGCCAATTAAGACCGGAGAAAAAAACAACCAGACGATCACCGCATGGATGCTAAGGTTCCATAGTAACGCGATTGCTCTGAAAGTGCTATCGTTTACGAGTTTTAGGATTTCATCCAGAGAGTAAGTCGATTTATCGGCGTGAAAAAGCAGAGCTCCGGCCCGGTAAAACGGCACTAAAAACAATAATTGTAACGGATACACAACGAAATTCATTAACTGAATAGCCGGCATATTCAGTTTAAAAATAAAGGCTGCCAGAATACATAAAACGGTCGTGGTACCAAGGGCGGGAATGATTCCCAAAGTAATCCCGAAAGCCATACTCAACGCGATTTTTTTAGGCGTAAGTCCATGTTTGAGCAGAGAGATAATGGGACGAATGACTTTGGTTTTCAGGAATGGTTTCAATGGGTCATCGTTAAAAAAGATTGTCTTGTGATTGTTTTTCAAAGATTGCGTTTAACGCGTTTTTTATGGTTGGGTGCTGAAAACAGTACTTTGACTTCATGAGCTTCATCGGTTCGACTCTGGTGCTGGCAAGCAGCAAATCATTTGCCATTTCGCCGAAAGCCAATTGGGCGACAAATGCCGGCAATGGGAAGATTGTTGGTCGCTTGAGTACCTGCCCCAGAACCTCCGTGAATTCTTTGTTGGTGACCGGATTTGGCGTGACCGCATTCACTGCGCCGGATAGCGAGTCCGCCGTGATGAGAAAAGAAATAATGCCCATGAGATCATCGAGACTTATCCAACTCCAATATTGATTGCCTGACCCGATTATTCCACCGAGACCCAGCTTAAAAGGCGGTATCATTTTAGCCAGCGCACCGCCTTTGTTACTTAACACCATACCGATGCGCAGATTTATCACCCGTATCCCCTTTTCAGAAGCGGGTTTTGTGGCTTCTTCCCAGGCTTGACAAACGTCCGATAAGAATCCGGTTCCGGGCGGACTTTCTTCGGTTAGTGTTTCACTGCCGCGATTTCCATAATATCCGATAGCAGAGGCACCGATGAAAACCTTGGGTGGCTCTTTCAGTTCTGAAACTGTGGTGCTCAGGAATTGCGTAATGTTGACCCTGCTGTGGCGGATTTTCTCTTTTTTTGAACGGGTCCATCTGCCAGCGATATTTTCACCGGACAGATGGATGATGGCGTCAGCATCGGTAAAAATAGACGAATCTAAGATTTTTTTGTCCGGATTCCAGTACACATCACAGCAACTTGTGCTGTTTTTTTTCCGTACTAAGCGAATGACGTCATTGCCATTGGCACGAAGTATGGGAGCTAGGGCGCTGCCAACTAATCCTGTGGCGCCGGAAATGATAACTTTCAAGTTTCAACCTCCGCTTAAGGTGTTTGTTTGAAGGTCAGAAAAAATAGCTGAGATGATTTTGTACATAATATGACGAATGGGGGACAAATTCAAGCAAGAAATAAATCTGCAGGAAAACCGCAATGCGGAGATTGCATATCAGACATCCTTTATGACGAAAATCGTTTTCTGGTTGAGAAACCGTTTGATGACCTGCTGCTGTCGATGTGTTACAATAGTCTGATTAAGATCGGCATAAGCGATGTTCATACTTTTTTCGAAGTCTATGGCGTTTATAAGACATGCATGATTAAAGTTTGCGTTTCGAATATTGGCCATTCGCATATTCGCATTGGAAAGGTCAGCATTTTTAAAGTTAACTTCAATTAAGTTTGAACTTTCGAACGTTGTACCTTTCAGGTTTGCACCGCTGAAGTCAGCATTGAAAAGTTTGGATTTGCTTAAATTAGCGCCGACTAATTCGGAATGATTAAATTGTGAATTACGCATATTGCAGTAGTTTAACTGCGCATGGGCTAATTTAGCATTTAGAAATCTGCTGTTTTGTAAATTGGACCCTCTCAAATTTGTGTGTTCCAGATTTGTTTCATTCAGCGTAGCATCCCAAAAATTCGCTTTTTGAAAATTTGCAAAAGACAAATTTGCATTGGACAGGTCGGCGTGTTTGAAATTTGCAAAAAAACAATTAGTCTGTTGCAGGTTGGCAAACTTTAAGATGGACTCATTTAGAAATGCATTGTTTAATGAGGCATTTTTAAGTTTTGCTTTAATGAGATTACTGTAATGTAAGTTTGATCGATCTAATTTTGATTTAACCAAAAATGCAGACCGCAGTATGGCATATCTTAAATTTGCATTGATGAGTGAGGTATTGTTCAAGTTGGCATTTTCTAAGTTTGCTTTAAACAGATTTGTTTTGTTTAATTGAGCCTGGTCAAAATTTGAATGTGCTGCCTGTATGAATGGCAGGTAAAGCCCATTTGCCTGCAGTCCCTGTAAATCTGCACCAATGAAAATGAGTGGCTCTTCCCACAGTCTTTGTTGCAATAGATATTTTTGTAATTTGAAAAAGATGTTTTTGTCGTTTAAATTAAATCCCTGTTCGAGAGAGATGCCCGAAAAATCTCTTTCCCCGTCTAAAATTTTCTTGACGAGATCTTTCCCGTTTATGTATGTACCCATAAATTAATTGGCGGTTATATTAAAAAAACGTAACTTCCGTATAATCTTTATCGTCAAGTTAGTATGAAATTAAATTGTGTTTGAACGAAATTATGAAAAAGTGCAGCATAAGTGTCTCGTTTACAGAAATGTAATTAATAAACAAAGATTTAGATAAACCCGAGTAATAGACGACTGAGACGTTTCTACGTTTTCGGTCAAACCTAAAAAGGATAATGAAAAATAGATGATTATTTAGAGGGGAAAAATGAAAAAAGTACTTTTTGGTGCATGTTGCAGTTTGTTGTTTGTGCAGGTGGTTTTCGCACAAATATCCGGACCTGACCAGAGTTGGCAGCAGGAGGTGACCTACAAAATCGATGTGAAGCTGGACACTACAGTTAAAGCTTTGTCGGGGTCGCTGGACATCACATATAAAAACAATTCACCGGATACCCTGCGCAAAATTTATCTGCAGGTGCCTGCCAATGCTTTCCATAATAAAGAAAATACCGCAGTTAAGGAAATGAAACGCTTTAGCGGCGGCAATATCGACTTTGATGAAGAGAAGGATTTTAAGCTCACCGTTCTGAGTTTGCAGTTCCTTTCTATCGGCAATGAAGCATCTTTTCCTTTGCAAGCCTACGACTTCAGCGATACGATCCTCGATTTAGCCCTGCCGCATGCTTTGTCGCCCGGCGACACCTTGAAATTAAGGTTAATTTTTCGGCAGGATTTTTCGGAACCCGGCAAAATACGTAAGAAAATCCCGCCGGATTTTATTTTGTGGTATCCGCAACTGTCTGTTTATGATAAGGATGGCTGGCACCCGGAGCCATTTCATTTTATGATGCAGCCCGGCGATGTTTACACGGAGTTTGCCAACATGGATGTTTCCATAACTGTGCCGGGAAACTATATTGTTGTGGCGCCGGGGAAACTTGTGCAAGGCGACCCCGGTTGGCAATCTGCCTCGTTAGATACATCGGGCGCGAAACAATCATTTGTCGCGAAACATGACTCTTTAAAGAAATTGTTAAAACAGCAGGCTTTGCAGACCGGACCGAGGAAGGTTCGTTTTCAGATGAAACATTTGCAAAATTTCATCTGGAGTGCGTCGCCGGATTTTATCCATTTTCAGCCGGATTCGCTGCAAAAAATACATTATTTCTTTAAAAGTTATGGTCTTTTGCACTGGGCGAAAAAGACGTCCCACAAACTGAATGATGTTTTAGCATTTTTAAGCAACCATTTCGGTAACTTGCGCGCAGCGCAGTTGACAATTGTCCGTGCATCGCGTCGACCGTTTGCGGTGCCTGGGCTGGCATTCCTTACAGAAGATTCGGAATTTGAGATAGCTTATGAACTGACTGCCATGTACATTCCGGGGTTGGTTGCTACAAATGGTGTTAAGGAAGCCTGGCTGGCGAACGGTTTGCAGGTATACATGGGAAAAACTTATATGGAAAAAATTTTCGGGCCCCGGGGGTATGCCAAAAACGAGGCACAAAAGGAGATGAATTGGCTTGAAAAACAATATCCGTTACCTTCGGTAGATGAGGTTTTGCGTAATTTGACGCACCTTTATAATGCCTCGGGACAAAACGAACCGATTTCAAAAAAAATCAATGCATACAGTGATCCGTTAAGCTTGCTTTTTAATGTCTATGCGAAATCGGATTTGTTTTACGAAATGCTGCACTATGTGGTGGGAGACTCCTTGTTTAAAGCCGGATTGAGAACCATGGTGACCCGCTACCGTTACCGGCACATTCACGAAAACCAATTACAGCGACTGTTTGAGACTGTTTCGGGACAAAAGCTGGATTGGTTTTTTCATGAATGGTTACACGGGACGCCGACGGTAGACTATTCAAAGGGAAAAATAAAAAAATACCAGCGCCAGGATAAAACGTGGGTTACAGAAATCGAACTTAAGCGCAAGGGTGATGGCATCATGCCGGTTGACGTCGATCTTGACCTGGGCGACGGCATAAAAGTGCGCAAGCGGTGGGACGGCCAGGCCAAAGAGGGGAAAATTGTTTTTGAAACAAAGCTAAAACCGACTTCGGTGCACGTGGATCCCAATGACCGCATTATGGATAGCAATCGTCTGAACAATGCAAAGCCGCGTATAGAGATCCGTCCGGATTGGCCGTTGTTACGGCTTATTCACATGCCCAATGATGCCTTGCTGGTGTTGTGGCGTCCGCTTCTGGATTTTAATTCTTATGACGGCCTTCGACTGGGCTTACGCACAAAAAGCAGCTATCGTGCATTTTACAACAATTTGACCTTGCAGGCAATATTCGCTTTGGAGTCACACGAGTTGGATGGAAAAATCGGTTATTCGCAGCCTCTGACCCATAAAAGTTTGCTGAACCGTTACCAGATCATGGTCAGGAAAAATGAAGGACGCGTTGAAGCTGATGCACAGTTGCAGTTCAAAGGGTCGAACGGTCTCATTTCCACAAGCGGGCGCAGTCTTGTCCTGGGAGTGAATTTCAGCAGGTTGCTCAATAGCAATTACACGTTTCGCGAAGTCGTCAGCGACAGCGGGTCAGCAAAATTTTCTGAATGGGAGGACAAGGATATTCTGCTCGGTTACGCAGTCGGCAAAATGAACTATAAATTGGGGTCGTTTGATACGAAAGGAATCGCCCGGATTGACGTTGCTTTGCCGGGAGGTGATGCACAGTTTACGAAATTGAGTAGTCGTCTGGAAGCAGCGACGAGTCATTTTGGGATGACGTTTCTGGCACGCGGAAATTTTGCCACCTCATTCGGACCGGATGAGCTTCCTTTGCAGGATTTGTTTCACGCCGAGGGCGCCGCTCCCCGGGAGCGTTTTCAGCATGATATAGCGAAAACCGTCAATTCGGTATCCGGATTTACCCGGCGCTATGTACAGGGAGGCGGCTTTCTCCGGGGTTACCACGGCCAGCCTCTTCCGGCTGAACGTTTTGTTACGACAAATCTCGAATTGAGCACGGTCAAACCTGTCTTCCTGGGGTTGCGTTTGTTTGGGTTTTATGACGCCGGACGCATTCAAACCTCCCGCAGTCGTGGATCTTTTGTTCGTTCGGATGCGGGATTCGGACTGAGTTTTTTGGGTGACACCATAAACTTGTTGGGTGGCAACCTGTCATTATTCGGTGATTTTGGTATCAGGGCTTACTTTCCGATTTGGCTCAGCGATCCGCTTCCTGGCGAGAAAAGGCGGCAATTCCGCTGGCTTGTTTCTGTCGGTGTAGGGTTGTAAACTGAATGAAGCGCAAAAGATCATGATTGATTTTCCTGGGGACGTGTGGTTTGAGTTGACTTTTCATTTAATTTCTTTTATATTGCCGCCATGCAAAATCTTGGAGATCAACTGCAGGAAGCGCTTACCTTCGTTTATTCCAAAACTAATTTGAAACCAACTGTAGCGATCATTTTAGGGTCAGGGTTGGGTTCATTTGCAGATGAGTTGACAAACAAAACGGAAATTTCCACCGCTACCATTCCTCACTATCCGATTTCAACCGTGGAAGGTCATGCCGGTAAGTGGGTTTTTGGTGAAATTTCGGAAAAAACAATTTTAGCGGTAAAAGGACGGATTCATTCCTACGAAGGATATAGTTTAGGAAAAGTAGGTTTTATGGTGCAGTTGATGGCAGAGGTGGGAATTCAGACTCTCATTGTGACCAATGCTGCCGGCGGTTTAAATCGCAATTTCAATCCGGGTGATTTGATGCTCATGACGGATCAAATCAATATGATGTTTGATAATCCGCTCACAGGTAAAAATGATGATTCTCTCGGGCCGCGGTTCCCGGATATGTCCCAACCGTTTAACAAAGAATTGATGGAAATTGCGCAACAGGCGGCGCTGGATCTACGCATAAAATTGCAAAAAGGTGTGTTAGGAGTGTTGAAAGGCCCAACGTATGAAACGGCCGCTGAAGTGCGAATGATGCAGTTTTTTGGTGCGGATGCCGGCAGCATGTCGACGGTACCGGAAGTCATTACAGCAGTATTCAGAGGATTGAACGTCTTGGGGATTTCCTGCATCACGAATCTTGGGACCGGGATGACGCAAAACAAACTCAGCCATGAGGAAGTGACCGAAGTGGCGGAATTGGTTAAAAATAAATTTAAAAATTTGATTAAAGAAATTATTGCAAGAATTCCTTGAAGATTGCAATTGGCTCTCTCAGACAGCCCAAAATCAACGCAGTAGAATCTGCGGTTATCCGTATTCAACGATCGTTTCAATTATCTGAAACAGATGTTGAGGTTATTCCCAAAGCGGTCAGCAGTGGTATCTCACAAATGCCTTTGTCCCTGGCTGACCTCATGCAGGGTTCATTTAACCGCGCACAATCGTTAATAGATTTTTGGAGCAAAGGACTCGACAAACCTGATTTTTATGTGGGAATGGAAGGCGGTTTTTTTTGTCAGGCAAATCCGGAAACTGCACTTGTACATTTTCTGCAAAGCTGGGTTTTTGTAAGTGACGGTACGTCGGGATTCTTTGGGGCTTCCTGTGCGGTACCGGTTCCTTCCAAAATTGTTGAAGAAGTCGTGGGGCAGGGTCGGGAGTTAGGCGAAATTATCGACAAATATGGTAAAGGCAGAGATATTCGCGATAAAGGCGGTGCATTTGGTGTTTTGACAAATGGTATCGTTGAACGACAAGAGGCGTTTGTTCAGGCGCTCATAAATGCGATGTCGCCTTTCTTCAATCGAACGGTGTATGGGACATGAATAGAATATTTTCAAAAGGCTAATCTTGAAATACAAAGAAGCATTTCAAATAGCTTACAGCCCTATCGAAAGTCGCTTTCATTTTGAGGCTGACGACTGCCCATAAGCATCAACCTGAAGATCATTTCGTGGCTATGGTGTCACCTTGAGCCAACGAAGTGACGTCGAAAGGCCTCACTCGTGCGACGATTAGATTTCTCGGCCATTTGTTTTTATGCTCGAAATGACCAATTTTAAATAGCCTTATTTTGCGATACATTACTATCGTGCTCTTTCCGGTTTGTGAATTGTTCGAACGAAGGGTCAAAATAAGAAGAAGTACAAAAATGCAAGCATTGAATGGAAATAGTTAGATTAGAATTACGGTGACTGATGTCAAAATTACGATTAAACATTCAAAAATTCAGACTATCTTTCGGTAAATATTTTGAGATTAAGTTTACCGGTCGGTGGATGTTTTTCAGTTTTCTCATCGGGATAGTGGCTGGTCTGGGCGGTCTCGCCTTTTTGGCGATTGAAAATGTGGTCAATCATTATACGCTGCAGGGGATTGGCGGATTTCAGCCGCCACTGCCGGGAGGAGAAGCGGGTGCGGTTACGCATGTAGTATTACCCAAAATATTAAACTGGTGGTTTCTCATCATTCCAACTCTGGGCGGCCTTGTCTCGGGATTTCTGGTCTACACCTGGGCGCCTGAGGCTGAGGGTCATGGCACTGACGGTGTTATAAAGGCCTTTCATCAGGGTAGGGGCATTATCCGCGGCCGTGTGCCGATTATTAAAACACTCGCTTCAGCGGTAACCATTGCCACCGGCGGAAGTGCCGGAAGGGAAGGGCCAATCGCTCAGATTGGTGCTGGATTCGGATCACTCTTAGCAACAAAATTACACCTGCCGGATCAGGAAAGAAGAATGATGGTCATTATGGGCATGGCAGCCGGTATTGGCAGTATTTTCCGGTCACCAATCGGTGGGGCTATGTTCGGGGTCGAAGCCCTTTATCGCGATGACATGGAAACAGAGGGTTTGGTACCAGCGATTACTTCCTCTATTATTGGGTACTCTGTGTTTGCTTCCTTTCACGGCTGGAATACGATCTTTAGAATTAATGAATATATTTTCAATAATCCTATTGAACTTATTTTTTATGTGATTTTCGGATTGTGCTGTGCGTTTTTTGGTATTTTTTATGTAAAAGTGTTTTATGGCGTTCAGAATAAACTCTTTCACCCGCTGAAAATACCGAAACATATTAAGCCGGCAATCGGCGGTCTTTGCCTGGGAATCATTGGTTTGTTTTTTCCGTATATTTTCGGTTCCGGCTACGGCTGGGTACAAATGGCCATTGATAATCAGCTTCCAATAAAATTTATGTTGGCAGCGGCAGTGATTAAAGTGTTTGCAACGTCGTTTACCATCAGCTCAGGAGGAAGCGGTGGTATTTTTGCGCCATCCTTATTCATCGGCGCTATGTTGGGTGGTGCGTTTGGCGGTTTTGCTCACAACCTGTTTCCTTCTATTGTTACGCAGCCCACCGCCTATGTTTTGGTTGGAATGGCAGCCTTTTTCTCCGGCGCCGCCAACGTTCCGGTCTCTGTGACCATTATTATTACGGAAATGACGGGCAGTTACGGTCTTCTGGTGCCACTTATTTTTACGTCAACACTGACTTTTTTTGTGGCCAAAAATTGGAGTATGTACAGCCAGCAGGTGAAAAATCATGCTGAATCTCCTGCACATCGGGGTGAATTCGTTGTTGACATATTAAAGGAAATACCTGTTGAGGTTGTTTATGATGAAAATGAAAATGTTACCCGGATTGAGAACTCCATGCCCCTGCAGCGGATTCTGCCATTATTTGCCGATAAGGAAGATGATTGTTTTCCTGTGGTGAATCAGGATGGGGTTATTACAGGGTTACTTTCCATGAGTACGCTGCGTGCCGTGATGGGAGACGAAGAGATTGCGGACTTGATTGTTGCAGAGGACATAAAAACCCAATTCGAATGTGTCACACTCAAGGAAAACTTGCACGCTGCCCTGGTGAAGTTTTTGCGTACAAAATACACCTCATTGCCGGTTGTGGATGCATCGGATCAAAATAAGGTTTTGGGGGTGTTAAGTTATCGCAATCTGATTACCGCCTATGACGACGCATTGATTAGATGGCGAACCGAAAGTGGATGATATGTGTTTAACCACCAGGTCCGGAAGGAGAGGTAATGTTTATGAATTTTTTATGTAAAAAAATATTAAGTCCTGGGTTGATTATCCTCATGCTTTTACCCGGCTTTTTGATTGCTCAGACAGAGTCCGGAACCACTGATTCGACTTCAGGACAGACTAAAATGGCCGATGCAGATGCACGGAAGATTTTTGATGCGGCTGTGGAAGCGGCCGGAGGTAAAAAGGTTTTTCATCAATTGAAAAATTTTAAAATTAAAACGCACAGTAAAATTTTTCAGCCGCAAATGACCATCGAGTTAGACGTCACGGAAATTTCAGAATTACCGGACAAGACAAAACAAATCATGGAACTCCCGGCCGGCAAACGGATTCAGGTACTCAACGGTATTTCCGGTTGGAAGCAATTAGGAGGCAAAGTAGATGATTTGACCAGTGCAGAGAAAAGGGAAATCCGCCGCGGCCTCCTGAAGAGCACATTTTATCTGTTTAAACATTTTGAAGACCCTAATTTGCAGTTGACGTTTTTAGGAGAGGAGACAAGAAACAGGCAGAAATATCTGTCAATACAAATTAAAGACATCACGGGTGATTTTGTCAATTTGTCCATCAACGCCGCGAGTCATCTCGTTGAGCGTAAAACCTACCAGGGTGTTTCGGATGCGGGTCTGGCAACGCTTATGGAATCGTATTCAGACTACCGAAAGGTGGACGGAATTATGTTACCCTTCCACACAGAGGTCCGGGCAAACGGCAAGAAATTCATCGACTCCGTGGTCACGGAAGCGCAGATAAATCTGTCGCTAAGAAAAGACTTTTTTAACCGGAATTAAATGTTTAAATATTCGAAGCCGACTGACAGCCATCCACGTTAATTGAGGCGCCGCTCACCCAGCTCGCTCGTTCCGAAGCGAGAAAGACAACCATATTGGCAATTTCTTCCGGCCTGCCGAAACGGCCGAAAGGCAGCGTGTTTTTTACAAAAGCCGCTATTTTTCCCGGGTCGGCTTTTTGCTTTTTATCCCAACTGCCCCCGGGGAACAGCGTAGAGCCCGGTGCGACATTCAAGACACGGATATTGTCCGGGGCAAATTCTTTGGCCAATGTTTTCGACAAACTGATTTCGGCTGCTTTACCGGCATTGTATGTAATATGCCCCCCTGATTCCCTGCCATAAATGGATGAAATCATAATGATCACACCACCCCCCTGTTTTTGCATGTGCGGAATAACAATTTGACTCATGCGCGCGGCCGAGATGGCGTTGAGATTGAGAAGTTCGTACCATTCCTCATCGGATATTGCTATTGTGGGAGTTTTACGGCTGCCGCCGACGTTGTTAATTAAAATGTCGATACGACCGTATTTTTCCAGAGTCGCTTTTACGAAAGCCTGAGCTTCAGGTCTTCGGGTAACATCTGTGGGTAGGGCAAGAATTTCCGCACCCGTAGATTGGATTTCTTTCGCTGTTTCTCGCAGCGTTTCAGCAGTACGCCCGCAGATGCTTAAACGGGCGCCTTCCCGGGCAAATTCCATGGCGATTGCTTTCCCGATTCCACGACTGCCTCCTGTAACCAGAACGACGCTTTCTTTGAGATGTAAGTCCACAAAAGTCTCCTGATAATATTTTTATGACGGTGTTATGATGTTATGAATTTTTAGATAACATAATAAATTCCGGAATGAAATTCAAAGTTAATTTCAATCTTGACTTTCCCCTATTTACTGAGTAAATTTCAAAAAA
>CAYVXE010000062.1:0-1178 GCA_964455375.1 uncultured Calditrichaceae bacterium
AATATAGACTACTTCCTTCGAAACAGTTCTCTGGCGATGATCACCCGCTGAATCTGGCTGGTGCCTTCATAAATTTGAAAAATCTTGGCATCGCGCATCATTTTTTCAACCGGATACTCTGCAGAGTAACCGTAGCCACCGAACACCTGCACCGCATCTGTGGCCACTTTCATGGCCATATCTGCTGCAAATGCCTTTGCACTGGCCGCTTCGAACGTATTGCTTTGTCCCCGGTCTGTCTTCCAGGCAGATTTCCACACCAGCATCCGCCCTGCTTCGATATTCATGGCCATATCGGCAATCATAAAATTGACCGCCTGCAATTTTGCAATGGGCTTTCCAAATGCTTTCCGTTCTGCGGCATATTGAATTGAGTGCTCCATGGCTCCTCGTGCCAACCCAACCGCTGCTGCAGCAACCACCGGACGGGAGTGGTCAAACGCGTGCATGGCAATTTTCCAGCCGTCGCCTTCATTGCCCAGGCGATTTGCTGCAGACACCTTGACGTCTTCAAACGTAATGCCGCGCGTATCTGAGGAACGCTGTCCCATTTTTTCTTCATGTTTTCCGATCTTTACCCCCTCAGAATCCGAGGGAACAACAAATGCGGTCATGCCGTTGTAACCGGCAGATGGGTCTGTGTAGGCCAAAAGAAAAAACCAACTTGCTTGTGCAGCATTGGTAATCCACATTTTTTGTCCGTTAATAACGTAATCATCACCGACTTTTTTAGCAAGAGTTTTAATGCCTGCCACATCTGACCCTGCATCCGGTTCAGTCACCGCATAGGCGGAAAAAGAAAACTCCTCTGCCATTTGTCCAAGATATTTTTTCTTTTGCTCCTCGCTCGCGGCCACAAGCAAGGGGCCTTCAGCGAGCATATTCGACATCATAGACGTTCCAATTCCGGTACATCCAGCACCTAATTCCTCAGCAATAATGCAATCCTCAAGCACGCCTAAACCCGGACCGCCGTATGCTTCGGGAATTTGCACGTTCATCAAGCCCAATTCCCAGGCCTTCTTAAAGACTTCGGTTGGGAACTCGGCCTTTTTGTCGTACTCCGCGGCGACCGGTTTGATTTCTTTCTCTGTAAACTCCCTGGCTAAATCCTGCAATCCTTTTTGTTCATCACTTAAACTAAAGTCAATCATTTTTTTGCCCTCATTTTTTTAATC
>CAYVXE010000062.1:1278-3625 GCA_964455375.1 uncultured Calditrichaceae bacterium
ATGGCGCCGCCGTTTACGTTAACTTTGCTCATATCAAAATCCAATTCCCTCTGACAGGCAAGGACCTGCACAGCAAATGCTTCATTTAATTCAATTAAATCAATGTCGCTCAAAGAAAGACCGTTTTTCTGCAACAATTTCCGGATGGCCGGTACCGGACCGACTCCCATGAAATTCGGATCGACACCGGCGACCGCATAATCGACAATGCGTGCTTCTGCTTTTAGGCCAAGTTCCCGTCCTTTGTTTTCAGAGTAAACTAAAAGTGAAGCCGCCCCGTCCGTGATTCCTGAAGCATTTCCAGCATGTACCGTACCGTTCTCACGAAATACCGGTTTCAATTTTGCAAGCCCTGCCAACGTGGTTTGTGGCCGCGGATGTTCATCTTTTTCAAATAATGTGACACGACCCTTTTTATCTGAAATTGGCACGCGGACAATTTCATTTTCAAATTTGTTTTGTCTTTGGGCGTCGGCACATCTCTTCTGAGACAGCAAGGAAAATTCATCCGATTCCTGTCTGGAAATTCCATATTTTTCAGCAAGGTTTTCAGCCGTATTCCCCATGACTTCTCCACATAGCGGGCAGTTGTACCCGTCCTGATACATGGCATCCACAAGGACTTCGTTTCCTAAGCGGTATCCCCACCGGCCTTTCATGAGCAAATATGGAATGTTGCTCATGCTTTCAACACCACCAGCGAGGATGATGTCTGCATCGCCAAGGGCAATGGCCTGATAAGCGTTGATGATGGATTTAATTCCCGACCCGCACGCCTTGTTAACCGTAAACCCAGGCACAGAGACCGGGCAGCCGGTTTTAAATGCAATCTGTCGGGCAGGATTAGGGCCAACGCCTGCCTGACGAGCACAGCCGAAGATAACCTCATCGATGTCAGACGGTTGGATTTGTGCCCTTAACACGGTTTCTTTGGCTGCAATGCTACCCAGTTCCGCGGCTGTGAAAGAACATAAACTCCCGCCGAATTTTCCAATTGGTGTTCTGGTTGAAGCCGTCAGAAAAATGTTTTGTTTTGATGGCATAAAAGCAAGCTATTTTCCGTGAAATTTTGGCCTGCGTTTTTCACGAAACGCCTGTATTCCTTCCTTGTGATCATCGGTTTTGATTAAAATACTCTGTGCCAGACTTTCCAGTGTCCGGCCTGTGGTCATATCTACATTCACGCAATTCCACAAGATGCGTTTAACCAGACCTAACGCAATGGGTGCACGCGTCAGCAGGTGTTTTGCCATTTTCATGGCTTCTGCGAGCAACTGCTCGTGCTCCACAACCCGGTTCACCAAACCAAAATCTTTTGCATCTTCAGCCGAATACATATCTCCGGTAAAAATCAATTCTTTTGCTTTGCCGTAACCGATAAGCTTCACCAGCCTGGAACATCCGCCGGCTCCCGGAATGAGTCCGATCAGGTTCTCACGGAAACCTAATTTTGCCTGCGTGGATGCTATCCGAATATCACAGGAAAGGGTTATTTGCAAACCGGCGCCGGTACAGGGGCCATTGATAGCAGCGATGACCGGCTTTTCCAATACTTCAAGATCGTCAAAAAAACTGGTAAATTCCTGGGTGTCACGGCGAAAGTCCTGCGTGAGCCAGTCTTGATCAAGGAAATCGATATCGCCACCGGCAGAAAACGCCCGTCCCGCCCCGGTAAAAATAATGACTTTGATTTTCGGATTATTTTTCAACTCAAATGCAAGCCTGATAAATTCCGACCGCATTTGATCGTTCATGGCATTGAGCTTTTCCGGCCGGTTAAAGGTCACCAATAAAATACCGTCTTCGCTCAGGTCGCAAAGTAGTGTTTTGTAGTTAAGATCCGGCATCATTCAACCATGTCGTTCTTTGCAAAAACAACGGATTTTGTCTCCATATAGTAGTCGATGGCTTCGGAACCGTGCTCTTTGCCGATGCCGCTTTGCTTGACGCCGCCGAATGGTAATTCATCAAAAATAATCTGCGCAGAATTCACCCACGTGTAACCGGCCTCTAAAAGCTCAGCAGCTTTGTGCGCCCGGTCAACGTTCTGTGTCCAAATCGAGGAACCGAGACCATAAATATGGTCATTGGCCTTTTCAAGCGCTTCATCCAGGTTCTTCACCCGCATAAGTGGTAAGGCAGGACCAAAGACCTCTTCCCGCACCATCTTTGAAGAATCATCTACACGGTCTAAAATCGTGGGTAAATAGTAATTTCCTTCCTGCAAGGTATCTTCGTGAGGACGTTTTCCACCGGCCAAAATCCGTGCCCCTTTGTCAACGGCATCCTGTACCTGAGTTTCGACTTCTGTTCTTTGCACGTCGGTGTGCAACGGACCGATGAGTGT
>CAYVXE010000062.1:3725-25036 GCA_964455375.1 uncultured Calditrichaceae bacterium
TCTGCAGCATCGACGGCCGACTTGACATCGTCCCGATCTCCCTCAGGAGCCGTGTCGACGACTTCGCCGGTTGCCGGATTCAGTACCTCCGTGGTTTTACCGGATATGGAATCAACGTACTCGCCACCGATAAACATTTTTGCCATAGTTGAGAATCCCTTCCTATTCTAGGCCGCCAAAGACGACGCTTTTGGGTTCGAGGTAATATTCCAGCGCTTCAGGGCCATGTTCGTGGCCAATGCCGGAAGCCTTCACGCCGCCGAATGGCATTTCATCATAACCGAAGTGCAGTTGGTTAATCCAAACCATTCCGGACTGAATGTCTCTAACCGCCCGATTGGCATATTTCATGTTATTGGTCCAGATGGATGCGCCCAGGCCCCATTTACTGTTATTGGCTTTTGAAATAGCTTCATCCAGGTCAGATACTTTAAAGACGGGTAAAACCGGTCCGAAAACTTCTTCTGTGGCGAGTTTCGAGTTCTCCGGCACGTTTTCCACCACCGCCGGTTCAAAGAAGTGACCTTTTTGATTTTCTGCATTGTCTGGTCTTTTTCCACCTATCAGCACCTTTGCACCCTTTGACACTGCGTCTTTAAGTTGTGCTTCAACTTCTTCAATTTGAAAAGCAGAATGCAGAGGTCCCATGCGAATTCGCGGTTTTTCAGCTTTCACCATTCCGTCGCCCGGTTCGTAGCGACTGACTTTTGCAACCAGTTTTTCCATAAATTCATCGTACACGTCTTCAAAAAGGTACAGGCGTTTAACGGCCAGACACGCCTGACCCGCATTCCAGAAGCGTCCAATCATTGCGCCGCTAACCGCTTTGGAAACATCAGCATCGGCACAGACAATCATTGGGTCTGACCCACCGAGTTCCAGGGTAATGCGCTTAAAATCGGTTCCGGCCTGTTGCATGACCTGTTTACCGGTCTCAGAACTGCCGGTTAAAGCGACCCTGCGAACATCCGGATGCTTAATCAACGCCTGACCGACTTTGCTACCGGAACCGGTGACGCAGTTGAGGACGCCTGCCGGGATGCCGGCTTCGTTTAAAATGCCGATTATTTTTAATGTGGTGAGCGGCGTAGATGAAGCGGGTTTAATGATGATCGGGCAACCGGCAATGAGAGCCGGACCGACTTTTGTACCCATCAGCGTAATCGGGAAATTCCAGGGAACAATGCCAACCGAAATGCCAACCGGCTGTTTCATGATCATGCCGTAGCAGTTGGGGTTCATGGATGGCGGCAGCGGTACCTGGATGCCGCGAACCTTGCCGGCCATCCCCACATAAAACTCCATCCCGTGCAGAAAGTGGGTCAATTCTCCCATGGATTCCATGAATGGCTTCCCCTGCTCTTTTGTCAGCAAAGCAGCTAATTCTTTCGTTTGTTCTTTGACGGCTAAAATACCTTTATGAAGTAACTGCGCTCTTTGATCTGCCGGGGTTGCAGCCCAGTCACTAGAAGCGGACTTTGCGGAACTCACCGCTGCTTCTGCATCTGCTGCATCTCCGGACGGTGCAGAATCGACAACCTCTCCATTGGCCGGATTGATCACGTCATATTTTTGTCCGCTCAGGGCATCCACCCATTCACCATTTATATACATTTGTGCCATTCATTTTCTCCTTTGGCTTAAAAGTTGTTTTCAAATTAAAATATCATTAAAACTATTTAGTGTCTGAACGAAAGCTGTTCAGGTACTTCCCCAAGAGTCCAATGTCGACTCATACGCTTCATGCTGAGCGAAGTCGAAGCATTTTGATTTTACAGCACTTATATCACCTTTCGACTGCGCTCAAGGTGAAGGAGGACGCTTTTGGGACAGTCCCGTATTATCATCAAATTGAGTTCTCACTCAAGCATTATTTACCTTCAAAGTTTGCGGCGCGTTTTTCGAGAAAAGCTTTCAGACCTTCCGCAGAATCAGCGCTTTCGAATCCACGTTGCAAAAGTTCTCTTTCCAGTGCAAGGCCGTCCGGCAAGGACATTTCCAGACCGGATTTTACCGCACGTTTGATAAGTCCAACAGAGAGGCTTGCTTTTTTCGGCGGGACAAAATTCCCTGCAAATTCCATCACGCTATCCCAGTACCCTTCTTCTTCAAACAGATGATTAACCAGCCCGTATTCCAGCGCCTGCTCCATTGAGATAGCTGCGCCGGTGGCCATGAGTTCCATTGCTTTTGCAGCGCCGATTAAACGGCTTAACCTCTGAGTTCCACCCATTCCCGGTAAAACGCCTAAATTAACTTCCGGCAAACCGATTTTACCCTTTCCTGCTTTGGCAATGCGCATGTCGCAAGCTAAGCTGATTTCGCATCCACCACCCATGGCATGCCCGTTAATCGCTGCAATGACCAATTTTGGTGTGTTCTCTATTCGTAAAAGAGTTTCATTGCCGTGCAGACCGAAATTGTACAGATAAGCAGGGCTGTTTGACTGCAACATGGAAATGTCCGCACCCCCGGAAAAGAATTTCTCACCTTTACCGGTAATGACAATCACGTGTACAGATTCATCGAAGCGGGCTTTAAGAATACAAGCATCCAATGCCGCCATCATTTCATGATTATAACTATTAGCAGGAGGATTATTCAATTCCAGAATAGCTATTTTATTTTCCACCCGATAATCCACAAGACTTTCCGACATAAAAAACTCCTTTTCCTTTTATATTTTGATTAAAAAACTGACTGACAATGATAAATGAAAAACATTTTTTTTTGGAGATACCGGTGAGTCATTCTATGACTGTGTGAATGATTTCAGAATAGTTCAATTTAAAGAATTGCGAATGAAAATTCAAGAGATTTCCTCAATTTAAAAAACACATTCAGAACAATTTTATTTAAAGCAATCCATGAGCGCATCCCAGGGCAAAAGAACGCATTTTATGCGAATGGGATATTTTTTTATCACACCAAAAGCTTTTAATAAATCCAATTCCCCGGGATTCTCGGGGAATCCCATTTTCAGGTAAGATTCAAATAAATGAAAAAGTTCCCTGGCATCTTTAACAGGTTTGAATTTTATGATTTCTGTCATCAGGGACGCAGATGCAAGACAAATTGCGCAGCCTTCGCCGGTAAACTTCACATCCCTTAAAATGGAATTCTGCTCGTTCACATACAATGCTATCTTATCACCGCAAACAGGATTTTCCGCCGTGGCAAAGTGAGTTGGATTAATAATTCGACCAAAGTTTAAGGGAGTTTTTGAGTGCTGCAGAATGGTTTGATTATATAAAATTTCAGATGTCACGAATTTTTTTAACAAACGGCAAGATGGTTTAAATGAACGGAAAATAATTAAATGAACAAAACACCGAGAATCACTGAACAAACTGAACTGTCTCAAATAGACTACACCACACATCCTAATACTGTGTAATTGGATGATTTATAATTACATCATGCCCAATTCATACCTGGCGACATCACTCATGAGGTCCGGCGACCAGGGTGGTTCCCAAACGAGTTCAACAATGACATTACCTATTCCCGGAATTCCTTTTACTTTCTGCTCTACCTCTCCGGGGAGGATACCTGCTACCGGGCATGCAGGAGAGGTCAATGTCATTTTAATATCAACATTATTTTTCTCATCGATGATAATATCGTAAATCAGACCGAGTTCATAGATATTCACGGGAATTTCGGGATCATAGCATGACTGCAATATCTCAACAACCCTGTGATACAGTCCGGAGTGGCCATTTGTATTTTCCACAGAGATTTCTTTTTCGTTTTCCATATCTAAAATAACCGTTATTTGAACAATGATATAACTTTATGTAATGCAGCCACAAGATGGTCGATTTCTTCTCTGCTGTTGTAAATTGCCAGGGAAGCACGGACCGTGGCCGGAATCTGATAGCGGTCCATAACCGGTTGCGTGCAATGATGTCCGGTCCTTACGGCGATACCGGTTCTGTCGAGGACGGTTCCGACGTCATGGGGATGAATATTTTCGAGAACAAATGAGATGACAGACGCTTTCTTCGCTGCACGACCGATGATTCGCAGTTCCTTTATGTCTGCTAATGCATTGGTTGCATAGTCGAGTAACAGGGATTCGTAAAATTGGATTTTTTCGTAATCTAATTTTGCAATGTAATCAATTGCAGCGCTCAAACCGAAGACACCGGCAATATTGGGGGTTCCGGCCTCAAATTTGTACGGTAAATCGTTGTATGTTGTATGAGAAAATGTGACGGATTTAATCATCTCACCACCACCACGATACGGCGGCATTTTATCTAACAGATGTTCTTTTCCATACAAAACACCGATGCCCGTCGGACCAAACATTTTATGTCCGGAAAACGCATAAAAATCACAATCCAATTCCTGAACATCTACCGGCTGGTGTGGGACTGCCTGTGCACCGTCAAGTAAAACAGGAACGTCGTATTGATGCGCTAATTCAATGACCTTTTTCACCGGATTAATCGTTCCCAGAGAATTAGAAATGTGCACGAGTGAAACGAGTTTCGTATTCCGACTCAGAAGTTTTTCGAAGTCTTCAAGAATCAGCTCGCCTTTTTCATCGATGGGAATGACCTTTAATTTGGCGCCGGTCTGCTCGCAAAGAATTTGCCACGGAACAATATTCGAGTGATGTTCCATGTTCGATACAATGATCTCATCATTTGCATTTAAACTCATGCGCTCGAAAGACATTGCTACGAGGTTAATGGCATCGGTGGTTCCGCCTGTGAAAATAATTTCGTTTTCGGATTGAGCATGGATGAAATCTCTCACCTTTGTGCGGGTGGCTTCGTACCCGGCGGTAGCCTGTTCACTGAGGTAGTGAATGCCGCGATGGATATTTGCATTTTGCGTCAAATAGTAATTGCTGATAGCCTCGATGACCGATTTGGGCTTCTGCATGGTGGCAGCATTGTCAAAATAAATCAACGGATGGCCATAAACAATGGTGTTCAAAATCGGGAAATCCCGTCTGATTTTTTCGACATCCGGCATTTCGGTGCGATGATCAGCGGTTGTATCCGCCAGCGTATGGTGAGCTATTTGTCCCATCTAAGCAATGCTCTTGAAATGTTCAATGATTCTATCATCTAAAATCTGTCGTAATTCCGGAATAGCGATGTTACTCAAAACATCACTGATGAATGCGTGTCTCAACATCGCGCCGGCAACTTCCTTGCTGATGCCACGTGCACGCAGGTAAAAGAGTGCTTCATCATCCAACTGACCGATGGTGGCGCCATGCGTACATTTTACATCATCGGCAAAAATTTCCAATTGCGGTTTCGCGTGAATGGAGGCATCATTGGTGAGCAAAAGGGTTTTATTGGATTGCAAGGCATTGGTTTTCTGCGCATCGGGGCGCACGAGTATTTTCCCGTTAAAGACGCCCGTGGATTTGTCGTCCAAAATACCTTTGTACAATTCATTGCTGAAACAATGAGGATTTGCGTGATCGATAAATGTGTGATTATCGATGAGTTGGTTATCCGTACCCAGATAGAAACCAAATAAGTGCGATTCGCAGTTCACATCATTTAACAAAACATTGGTGTTATTGCGAACCAACGCCCCGCCAAGGTCGAGATTTACCTGTGAAAAAACACTATCGCGTTCCTGGCAAATGTTCGTATTGGACACGTGGAAAGCTTTTTTGCTCTGATCCTGATATTTAATGTATTCTAAATTTGCATTTTCTGCAACGTAAACTTCGGTAACCATGTTGTTGAAATAAGAACTGTTTGACATTCCATGATAACTTTCAATCAGTTTTAATTTACTCCCTTTGCCCATTAAAATCAAGTTCCTTGGAGATGCAATATGTTCATTGGCAGAGGAATTAATATAAATGATATGCAACGGTTGAGGAACGGAAACATTATCCGGAACACGGATAACCGCACCATCTACGGTGAAAGCAGTATTCAGTGCCGTAAATGTGTCCTTGCTGAATTCGGCATACTTTCCAAGATGAGAATCCAGTAGCGCCTGATCTTCCTTAAAGGCTTTGTTTAAGCTGCTAATGGCTATTTCATTGGGTAATGAAGTTAAGGAAGACAGCTTTTCAGAATAATAGCCGTTTACAAAGACCAGAACATTCTGATCAAGATTATTGAACGTGAAGCGCTTGACTATATCATGATCAACCGCTTCATCGGCTTTGGCTACTTTGAATTTGTGTTTTAAAATTGGTGCAATATTCGTATGCCGCCACTCTTCGTTTTTTGTGGTGGGAAATCCTAAATCTGCAAAGGCCGAAATAGCCGATTTTCGTATATTATGAAATGGGGATTCGCTATTTCCATTTAATTTATTTTCGAATAAATTAAAATTTGAAACATACCAATCTTTAAGGTCATTATGTTTTGATTCAGACATCATTCTGCTTTATTTCCTTTTCGTTTCAATGATGGATTCATGACACAGCAACAGTCTCTTCTATTTCCGGTGTCAGCCAGTCGTAGCCCTGTTCTTCCAATTGCAGCGCCAGATCTTTATCTCCGGATTTAACAATCCTACCGTTTACCAGCACATGCACAAAGTCTGGAACGATGAAATTGAGTAGCCTCTGGTAGTGAGTTACGACGATCGTGGCGTTCTCTTTGGTTCGCAATGCGTTTACGCCTTTGGAAACAATTCTGAGTGCGTCGATATCCAGCCCTGAGTCCGTTTCATCCAGAATGGCTAATTTCGGTTCTAAAACCGCCATCTGGAATATTTCATTTCGCTTTTTTTCACCGCCGGAAAAACCTTCATTGACGGCCCGGCTTAAAAATTTTTCGTTCATGTTGACAACTTTCAATTTTTCGCGGACGAGTTTGAAGAATTGCATCGCATCTAAATTTTCTTCACCCTTGTGTTCGCGGATTGCATTCAAGGCTTCTTTGAGAAAATTGGACATGCTGACACCCGGAATTTCCACCGGATATTGAAATGCAAGAAAAACGCCTTCGCGAGCGCGGTCCTCGGGGGACATGTCGAGTAAATCTTTGCCGAAATAACGTACACTGCCACCAACGACATCATATTCTTCACGCCCCGCAAGGACATTTGCCAGCGTACTTTTGCCGGAACCGTTCGGTCCCATAATTGCATGCACTTCTCCGGGGTGAATCTCCAGATTCACACCTTTTAAGATTTGATTGTTTTCAACATTTACATGTAGATTTTTGATAGATAACATCTTTAATTTATTTCTCCTAAGATTTAGATAAAATGAATTCGAATCACTTGTCGCAAGCTCCGGCTCAGCATCGTTCAGATTCCTGTCCGGCAAGTTGACGCTTACGGCGCACGACCGGACGAGAATCACCGATGAGGATGTTCCCATTCAGAAGCTCTTTATCCGACACTCCCTTCCAAACTTATGGCCAGAAGTTTTTGTGCTTCAACTGCAAATTCCATGGGCAGCAATTTAAAGACTTCTTTACAGTACCCGTTAACAATCAATCCGATAGCGTTTTCCGTATCAATGCCGCGTTGGTTGCAGTAAAATATCTGGTCTTCACCAATTTTTGTCGTCGTGGCTTCATGCTCCACCTGTGCCGTTTTGTTGAAAATATCCAGATAAGGGAACGTGTGTGCACCACATTTATCGCCAATTAGCAGGGAATCACACTGAGAAAAGTTTCGTGCATTTTCAGCACCCTTGTTTACCCGCACCAACCCTCGGTATGAATTGTTACTTTTACCTGCAGAAATTCCTTTTGAAATAATGGTACTCCTCGTGTTTTTTCCAATGTGTACCATTTTTGTACCTGTGTCTGCTTGTTGATAATTATTTGTGAGGGCAACAGAGTAAAACTCACCGATTGAATTATCGCCTTTCAGAATAACGCTCGGATATTTCCACGTAATTGCAGAACCGGTTTCTACCTGAGTCCAGGATATTTTTGCATTATCACCTGAACAGATACCTCTTTTGGTAACAAAATTGTAAATGCCACCGACACCGTTTTCATCGCCGGGGTACCAGTTTTGTACGGTTGAATATTTTACTTCAGCGTTCTTGTGAGAAATAATTTCGACCACTGCTGCATGCAACTGATTTTCATCGCGCATGGGTGCCGTGCATCCTTCCAGGTAGCTGACGTAGGCGCCTTCTTCTGCCACGATAAGCGTGCGCTCGAACTGTCCGGTATTGGCTGCATTAATTCGAAAATATGTCGACAATTCCATTGGGCATCTTACCCCCTTAGGGATAAAACAAAAAGAACCGTCACTGAACACAGCGGAATTTAATGCTGCATAAAAATTATCCGTGTAAGGCACAACAGAACCAAGATATCGTTTAATTAAGTCCGGATGGTTTTTGACAGCTTCTGAAAAGGAAGAGAAGATAATGCCATGTTTTTCGAGTTCTTTGCGAAATGTTGTGGCAACAGAGACACTGTCCATAACCGCATCCACCGCAACTCCTGTGAGTCTTTTTTGTTCATCCAGGGAGATACCAAGTTTGTCAAAGGTCTTTCTGATTTCAGGATCAACCTCATCGAGACTTTTTAACTGTTTCTTCTTTTTGGGCGCGGCAAAATAGTAAGCGTCCTGGTAATCAATTTTCGGGTAGGTCACGTTCGGCCATTTTGGCTCTTTTAATGTCAACCAGTGACGAAAGGCTTTTAAGCGCCATTGAAGCAAAAACTCGGGCTCCTGTTTAATAGCAGATATTTTACGAACGATATCTTCATTTAAGCCTTTCGGAAATTCATCCATTTCAACATCGGTGGTAAATCCCCACTTATATTCACTTTTTGTAAATTGTTCAATGGTTTCTTGTTCAGTGCTCATTAAGCGTTCTCCTGAAAAGTTTTTTTATAGACTATAAAAAGGGGTTACATACCAAAACTGCTTCCACAACCACACGTCCTCTGCGCATTTGGATTTTTAAACTCAAACCCTTTGCCGTTTAACCCGTCTGAAAAGTCCAATTCGGTTCCGTTCAGATAAATGGCGCTTTTCGGATCCATGAAAATCTTAATTCCATCGAATTCCAGGATTTTGTCATCCTGTCGGTTTTCCTGTTCAAAATTAAGAACATACGTCAATCCTGAACAGCCTCCACCCTTCACACCTACGCGCAAGCCGGTTTTACCGGTTTGTTCATCCTGGTGCAGTAGCTTTTTGACTTCTTCAATCGCTTTTGGGGTCAGCGTAATCATACAAATTCTCCAATAACTAATTTATTGCCACATAACACGTTGCATTTCGATTTCATTGTTTATATCTGCCAAAGAAATACCTGAGAGAAATATTTTAAGCTGTTTTTGAATTACCTTCAAAGGTTCGCTGATGTTGCAGGTATCGATTTGCATACAATCACAGTCAGTTTGAGATACGCAATCCACAATTCCCAACGGCCCTTCAATGGATTCGATGATTTCAGAAAGCGAGATTTCACGTCCGCTCCTGGCTAAAATATAACCACCGCGCGCTCCCTGGCTAGAAACCAAAATATCATTTTTTACAAGGACCTGGAGAATTTTGGCCATAATTTCATTTGGAATGTTATACATCGTTGCTATTTCTTTCGCACTGCTCACAGATTCTTCTGTTCTGTTTAACATGTGCTTCAAAGCAATTATGCCATATTCTGTTTTTTTTGATAATTTTAGCATAGTTTCATATACGACTATTTTAGTCGGGTTTAATATAGGCAAACGAATCTTATTAGTCAAGAAAAAAAACAGAAAAATAGGAAGATGTATTTCAAGAAAAAGCCCGAACTGTAAAAAATAAATTCGGGCTTTTTTTTAAAATAGCATTCGTGTTATTTACTATCGTTCAACTAAGAACCTCTTTCACAGTTTGTCTGCTTTTCGATGCTTCCAAAGTTGAAGAAGAGGTCTTTAAACGTTTATCCGGTAACAAACAGACAAACGTACCCAATGTTACAACTAATCCGGAAAGCCAAACAAAGCTGATTAACGGATTAATATAGACCTTAAAAACAACGCTTTTGTCCTGGTTTGGTTGAGCGAGCACCACATATAAATCTTCTTTTAACGTAGATCTCAACACAACCTCGGTTGTTGGCTGCTGTTGTACGGAATAGTAATGCTTGTTCGGATAAATTGTTTTGACTTTTTTACCATCTACATAAACGTCCATAGTTGCTTGCCAAACAACTTTGTTGGCATCTTCTTTTGTGGTGAAGTCAATATATTTTAAGGTATAATCTCTAACTTGCATAGATTCGCCGAGATTCAAGGTTGCTTCTTTTTGTGTATCGAAGGCTTTCCCCGTAAAACCAAGAAACAACAGAACGATACCAAAGTGTACGATGTAGCCGCCATATCGCCGTTTGTTTTTTAAAATGAGATGGTAAATGGCAGTGGTATATTTTTCGGAATTTGTTTTCATTCTGGCTCTTGCTCCCCGATGAAATTCCGAAACAATAGTGACTGTGACAAAAATACACAAAGTCAGGGAAATTAAAGCATAATAATGACGAATGCCTAAAGCGATGAAAACCGCTAATCCAAGCAAACCCGCAATAAAGGGCTTTAAAAAGATTTTTTTCATCAATCTGGTTGAGGTTTTACGCCACGCAACCAAGGGACCTACGCCTGTTAAAAATAAAAGCGCTAAGCCGATTGGCGGCATAACTCTTGTAAAGAAAGGAGCGCCTACAGTCACTTTGACATCTCGTACCCATTCCGTTACAATTGGAAATACGGTTCCCCAAAAAACAGCAAACAAAGCTCCCAAAAAAAGCAAGTTGTTAATCAGAAAGGTAGATTCCCGGGACACCACCGAATCAAAATGATTTTCAGATCTTAATTGCGGTAAGCGGCGGATAATTAAATATACCGGCACAATGATGATGAGTGCTAAATACCCTACAAACCAGGGGGCAATGTTTGATCGTGCAAATGAATGTACTGATGAAACGACCCCGCTTCTAGTTATAAACGTTCCAAAAATACAGAGAATATAGGTCATCAAAATCAGTACCATATTCCAAACACGCAGCATGTTTTTCTTTTCCTGAATCATCATGGAATGTAAAAACGCAGTACCGATCAGCCACGGCATTAAAGCGGCATTTTCTACAGGGTCCCAGGCCCAATAACCACCCCAACCCAATTCCATGTACGCCCACTTGCCGCCCAAGAGCATGCCGGTGCCCAGAAAAAACCACGGCACGATTGTCCAGCGCCGAATCGTATTTAACCATTGATTGCCCAGACGTCCCGTTATGAGAGCTGCAAGAGCGAATGCAAACGGTACGCTGAAGCCCACAAACCCCAGGTACAGAATTGGTGGATGAATAGCCATAGCAGGATGTTGAAGCAGTGGGTTCAGTCCGCGTCCATCGGCAGGAATGAACGGTAACGCCCCCTGTGGCTGCATAACGGCTTGAATGACTCTGCCATCCATTAGCTGCCACAATTTTTCAAATGGCGAGGTGACGAAAATATTGATAATAATAAAGAACAGAGAACCCAACATCAGAATTGCTGATACATACGGCATTAATTCACGATTTTTATGCCGGTTCAGGTAAACGGTTAATGACGCATAAAGTGTTAACAGCCATCCCCAAAATAATAGGGAACCTTTTTGCCCGCCCCAAAGCGATGCAAAAATATAAAACGTCGGCATGGCTCTGTTTGAGTAATTTGCAACATATTCATTGTTGAAATTATGAGTAAATATTTGCTGCCATAACACAAGAGTTGCCAAAGTTATCAAAATGGTGACACTGTAAAGTGCGTTTTCCCCCGAACGAATCACATCTTCATTCTTTTTTAAAATTCCTAAAACTGATGCAATCACCGAGTAAACCGCACATATCAGGGCTAAGAATAATAGTAATTGTCCTAAATCCATTGGTCAATATCCTTTATTAAATTATTTAGTTCCCTCATTAAATTCATGTGTTTCAGGATTGTAATTTTTAATATCGTAGTTACCCTCGGCCTGATATTTTGACGCACATTTTGCCATGAGAAAAGTTGCATCAAAATACCCATCTTTCGTCATTTTGCCTTCCACTAAAACTTCAGAACCATCTTTAAACGTATCTGGTCTTTCCTGTGTGTAACGCACTTTCAGTTGCTTCCCCTTCTCCTCTAACTGAAAGAAAATTTCCAATCCATTACCGGTTTCTTCAACGGAGCCGGGAACGAGAAAACCTTTCACCCGTATGCCCTGATCTTCAGCTTTTGAACCCATTGCTAAAAGGTCCTTTATTTCGAAATAATATTTTTGATTATTGTTCAAACCAGTATAAGTAATCCAGACTAACAGCAATACGATTGTCCCGAATGTAAAACCAATTTTTAATTTTTTGCCCGACATATATTTTTTCTCCTATTTTTCATTTAGATTCATTTTGAATTATGCGTAACTCACGGCTTTTGTTTCACGGATAACGGTGACTTTAATTTGACCAGGATATTCCAGGTCCTTTTGTATTTTTTTAGCGATATCATTGGCAAGAAGGGTTGCAACCTCATCGCTGACTTTTTCCGGTTGCACCATGACCCGAACCTCACGACCGGCTGAAATAGCATACGCTTTTGACACGAGTTCAAAGGAATCGGCTACTTTTTCCAGATTCTCAATTCTTCTAACATACCCTTCTAACGTGTCACGACGAGCTCCGGGTCTTGCTCCGGAAATTGAATCGGCGCAGGCGACGAGAACGGAAATAAGCGACGTAGCGGGTTCATCTTCATGATGTGAAGCGATAGCATTAATCACAACGGGATTTTCTTTGAATCGATTACCAATTTGTACGCCTATTTGCGTATGAGTCCCCTCCATGTCCTGGCTCATCGCCTTACCGATATCATGTAAGAGACCGGCGCGTTTAGCCAATTTTGTGTCAAGTTTGAGCTCTGCTGCCATAGAGCCCGTAAGAACCGCCACTTCTTCGCTATGCTTCAAAACATTCTGACCATAACTGGTCCGAAATTTCAAGCGGCCTAAAATTCGAATCAAATCAGGATGAATTCTTCCCACACCAATGCGAGCAATTACTTCATTGCCGGCACGCCAGATAAGCTTGTCCACTTCTTTTTCAGCAGTTCTTACGATGTCTTCAATTTTTTGCGGATTGATTTTATTATTTGCAATGACTTTTTCAATGGCCAATCGCGCAACTTCTCTTCGCACCGGATCAAAGGCAGATAAAACGACGGCTTCCGGTGTGTCATCAACAATTACCTTAACGCCGGTGGCCTGTTCAAATGCTTTTATATTCCTGCCATCACGCCCGATAATCCTTCCCTTTAAATCTTCTGAAGGAAGGCTCACCACCGAAACCGTGGTTTCAACACAATGATCCGCAGCATTTTTTTCGATAGCAGCCGTAATGATATTTCTGGCTTCCTTATTTGCGTTTTCTTTGGATTTGTCAACGAGTTCTTTGTAAATTACCGCCGCCTCTTTTTTATATTCTTTGCGTAGATTTTCTAAAAGTAGGTTTTTTGCGTCTTCCTGACTTAATTGACTAATCCTTGAAAGTTTAATATTTTGCTCATGGATTATTTTATGCAATTCATGTTCTTTCGTTTTAATTGCATCCTTTTGTTCCTCAAGCTCTCTTTCTTTATATTGAAACTGAGATTCCCGTTGGTTTACTTCGTTTTCTTTTTTTTGCAGTTTTTTCTCTTTTTCAGTAAAATCTCTTTCAATTTGTTCGATTTTCTTTTGCCGGTTTTTTAAGCGGTGTTCCTGCTCATCCCGTACTTTGTACCAATCTTCTTTTGATTGCAAAATAATTTTCTGTTTCGCCCGTTCGCCCTTTCGCTCAGCTTCGGTAAGAATTTCTTTTGCATGTGTCTGTGCATGTCTGATTTTATTTTTTGAGACCAAAAATGCCATGCCCCAACCAAAACCAACTAAGGCGATCGCACCAATATAATAGATCAACATATTCAATAATGAATTTTCCATCTTACCTTCCTCATTTTGAAACAATCCCAAACCGTTGCATCCGTTGCACTAAATCCAGGTTTTAATATTGGAATTAATTTTTCTTTTAGGTCTGGAATGTATATTAGAAAATTCTATATAACCGATAATTGTTTTTGCAATGACTTCCATATTATTCTTGATTTTTTCTCCGGCACAATCAGGATTAGACCAAATACATTCCACACCTTTGCAATATTCCTTTGGCAAATCACATTTCTTCTTTTTCTGGTAAGTCGTAGATGGCATCATGTTTTGGGTTACATGTGTCCTGCTAAATTGACCTTTTTGTGTAAGATAGTGAAATTCGACCAATTTATCCCACATAAATTCATGAGCTTCCACGAGTTGCTCACTACTACTAAAATCATCCAGGATAGGCCGAATTTCTTTCCTATTGAAAACGGCTGATATGATTGCCAATTTTTGGCTTAACAGAAGATTCTTACGTTTAGATTTTTCCACAAGGCAAAATCCATTAACTAATTGAATTTTAATATATAAAGCGTAACGACGAAAAGCAAGTTTATTTGCTTAGTTCATTGAATTTTCAAACCCGATATAATCTTCATTCCGGATAGACACTCTGTCTTTAAAATTTTCATGTATTTTATGGGTGTAGGTAATTGTATTTTCACCATAGGTCCAACATAAAAGTGTGTCTGGTATTTTCGATTTAAAATCGACTGTAAAATATCCCTTCGGATAGACGCCGAGTTCAACGATTTTTTGTGACCACTCTGTCATAATTTTAGTGTTTTCAATGTGAATTTTTGCATCAGTGGCCGATTCATAAAGCGTATGTTTAGATTTTTCTAACTTAGCCATCGTTTTTTCAGTAATAGCGATGATGTCAGGCAATAGAGCATTCGCCTGCTGTAATGTAAAACCTTTAAATCCGTCATCTTTGTCATATAAATTCATCATTTTACTCTGATTTTGTCATTACGTTTATAACCAAAAACACCATTTTTGTTGCCTTTCCTTCCGGCAGTCGCAGGACCTTGAGGCTATAGGCGGTCAGTTTTTGGATGTACCTAATTGGAAAAAGCCTGACTGCCTGTAATCGCCTGCCCTAAAATTAAGGTATGGATATCGTGCGTTCCCTCATACGTTAGCACGGTCTCCAGGTTGCACATGTGCCGCATGGATTGATAATCGTCGACGATGCCGTTTGCACCAAGAATTTGCCTTGAGAGTCTGGCAATTTTTAATGCATTGTAAACGTTATTTCGTTTCGCCAGGGATATCTGAGCACTATTTACCTTTTTCTGATCCTTTATTTTTGACAATTGCAGACACAGAAGCTGCGCTTTGGTGATTTCATTGAGCATGAAAACCAGCTTTTCCTGCACAAGCTGATGTGCAGCGATAGGTTTATCGTTAAATTGAATCCTTCCCTTTGCATAGTTTAAGGCTTCATCATAGCATGCCATAGCTGCACCAATGGCGCCCCAGGCGATTCCGAATCTTGCCTGACTCAAACACATTAGGGCGCTTTTGAGACCGCTGGTGCCGGGCAAAATATTTTCATGTGGAATCTCACAATTTTCCATTAATAATTCGGCGGTATCCGAGGCACGTAAAGACAATTTCCCATGAATTGGTTTTGCAGAAAATCCTTTCCGATTCGATTCCACTAAAAAACCACGCACGCCGTCGGATGTTTTCGCCCAGATCACGGAAATGTCAGCCAGCGTACCATTTGTAATCCACATTTTATTGCCATTTAGCAGCCATCCTGTTGCTGTTTTCTCAGCACGGGTCCGCATCCCACCGGGATTAGACCCAAAGTCCGGCTCCGTTAAACCAAAACAACCGACGGCATCCCCGGATGCGAGTTTCGGCAACCATGCCTGTTTTTGCTGTTCTGAACCAAACGCATGAATTGGATACATCACTAGGCTCCCCTGAACGGACACAAAACTGCGCAGGCCGCTATCCCCTCTTTCTAATTCCTGATTGATCAATCCGTAGGAAACATTGTTCAAACCGGCACAACCGTACCCGCTTAAATTTGTACCCAGCAGACCTAACTCGCCAATTTTCGGTATGAGGTCCCGCGGAAATTCACCGGCACGGTAACAATCCCGAATGATCGGCATAAATTCATTTTCTACAAACTCACGCACCGTTTGCCGGATAAGGCGTTCTTCTTCTGTAAATAAATCGTCAATTTGATAAAAATCGAGGCTGGTAAATGTAGCCATTTTTCTTCCAGTTAAATTATTCTAACCACAAAAATGTTCGCCGTAAAGCGTGTTGGCAGTAACATCATGAATTTCAACATCGATGAGGTCGCCCGGGTTAAAAGGTCCCTGTGGTAAAATGACCGTTTTATTCCCTTCCGAGCGTCCCATATAAGTCATTGGATTATTTTTGCTTGGGCTCTCTATGAGTACGGGCAATTTTTTACCTATGAGCTGCGTGTTTTTCTTAATGGAAATATCCTTTTGCAGGTCATTTAAGCGTACAATGCGCTCAGTCTTTTTTTCCGGCGGGACATCATCGGCATGCTTGCGATAAGCGCTGGTTTGTTTTCTTTGAGAATATTTGAACATGAATGCTGAATCGAATTTTACCTGCGTCATGACATCCAGCGTTTCCTCAAATTCATCACCTGTTTCCGTGCAAAAGCCAACGATGATATCGGTTGTCAAGGTAATTTCCGGGATCATTGTTCTGATCAAATCTACCAAATCCAGAAATTCCTTTTTTGTGTAATTTCTCCCCATTAATTGCAATATTCTGTCATTACCGGCCTGCAGTGGAAGGTGAATATGATTACAAATTTTTGAATTATTCGCCATTATTTTCAAAAATTTGGCTGGAAAATCTTTCGGGTGCGGAGAGGTAAAGCGCACACGTTCTATGCCGTCCACTTCTGCCACCATGTCCATTAAGTCGGCAAAGTCTGCCTTTTCGTGACGATAAGAATTGACATTTTGCCCAAGTAGTGAAATTTGTTTAAATCCGTCTCTGGCGAGATGCTTTGCTTCTGCAACAACGCTTTCGGGTGAGCGGCTTCTTTCACGCCCCCGTGTGTATGGAACGACGCAAAATGAACAGAAATTGTCACAGCCGCGCATGACCGCGATCCATGCATTGATACCAGGGATCCGTTCAGGGTAAACATCGCTGTAGTCTTCAAACTCAGACAGAGAAAAGTCGTATTCCTTTTTGCCGTTATCTGCAACTTTATTCAGCATGGATGGCAGGCGCTTGTAACTGTCCGGCCCGGCGAAAATATCAACCAGATCTTCATTTCGGTCTAAATTCCCTCTTAAATTTTGCGACATACACCCCAGCAAACCAATGATGAGATTCTTGTTTTTTTTCTTCAGATGTTTCAAATCACCCAGTCGGGCGTATATCTTTGAGTGGGCATTCTCCCGAATGGCACAGGTGTTCAGAAAAATAACTTCAGCATCCTGCTCGGAACTGGTAAACTCATACAGATTTTTTTTCAGAATCGCCCGAACAAGCTCCGAGTCGTACTCATTCATCTGGCATCCGTATGTTTCTATATAAACTTTTTTCATTATTTTTGTGGCTTAATTTAAAATTGTTCCCGAACATAAATTGTCCGGCAATAGTTCTTTAACTGCGACCGTGACAAATTTGTTCGAAAGATTCTTTGCGCTCCGTACCCCTACTTTGACATAATTGTCAGAAAAACCCTGAAAAAAACCATTTTTATCTTCTTCCATCAAAACTAAAAGCTGTCTCCCAATATGTCCGGAATAAAACTGTTTTTTCTTTTCTTTTGAAAGCAAACGCAGTGTTTCGCTGCGGATTTTCTTTTCTTTCGGCGAAACCTGTCCCGACATTTTCACAGTGGGAGTCCCGAATCTTTCGGAATATGAAAAAACATGGAAGTAGCTTAACGGAATATCCTCAAGTCGGCGCAATGTATTTTCAAATTCAATATTTGTTTCGCCGGGAAAACCAACCATGACATCCGTGCCGAGACACACATCCGGGATTTTTTCCTTGACCATCTCCAGAAAATCCATGTATTCTTTCACCGAATAAAGCCGGCGCATCTTTTTGAGAATGGTATCATCGCCGCTTTGCAGCGGAAGATGAAAATGATGGCACAATTTTTCCGAATCCGCCATGTGGTCAATTAACGCTTCCGGAATCGTGGTGGGTTCAATTGAACTGATGCGAATACGTTTCAGGCCAGCGATTCTCTCCAGCATTTTGATCACATCGAGCAGGCGCTTGCCTTCGTATTCATACGTACCAAGATTTACACCGCTGAGCACAAGTTCCTGATGACCACGCTCCACCAATTGAATGGCCTCCCTTTGAATATCCCAGAAGGCACGGCTTCTTCCCCGCCCGCGTGCAAAAGGAATAATGCAAAACGAACACATAAAATCACAACCGTCCTGAATTTTCAGATTCGCCCGGGTTGCATGTTCATAGTTTCCAACAGAACCGATGGTAAAAGAGGTGCGGTTGATTTTCCCGTTGCGAACAACCGGTTCGGGTAATTTCTGTGGAATATCAATGTAGTCCGAAACCTGCATTTTCTCTTCGGTACCGACAATTAAATCGACACCGTCGATTTGTTTAATTTCTTCAGCACCCATTTGCGAGTAACATCCGACGACTGCTACAAACGCATCCGGAGAGCGTTTGAGTACCTGTCTGACCAATTGCCGGCATTTGGCATCAGCCTGTTCCGTAACCGTGCAGGTGTTAATCACGCATACGTCCGTCGGCTGACCGTAATCCACGATTTCATACCCTTTTTCTTTAAATGTGTTGCTGATCAGGGAAGTCTCCGCCTGGTTTAACCGGCAGCCCAATGTATAAAATGAAGCTTTGTAACTGTTTTCTTTCATTCCCACAAATTACCAAAGTTTAAATAACGTGGATGTCGCTCCTACCAAAAACTGAAAATCGTATGGAGCATTGGTTATATTTATGTTCAAACCGGCATCGATGACGAATCTTGGAGAAACCGTGTAGCTTATTCCAGCCGCTCCAACAAAAATCACATTGTTTACATCCGCAGTACCTACGTCAGTTCTATTGATACGCACATGCTGCGACAAAAAGAGTTCCGAGTATGCGCTTAATTTTGGCGTAAAACTCGTACTGCCGGTTAAAATACCCACAAACCGCGATTGATTTTGTCCCTCAGGTAAATTTGTGTTCTTAAATCCGACATTCAAATCTAAACCATAATGCCCGGTAGACTGGGAAACGATGATCATAAATGTCCAGTCGGTATTCCCTGTTCCCAGGCCTTTGTTTTCATTTGCGGTGGGAATTTTCACCGTCACGACACCTCCAAAAGTCGGCAAACCCTGCATGCCTCCACCAAAACGTGAGCGAAAACCGAGATTCACGTCGCCAAATCCGCTTTCCGAATGTCCGTTAGAAACATGTACCAACGGAGATGCACCCACAAACAATTCAAGATTGCGCTGCAGGCCGACCTTCAAAACCACCGGTGAATCGAAAACATGACTATCGATGGCTGACCCGAATTCAACTTCAACCCAACCAGCAGGGGTCGTCGACGTGTTGTAACTGTTCGACGGACGCTGTGGGGTTGCTGCCACCGGTTTTTGAAATAATTGACCAAAAGCGGTGGTAGAAAATGCCAACAAAATAAACACGCTAACTCGAAATATTTTTTCTTTCAACATTATCGTATGATGCCTCATTTTTAGCCCAAAAATACCAAATCGTGATTGAACAAAAACTCATGTTTCTGTGATCCCGACCCTGCAGTTGCCTTGCTGCATAAACGTAAGGAGGATTCTTGTCACCTTGAGCAAAGCCGAAAGGTCTGACACAGGCATAGACCAGATTTCTCGTCAGGCATTCACCTGACTCGAAAAGATAATTCTGGGTATAGGTTGTAATCATTCAAGAACATCCAGCGGTGAAACATACGTTCCGTTTTTTTCTATAAGCAGACGCAGCCGTTTAATTTCGAACAAGTCGGAAGGTAGCAGGTACATTTCACGTAAAACAACCTCCGGCCGTACCCCACCCTGACTGCCGGTCTGTAAAATCATTCTTAAGTGTAAAGGGGTCACAGAATTTTCAACGGTGATTTCCTGAATCAGCGGTCTGATATCCTGAATTTTGGTTTTTCCTTTACTCGTTTTTGTGACGTTTATATTTTCCTTTTGCAGAAGTTTTTTTACTAAATTTTTATGCAATTCAACAGCAATTTCTTGCCAATCGCCGTTTAAAATCTGTTTTAATTCATGCGATAGTTGAGCAGAATCAAAAGTTACTGAATATTCTGCCGCATGAATAATTTTAAACAATGAATCCGATTTGCGGTCTATTTTGATAATCTGCAGAAAATTTAAATCAATTGGCAACTGTGCATTCAGGCGATCTTTTAAAACTCCCGGGTCAATTTCAACAGATGTTTCAAAGTCGAGATATTCTTCGGCGCTTTCCGTGCCGACGCCAAGCGCAGGACCAAACGAAATAACCGGCGCCGGATGAAAGCCTTCGCTGAATTTCAACGGAATGCCCGACCTGTTGAATGCTCTCGTAAACATCCTTGTCAAGTCCAGCGCTGACAAAAACCGGTAGTTTTTTAGTTTGGAATAAGCGGCACGGTAGCGGGTGACTTCCTCAGCTTTGCCGGGGAGGTTCACCACCGTTTCAGCCGGCGCACTAGTTTTTTCCAGGCTGTTCCAGCTTGCAATTCTTTGGCTCCGGATTGCATCCAAATCACATTCGAGGCCGCAATGATAGCAAACCAGTTTGTCACTTTCCGACGGTTTGCCGAGATCGGTGCGGTTGAGGTCTCCTTTCTTTTTGAACGGCTTCTCGCAGGCAGGAGAGAAACGCCCTTTTAGCGCACGTTTTAGCTCCTGCACCAACCACTCTTTTTTTACCAGAGAATCCAGGTGATCCCAGGGCAGAGCGGCGTTTAGCGGAATGTCTTTATGCCATATATCCGTGTCAATATTTAATTCAGCAAACGTTTCCCGCCAGATCTCCAAATTAATTTGGTCTGTCCACGCGTCCAGCCTCGCTCCCTTTTTGTAAGCGACTTCCAACGCTTTACACAACCGCCGGTCTCCTCGTGAAAAGATTGTTTCAAGCCAGGTGTGTTGAACATCGTGCCATTTAAACCGTAACCGTTTGTATCGTTTGATTAGATTTAACAGATATTTCTGTTTTTCCCGCAAGGATTCGGTGTCTTCGAGTCCCAGCCATTGAAACGGTGCGTGTGGTTTGGGAATGTGCGATGACACACTGATGGTCACCTGTGCTTTTTTGCCGTGCTGTTTTTCCGCCAGAAAGAGAATCTTCTTCCCGAGTTCGACAATTGCTTTAAGATCTTCTTCGGTCTCCGTGGGCAGGCCGATCATAAAATAGAGCTTAATGTGACTCCA
>CAYVXE010000063.1:0-24514 GCA_964455375.1 uncultured Calditrichaceae bacterium
TCTTTCATTTCGACCAGATAGGCGTCAACTTAAGCGCCCAGCTTGTTCCCAAACTCCGGTTTGGGAACACACTTGTCTTAGAAACTTTGTTTCGTTTATCTGAGTTGGTTGATCGAAACAGAATGTCTTTGCGATTTCATTGGGGTTGTCTAAAATGCCCGATTTGTCATTCCGATCCGGCAGTTGCCGGAAAGGAATCTGGTAAGAAAATCGTCATAATATATTATAAAAACAATTACTTATGTCGTGGACTGTCTCAGGCTCAGATTTCTCCTCAGGCTTCCGCCTGATTCGAAATGACAATTTTTTTGACTTTTTGGACAGCCCCAATGAATGTGTAGGAAGTTTATTGGGTAGCGTATTTTATTCTTGAGAAGCGTTTTGTACCCCGTATTAATTTTGAGATTCATTGCCTAAGGGATCATTCAGTTTAACGATTATTTAAAGCTGTCATGTCAACGATACAGGAAAAACTCGACCATCTGCCGAAACGACCCGGCTGCTATTTATTCAAGAATAAAAAAGATGCCATCATTTATGTGGGGAAGGCGAAACTGCTGCGCAATCGGGTGCGGTCTTATTTTCAGGAGAGTCGTGCAGAAGGCCCAAAGTACCTTGTGCTAAAATCCAAAATTGCCGATTTTGACATCATTGTTACGGATACAGAAATGGAAGCGTTGATCCTGGAAATGAATTTGATAAAAGAGTACCGGCCCAAATATAATATCAACTTAAAGGATGATAAAAGTTATCCGTACATCCGGGTTACCAATGAACGGTTTCCGAGAATTTTCCCCACCAGACGAATCATAAAAGACGGTTCGCGGTATTTCGGACCTTACACGGATGTGGGCGCGATGCGGGAGCTTTTGAAGTCTGTGAAACGCATTTTCCCTGTTCGAAGTTGCAATTACCATTTGACGGAACAGGTTGTTGCAAAGAGGAAATATAAACTTTGTTTGGATTACCACATCAAAAGATGTGACGGACCATGCGAGGGCCTGGTTTCAGAGGCCGATTACGGCTCTATGGTGGAACAAATTGTCAACTTCATCAATGGTAGAGATAGCCAGGTCGTGAACGAATTGAAGAGTCGGATGTGGCATCTTTCTGAGTTGAAACTGTTCGAAAATGCTGCGCGTGTACGCGACCAAATCAAATCCATCGAAAATTTTCAATACAAACAAAAAGTTGTGACGGATGAACGTCTTGATCGTGACATTGTGGCGGTGGCTGTGGAAGATGATGATGCTTGCGGTGTTATTTTTAAAGTCCGGGATGGTAAAATTCTTGGGCAGCAGCATTTTTATTTGCAGGGAGTTGAACATGAATCCAATGCAAAGATCGTCTCCTCCTTTCTAAAGCAGTATTATTTAAAGGCGGAATTTATCCCAACCGAAATTTATTTGCCGGCAGAAATTGAGGAAATGGAAAATGTTCAGTTGTGGCTGACGGAGAAAGCAAAATCTAAAGTCCGGCTCATTGTTCCGCAAAAAGGGCAAAAGGCAAAATTGCTGCAAATGAGTTTGAAAAATGCCCAGCATCTGCTAGATGAGTTGAAATTACAGAAATTAAAGTCAAAGGACTATGTTAACCATAATGTGAAAGCATTACAGCGGGATTTGCATTTAAAGAAATCACCGAAACGCATTGAATGCTTTGATATTTCAAATATCCAGGGGACGAATCCGGTGGCATCCATGGTAACCTTTGTGAACGGAGGGCCGAAAAAAAGTGACTATCGAAAATTTAAAATTGTCTCAAAAGAAACACCGGATGATTTCGCCATGATGGCTGAAGCTGTTCGGCGCCGGTACAGCGGTTCATTAAGCAAAAAAATGGATCATCCAGATCTCATTTTAATTGATGGTGGAAAAGGGCAACTCTCTACAGTTGTTCAGGTCTTAACAGAGTTAGGGTTACAGCAGCAACCGGTTGCGGCTCTTGCAAAACGTTTGGATGAAGTTTTCCTCCCCGGTGCATCGGAGGCGCAGAATATTCCAAGAACCTCCTCGGGATTGAAACTCCTGCAGCAGATTCGCGACGAAGCGCACCGTTTCGCTGTGACTTTCCACCGGTCTTTGCGGAAAAAACGTACGTTGCAATCCGAGGTGGATGTTATTTCCGGTGTCGGTCCGGCCAAAAGGGCAGCATTGATCAAGTATTTCGGTTCTGTCGAAGGCATTCGTGAAGCTGCTGTGGATGAGATTCAAATCGTCGATGGCCTTAATTCTGAGTTAGCGGAAAGAATCTGGCAGCATTTCCATGCGGTAAAACAGGAAGTGGGGAGTTCGAGTCATTCGAACAAAAAATAGGTGTAACCTACAACGCTAAAATTCACTGCATATCCCTATGAAACAATAACAACAGATATGAAAAACAGCATCGAATATGACTTCCGTTGCAAAAAAGTTAAAATGAGTGACGCGATATTGTTTCTTTTCGCAGTCGTTTTGCTACCAGCTCAGCTTTTGAGCTTTAGCGGAAGGAGTGACAAACAAACAACACTTGTATTTCCATCTTTTCTGCATACATACGGTATTCGCAAAGCCACAAAAACCCATTTGCTGCTTTACACACGCAATCGGGTCAAAGTCCAGAATCCGCAAGGCATTACAGTCACAAGGCTGCAAAGTTGGGACGATCCAAAATCCAAAAAGGATGATGACGAAGTAACCGGTTACGGGGTAAACTCCGGTGCGAACATGATTGTATATAATACATCTGTAAAATCTCTTGGATTCTATGGTTTTAAAAAAAGAGGGAATGAGGCTCTAAATCAGCCGTTGGGAATTGCCGCCAACGCGCTCGGAGATGTTTATGTAGCAGACACCGGGAATGACCGCATCGTCAGGTTGTTTAATCCTAAAAAAAAATTGCAGTTTGTGCAGGGTATCGGTGGCAGAGGACCGCTTCCCGGGCAGTTTAACCAACCCCACGACGTAGCACTGGATGCAGATAATTTTGTTTATATTACCGATACCGCTAATCATAGGGTGCAGGTTCTTAGAGCTGACAATCAGTTGCATGCCTGGTTCGGCAAGGCAGGTGTTGATGCCGGGCAGTTTTGGCACCCCACAGGAATTGCCGTGACTAACGGTCGCGAGAAATGGTCGCACTTTAAAGATCGCTTCATCGTTGTTATCGATTTGGATGGGACGCGCATTCAGAAGTTCACATTAGACGGACAGTTTGTGAAAGCCGTTTCGTTGCAGGATTTCGGATTCAAAACCGGTAAGCTCATGTATTTGGCATTGGATTACTACAGCCAGATTTGGGCAACTGATTTTGAAAACGGCTGTGTGCATAAATTTGACCGCAATCTGAATTATTTAACCACGTTTGGAAAAGAAGGCATCGGTGACCGGGAATTTGAGCAACCGCGCGGTATCGCTATCTATAAGAGGTTTGGACAGGTGTTCATTGCAGAAAAAGAATCGGCTCAATACTATTGGATTGGTACGGACATCAAAAATGTGGCTGCGTCTTTTGATTCAGCTAAAAAATTGATTAGAATTGACTTTTTTCTTACCGAACCATCTTTCGTAAGTTTAGACGTCGAAAAGAGTCACCCAAAAATAGAAAGTGCCATATTGGAAAAATTTCAATTTTCTTCAGGTAAGCAATCGGTTTATCTGGATGGTGGCATGAAAAGAATTCCAAATTTTATTCTTAAGAGGTTCGATATTCTCAATACAGAAAAAAATGAAAATATCTTACCGGTTCCGCCTGGTAATTATTCGTTTCATTTAAAAATTGAACCTACCTATTCGTCGTATAAATATTTCTCAAAAAAAGTGGAAACAACCCTTCTTGTTGAATAATCCCTTCGTTGCGTTTTATTGAATGTAAGTTAGAGATTTCCCTTGAAATTTGCTTTTTAAATCGTTATGATTTTGCATTCATTTTCACAATCATAATAAATTAAATGCAAGAACCAGAGGTTACTTTACAATTAGCTCTTGAGCACGGTCTGACTGAAGATGAGTACAGACGGGTTAAGGATATTTTGGGAAGAATCCCGACTTTTACGGAGCTGGGAATCTTTTCAGTGATGTGGTCGGAGCACTGCAGCTACAAAAATTCCATTGCTATGTTAAAGACACTGCCTCGAGAGGGGGCGCATCTGCTGGTGGAAGCCGGCGAGGAAAATGCCGGTTTAGTGGACATCGGTGACGGGCTTGCAGTCGCGTTTAAAATAGAGAGTCACAATCATCCGTCAGCGGTTGAACCGTACCAGGGAGCGGCAACCGGCGTGGGTGGTATCATGCGCGATATTTTCACCATGGGAGCACGCCCCATTGCCTCACTGAATTCATTGCGGTTTGGTAGCCTCGACGATCCGAAAGTCCGCTATCTTTTTGACGGGGTGGTTCGTGGAATCGCCGATTACGGTAATTGTTTTGGCGTGCCAACCGTGGGGGGCGAAATTTACTTCGATGACAGTTACCGGGGTAATCCGCTGGTAAATTGCATGGCTGTGGGAATTGTGAAACACGATAAGGTTGCCAGTGCCGTGGCGAAGGAAGAAGGCGCTTCGGTGATGATTATCGGTTCGGCCACAGGGCGGGATGGCATTCACGGCGCAACGTTTGCGTCGGAAGAAATCAGTGAGCGTTCGGAAGAAAGGCGTCCTCAGGTTCAGGTAGGCGATCCGTTTACGGAGAAATTGTTGTTGGAAGCAACACTGGAGATGATTAAGAAAGACCTCATCATCGGCATTCAGGATATGGGTGCGGCCGGCATTATCTGTTCTACCAGTGAAATGTCAGCGAAGGGCCTGAGTGGCATGGAGGTGGATTTAACTCGTGTTCCACTGCGTGAGTTTGAAATGACGCCCTATGAAATCCTGCTTTCCGAATCACAGGAAAGAATGCTGGTGGTTGCTAAAAAAGGTGAAGAACAAAATATCCGTGAGATTTGTCAGAAGTGGGATTTAAAATCGGAAATAATCGGAAAAGTAACAGAAGACCAACGGTTGCTTTTTAATTTAAATGGCAAACAATTTGCTAACGTCCCCGCCGAAGATCTGGTGCTAGGAGGCGGTGCTCCCGTTTATATGCGTGAGTCAGAAAAACCGGCATATCTTGACGAATTACACGCATTTGATTTTTCAGAGTTGGAGGAACCGAACGATTTTGAAGGAATTCTCAGGAAACTTCTGAGCTCCCCAAACATTGCCAGCAAGGAATGGGTAATTCAGCAGTATGACCACATGGTACGTTCAAATACCATCGTGCTCCCGGGCTCAGATGCAGCGGTGATTCGCATAAAGGGCACCACCAAAGCATTAGCCATGAAAACGGATTGTAACGCCCGATTTGTCTATTTAAATCCACGTATGGGTGGACGTATTGCCGTGGCAGAATCTGCACGGAATGTGGTGTGCTCCGGCGCCAAGCCGGTGGCAATTACGAATTGTTTGAATTTTGGGAATCCGTACAAGCCGGAGGTCTACTGGCAATTTAAGGAAGCGGTTGCCGGCATGGGAGAAGCTTGCAAGATGTTTAACACGCCGGTTACCGGCGGCAATGTGAGCTTTTATAATGAAAATCCGGACGGTGCCGTTTACCCGACTCCGGTAATAGGCATGCTTGGTCTTGTGGAAAATATCGATCATGTGACGACGTCCTGGTTTAAAAATGAAGGCGACATCATCGCCTTGTTAGGTGAAAACCGTGGCAAAATCGGTGGCAGTGAATACTTGAAAATTCAGTACGGACGGGTTGCCGGTGATTCCCCCAACCTGGATTTGGACTTTGAAAAGAGACTGCAAAGTGCCTGTATCGAGGCCATTCAGGCAGGCATTATTCATTCAGCGCATGATGTGTCTGAAGGTGGGATCGCTGTGGCTATTGCAGAGAGTTGCTTTCTAAATCCGAAGACGAGTTTCGGGTGCCAAATAAATCTCAAATTTGAACATAGAAAAGATTTCGAACTGTTCGGCGAAGATCAGTCGAGAATTTTGCTCTCCTTGTCTGCAGAGAACCTGGAGAAGTTGCAGGAAATCTGTCGTACCTACAATATTCCTGTTCAACCGATTGGGCGGGTGTGCGGTTTTATGTTAATAATAAATGATGTCATAAATTTGTCTGTATCGGAATTAGAAGCTATTTACAGGAAATCCATAAGACAAAAAATGGAAAGTTGAAAAATATGGCTGTTATCAAACCGAGTTTACCCAAAGGAACCAGAGACTTCTTGCCGGAACAGATGCTTCGGCGGCAATTTGTTATGGATAAAATCAGGACTATTTTTGAAAAATATGGTTACCAACCCTTAGAGACGCCCTCAATAGAGAAATTAGATGTACTTTCCGGTAAATATGGTGATGAAGGCGAACAGTTGATTTTTAAAGTCCTTAAGCGGGGAACGGGTCTGGAAGGCTTACGCAAAGGTGAGTCGGAGTTTGTTGTTCATCGCTACGGTGAATTGGTGGACGAAGCATTGCGCTATGACTTAACCGTTCCACTGAGCAGGGTTGTAGCCATGTACAACCGCGAGTTAGTTTTGCCATTCAAGCGCTACCAGATTCAACCGGTCTGGCGTGCAGACCGGCCACAGCGCGGCCGTTACCGTGAATTCTACCAGTGTGATGCAGATACGGTAGGAACAAAATCCATGCTCGCCGATGCAGAGACAATCGCCATTGTGTACGATGTTCTCTCAACTCTGGGTTTTCGAAAGTTTAAGATTCGCATCAACAATCGGAAAATATTAAACGGGATTATGACGTATGCAGGAATTGGTTCCGAGAGAAGTCCGCAGGTTTTTGTGGCAATAGACAAGCTGGAAAAAATTGGTCTCGATGGTGTGAAAAAAGAATTGTCAGGCCGGGAAATTTCTAAAACCGAAATAGACAAAATTCTTTCCGTCTTTGAAATTTCCGGGCTCGTAGAGTCCGGCGAAGACGGACTGCCAAGTCCTGCAATCAACGGAAAACCGGAGGCGGTCCTTGCTGAATTAGCAAAATCATTTACAGATATTGAAGAAATTCAGGAAGGTACAAAGGAATTGCAGGAGATCGTCGGCATGTTAAAAACCTTTGGTCTCCCTGAGGCGTTTTATCAGATAGACCTGTTTCTTGTGCGGGGATTGGGTTATTATACGGGCCCCATTCATGAATCCGTTGTGGCTTCTGAGTCCGGGAAAGAACCGAGGATTGGCAGTCTAACCGGAGGCGGGCGTTATGACCGGCTCATCGGCATGTTTTTGGGCAGAGATATTCCGGCAGTGGGGACCGCATTTGGAATTGAACGCATCATCGACGTGATGACTCAATTAGACATGTTTCCGGATATGAAAACAAAGACTCAGGTTTTGGTCACCATTTTTGACGACACAACGAAGGATGCGAGTTTGGAACTTTGCCGGGAATTACGGCAGGCAAACATTCGCACCGAGAGCTACATGGAACTGACAAAGTTAAAAAAGCAGTTCTCTTATGCAGACAAAAAACAGATACCGTTTATTGCGATTATCGGGCCGGATGAATTGGCTGAAAACCGGGTAACAATTAAAAACTTGAAAAGCGGTGAACAGTTTTCGGTTCAGCGCAGCGATTGTGTTCATGAGTTACAGAAGAGATTAACCGGGTACGCATAAAATAAAAAGGGACTGGTTGCAAGTTGCAGCGCTAAGTTGCGAAGGACCAGTCCCCGGGGTGTTTTGATCTCCTCGAGTTGTTTTTCCAAAGATGGTGCGGAGATCAAACTTTCATGAATATATTTTGGAAATCCTTTTCCTGAGAAATCGATATTGAGTTTTTAGAATTAAGAATCTCAATTTAAATATTAATTTGCGGAACATCTTCCCTGCCGGTTATTTTAAATACGATTTACTTTTAGCAAAAGTGGTGCCAAATTGAAACACTGCTGTGAGTAAGTTCGTAACTATCTGTTTCTAAATAATAAATGGAGAGGGTGGTGCATGGGGGGCAAAGTGGTGTAATACGTGATTGTTGAGACAAATGTTTTGCTTTGAAACAGGTGTTTATTTTTGTGGAGGGGAGGGCTTTTGTGAAGAAATTGTTTTGTCTTTATCAAGTTTCTCCAGTTTGGTTTCCACGTTGGTAAAGACTTTTAACCAGAGCTCCGGATGTTCATCATAATAGTTTATCGTTTGTTCATAGAGCGCTTTGTCCACACCATTTAAGCGCAACAAAGTGTCGAGCCGGGTGGAGTCATTAAACAAGGCCACCTTTATGGAATCCTGTTGCGAGTGGGTCAAATGGTCACTCTCCTGAATATTTATTAGCTGCGTGACTGCAAGTGTGTAAATCTCTGCAAATTTAACCGGGCTTAGGTGTGGTAATGTTGGGCTCTGTTTGCATCCCTGCAGGCAACAGAAGAAAACAAACAGACCGACGAAACAGGAGTAACGGCATGGTAGATGAAACATGTTAATTTTAATATAAATAATAGTATAAATTCTATTTAAGAGAGTCTGTTCTTTGAATGAAATGTATGAAATGCAATAAAAACAGTCAACAGATTATTCTTGACTTTTTACCCGATATTTGATAATTTGGGCGTATTCATTTGGCTTATGATTATCCTTGGAAGAAGAATTTAATTTGCAGATTCAAAATAAAAAGCAAAAAATTCAATATGTTTGTCAGTCTTGTGGATATGTATCTCTGAGATGGGTGGGTAAGTGCCCTGATTGTGAGACCTGGAATAGTTTCATTGAGGAGCTGGTTGTAAAATCTGCTTCGAACAACAAAAGGGCCATACAGAGTACAACCGTTCCGATTAATCTTTCAAAAATTTTATTTGATACTCAACAGAGGATTCAGGTAAGAGGCCAGGAATTTAACCGGGTTTTAGGCGGGGGCATTGTTTCCGGTTCGGTGATTTTAGTAGGGGGCGACCCCGGAATTGGTAAATCGACGCTGATGCTACAAGAAGGTGTGAGCATTGCTTCGAAGAACTTTCCTGTGCTTTATGTTACCGGTGAGGAATCCGGACAGCAAACAAAGTTACGGGCACAACGGCTAAACATCAATTCGGACTATTTGTACATTCTGGCAGAAACCGACATAAACAGTATCTTAGTACATATTGAACAGCTATCTGCCAAAATGGTGATTGTGGATTCCATTCAGACGGTTTTCCAACCTGCACTGGAAAGTTCCCCCGGTAGTTTAAGTCAGGTGAGAGAGTGTGCGCTTGAATTGACAAACCTTGCCAAAAAGTTAAATATTCCGATTTTTCTCATTGGTCACGTCACGAAAGAAGGATATTTAGCCGGACCGAAAGTCATGGAGCACATGGTTGATGTTCTGCTGCATTTCGAAGGCGACCGGGATCAGGTATACAGAATATTGCGTACCGTAAAAAATAGATTTGGTTCCACCCGGGAAATTGGTGTGTTTGAAATGACTCAGTTGGGTTTGAAAGAAGTGAAGAATCCGTCAGCGCTTTTTTTAGCACAGCGAAAGGAAAACGTTTCCGGCTCCACAGTCATCTGTACATTGGAAGGGTCGAGGCCGATTTTGGTTGAAATTCAGGCATTGGTGAGTTCTACGAGCTACGGTCTTCCGCAAAGAACGACAACTGGGGTGGACAATAAGCGACTGGCATTACTGCTTGCCGTTTTAGAAAAAAGGTTGGGATTAAGACTGGGAACGTTTGACGTGTTTGTAAATGCAGCCGGTGGCGTACGGATTGATGATCCTGCTGCAGACCTCGGGGTTCTTGTGGCCATTACATCGAGTTTTCAGGATAAAGTGGTGAATCCACATGCTGTGATAATCGGTGAAATTGGTCTCGGCGGTGAAATCCGTGCCGTTCCGCAAATTGAAAAAAGACTCGATGAAGCAGCAAAATTAGGGTTTAATAAGGCGATCATTCCCTATATAAATAAAAAAGGCCTGACGGCCAAGAGTTCTTTGAAAATAGTCTGTGTGGAAAAAGCTGAACAGGCTCTGGAAGAGGTTTTAAATTGAGCTTTAGGTTTCAGCTTTTGCAACAGGATTCTGACGGCAAGGCGAGACGGGGAGTGGTAGAGACCGCTCATGGAACCATTCAAACGCCGGTGTTTATGCCGGTGGGAACACAGGGAACGGTAAAAACACTGTCACCGCAAGAACTTGTAGAAGCCGGAAGCCAAATTATTTTGGGAAATACCTACCATCTGTATTTGCGCCCGGGCACAGAAATACTGGAGCAGGCAGGAGGCTTGCATAAATTTGCAAGCTGGCCAAAACCAATTTTGACGGACAGTGGCGGTTACCAGGTTTTCAGTTTAGCCAAATTGCGAAAAATAACCGAAGATGGGGCTGTTTTTCAATCCCACCTGGATGGCTCCTACCATGAACTAACGCCGGAACGTTCCATCGACATTCAGAAAAGTCTTGGTTCGGACATCATGATGGTTTTGGATGAGTGTCCGCCATATCCGTGTACTGAAAAATATGCGGAAGAATCTGTACGGAGAACCACTGACTGGGCAAAAAAATCTTTTGTGCGGTTTCGGGAAACAGAGCCGAAATATGGTTTTGAACAGACAATTTTCGCTATTGTTCAGGGAAGCACCGTACCGGTTTTACGGAAGAGAAGCGCTGAGTCACTCATCGGATTAGATTTTCCCGGGTATGCAATTGGCGGGCTTTCAATTGGTGAGCCCAAGGAAATCCTGTTTGAAATGGCGGATATCTGCACTGACTTACTGCCTGAAAACAAGCCACGTTATCTTATGGGAATGGGAAAACCCGATGATCTTGTGGAATTGATCGATCTGGGTGTGGATATGTTTGATTGTGTCATGCCAACACGAAATGGACGTAAGGGACAGGTGTTTACATGGCATGGTGCATTGAATGTAAAAAATGCTGCGTTCAAATCTGATTTTAGACCCATTGATGAAGACTGCCATTGTTATGCATGTCAAAACTTTTCACGTGCATACATCCGGCATCTGTTTCATGCAGAGGAAATTTTGGGAATGCGCTTAATGAGTTTACACAATATTTGTTTTTATCACGACGTTGTGGCGCTGGCAAGAAAACAGATCGAAAAGAATATGTTCAAGAGTTGGAAAAAAGAATTTTTATCAAAATATAAATAGTACTAATCATCAATAATTTTTCTGGAGGGAATTTTGAACCATTTATTATCAGTTGTGATGTTATTTCAATCGTCAAGTCAGGGTGGAGGAACGCTTGGTTTTCTGCTTCCCATGATTCTTATTTTTGTCGTCATGTATTTTCTGATATTCCGTCCCCAGGCGAAAAAGCAAAAGGAACATCAAAAAATGGTAGCATCCATTGCAAAGGGGGATAAAGTTGTTACTTCCGGTGGAATTTATGGAACAGTCGCCGGCGTTAAAGAAAAAGAGAAAATTATCATCGTAAAAATTGCAGATAATGTAAAAGTTGAGGTGAGCCAATCATCGATTTCCAGGAAAATTGAATAGTTTTAAATGGCATTGCGTGAAATAATTTTATACGGACATCCAACGCTTCGACTGCAATCAAAACCTGTGTCTGCGATTGATGATTCGGTCAGGAAACTGGTAGAAGATATGATCGAAACCATGATCGAAGCAGAGGGCATTGGCTTAGCTGCACCGCAAGTAAATGTTCCTATTTCCCTTTGCATCGTTCAAAATGGACTCATAGAAGAAGGTGCAGAACCAAAGGCATACATCAATCCTGTCATTTTGGAAGAGGAAGGCGAATCAACTGTGGAGGAAGGTTGTTTGAGTATCCCGGATATTCGTGAAGATGTGAGTCGGCCGGAGAAAATTAAAGTTAAATATCTGGATATTCATGGTGAGGAACAGGTGGAAGAGTGTGATGATATGTTAGCCCGTGTATTACAGCACGAAATTGACCATTTAAACGGTGTTTTATTTGTGGATCGAATAAGCTCCATCAAACGAAAGCTGCTTTTAAAAAAGCTGAAAAAGATTGCAAACGGCTCGTACTTGGAATAGCAGAGAAGATGAAATTTATTTTTATGGGAACCCCGCAGTTCGCAGTTCAAAGCTTAAAACGCCTGGTGCAAAGTTCCCATGAATTGCTGGCAGTTGTGACGGTTCCTGACAAACCGGCGGGCCGGGGACGCAAAATCAGATTTTCTCCGGTCAAAGACTGTGCTCTCGATTATGGTGTTCCAATTTTGCAACCTCAAAAGTTAAACGACACAAATTTTGTCAGACAGTTACGTTCTTGCAAAGCGGATGTATTCATTGTCGTTGCTTTCAGAATTTTACCAGAGGAAGTCTTTACAATCCCACCTAAAGGAACGGTGAATTTGCATTCATCTTTGCTGCCCCAATACCGTGGTGCCGCGCCGATTAATTGGGTGATCATTAATGGCGAGACGGAGACGGGCGTCAGTACGATTTTCATTCAGAAAGAAGTGGATGCCGGTGACGTCATTCTTCAGGAAAAAATCCCTGTCGGGAATGATGTCACTGCCGGCGAACTCCACGACCGTTTAGCAGCGTTGGGCGCCGAGGTTTTAGTGAAAACGATTGACCTCATAGAGACAGGAACCTGTAAAACCGTGCTTCAAAAAGGCGACGTGACCGCCGCTCCTAAAATTACCAGGGAGCTGTGTGAAATTGATTGGGCGAAACCGGCTGCCGACATTCGAAATTTAATTCGGGGGCTGAACCCGGTTCCCGGTGCGTTTTCTTTTCTCAATGGGAAAATCGTAAAATTCTTTCAATCTAAGCCTGGTGACTTAGTACAGAGCGCTGTTCCCGGGGAAATCATAAAAGCCGATGCAAAGAGCGGGCATTTGGTTGTTGCAACAGGACATGGAAATCTGCAAATTGAACAGTTGCAGCCGGAAGGGAAACGTAAGATGACTGCCAAAGAATTTCTGCTTGGTAATCAAATAACAACAGGGGATTTGTTTGGCAAATAATCAGCCTTCTGTTCGGTATCTTGCCGTACAGATTTTGAAAAAAGTTCTTTCACAAAAAATATATGCAGATGCGGCGATTGATCAAGCATTTGCCGCGAATCATTTGTCTGATAAAGACAAGGCATTATTGGTAGAGCTTGTGAATGGCGTGATTCGCTGGCATGGGCAGTTGCAATGGATCATTAAGTCCTTGTATAAAGGAAACTATGAAACAGTACCGCCAATATTGCTGAATATTCTTGAGGTAAGTTTATACCAGCTTACGCATTTATCAAAAATTCCCGGATATGCAGCCGTTTCACAAGGCGTGGATATGGCAAAAGCAGAAGGGGGTAAACGCTGGGGCAATTTGGTCAACGCCATTCTTAGAAATTATCTTCGACATGGTAGCGAGCTTGAATTCCCGACAATTGAAAAGGAGAGGGTGTCGGCCATCGCAATTCGGCATTCACATCCGGAGTGGATAGTTGGCCGATGGCTAAGGCAGTTTGGTCTGGACAATACCATAAAATTTTGTGAGTATAATAATAAGCGACCGGAAATATCGGTACGCATCAATACACTTAAAACCGATCTTCAGAATACGGTCGAGGAACTTGAAGAAAATGGATTTAACCTAAAACCGTCTGCTTACTTCAGCGATTTTCTGAAAGTTGAGAAGGCTGCCAATTTAGTGCAAACGGATTTGTTCAGGCAGGGATTCATCACGATTCAGGATGAAAGTACCGCACTGGCGCCACTGTTGCTGCATCCTCAAAAAGGGGATGTCATTTTAGATATGTGTGCGGCCCCGGGAGGTAAGACAGGCTACCTGTCTACATTGATGGGGGATGAGGGGGTTGTTTTTGCTGTCGATGTCAATTTGCAGCGATTGAATGCAGTGAAACAAAACAAACAGCGCCTGAATCTTAAATCGATGCTACCGGTTTGTGCAGACGCCCGAAAAATTCAGATGCGACCAGTTGATAAGATTTTGCTCGATGTACCCTGCTCAGGTCTGGGTGTTTTGGCACGGCGGGCAGATTTGCGCTGGCGCAAAACATGCAACGATATCAGGTCTATTTTAAAAACGCAGCAGTCTCTTTTGCAGCGGGCTGCTCATTTGGTGAAAAATGGCGGCTCAATCGTTTATAGTACCTGTACCTTAGAACCTGAGGAAACAACCCGCCAAATAGAATGGTTTTTGGAAAAATATCCCGAATTCTATTTGAGTACTGACTGTGAAACGATTCCGGGAACCTTTTTGTCAGAAGATAAATATTTTATTTCTTTTCCATTCCTGCACGGAATCGATGGTGCATTTGCGGTAAAATTGAAAAAACGAATTCATTAATCTGGACTTTCAATGGATAAAAAATATTTTAAGTGGCTAAACGCCGAATTTTTCATCTGGCTGGCGGTTTTGTTCGGAATTTTTGTTCTGGGATTGGTTGTTTTGGATACTCTCGTTATGCCCTGGTACACAAAACATGGCGAGTCGCTTGCCGTGCCAAATGTTGTTGGCAACAGATATGAAGTGGCAAAAGATCTGCTGGAATCCGATGATCTTGAAGTCATTAAAGCCGGTGAAAAATATGATTCGACCTTGCCATTTGGTTACGTTGTGGAGCAAAATCCCTTACCGAATCGATTGGTTAAGAAAGGCCGGCGCATTTACCTGACGATTAGTGTCGGAGAGCGGGATATTGAGATGCCGGAATTAGTGGGACTGTCTGAAACCAATGCGCAAGAAACATTAAAAAGTGTAGGGTTGCGTCTCGGTGATGTTGAGTATGAATACATCTCAAGCGAATTACCGGGCGTCGTTATTGCACAATCTTTCGATGCGAAGACGTTGGTTAAAGCGAATACAGCCGTTAATATAACGGTCAGCCTTGGCAAACCCACTGCAAAGGTGGTTGTGCCCTCGGTTCTTGGCAAAACGCTGGACATTGCGAAAAGAGAAATCCAAAAGGCTGGTTTGACTCTGGGCGATGTATCATACAAAACAAATAATGAATTTCTGCCAAATACTGTCATTGAACAGTCATTGGATTCAGGGATAACCGTTGCGCATGGAAAGAAAATCGATTTGCTTGTGACCACAGTTGTGGCACAGGGAGGCAACCCATGATTATCGCACCGTCAATTCTTGCAGCGGATTTTGCCAAATTGGAGGAACAAATTAAATTGGCTGAGAAAGCCGGGGCAGACTGGTTTCATCTGGATGTTATGGATGGTCATTTTGTACCGAATATTTCGTTCGGTCCGATGATTGTCAAAACCATGCGTCATATTACCGCTTTACCTTTAGATGTACATCTTATGATTGAAACGCCGGATTTGTACATAAAGCAATTCGTAGAGGCCGGTGCAGATAGCATATTGGTGCATGTGGAAGCCGTCACACATTTAAACCGGACATTAAATTTAATTCAGGAACTCGGTGCAGCCCCTGGGGTAGCCATAAATCCTGCGACACCATGTAGTTATCTGGAGCCGGTATTGGAGGATATTCAATTGGTTTGTGTTATGTCAGTAAATCCCGGCTTTGGTGGACAATCGTTTATTGCGTCCTCTGTAAGAAAAATCGAGAAGATTCGTCAGTTGCTGGATTCTGCTGCGCACGAGATTAAATTGGAAGTGGACGGAGGGATTTCCGCTGCGAACGCTGGTCAGGTACTCCATGCTGGTGTCGATATTTTGGTTGCCGGATCCGCAGTCTTCGGTGGACAAGATATTGCAAAAAATATAAAAGCTATTCGGCTCGCAGGTTCTTCGCTTGTATGAAAATTAATATAAGACTTGTGTTCTTCTGCTTTAAGAGAAAATTTCTTGACAAAAACTTTAAGAATAATTATATTTTTTTGACATCTTTAGTTTGGTAAAAGGTATTAATTAGGAGGAGGAGTAGAACAATGGCTAAGGGGCTTGTTAAATGGTTTAATGATCATAAGGGATATGGATTTATAGAACAAGAAAATGGGGAAGATGTATTCGTCCACTTTTCAGTTATTGAAATGGATGGTTATAAAACCTTGCCAGAGGGAGCAGAGGTTGAGTTTGAATTTGTAAACGGTGAAAAGGGCCTTCAAGCGACACGGGTTGTTAAAGCCTAAGAAGTGATTTAATAGTCTGTTTCTCGATTTTTTTTGAACCCCGATTCAGTCGGGGTTTCTTAATTCGGTAAAGACAAGGGAGTATTGAACGTTGGAATTTACAAAAAAAGATATCAAAAAAATTGCCACTGCTTTGGAGGTTGTTCCCAAAGATTGGGGAAATAATTATCGGTTTATTGTTGAAAATAAAGATGATGGAAGAAAGATATCTTTGGAGATTTATTCTCATATTCCCATTGGCAAGAAAATAGGCACCCTTATTAGTGTCTATACAAGCAGCGCACATTTACAACTACATTTCTGTACAGGTTATGTGGTGAGCGAAGTGTTGGGTGAGGTAACGTTCATAGGTGAAAATCAAGGTCGTTTATCCGGATTAATTATTGAAAAAGAAGCCGGCTGCTCGTTGTATGCCAATGTGGATGCCAGCCTTCTTTCAGGTGATTTTACCAAACTTGGCCCGGAAGTGATGCTTTCCGGTATTGCATTATCATTGAGTGAGGGTATTCTGCCCGGCACCGAGTAGGCTTGTCGATGCAAGCAATTCTGCAAGACTTTTTGATTTTTCTACGTGTTGAAAAAAATGCCGCGTACAATACAGTTACGTCTTACCAAAATGATTTAGAGCACTATATTTTTTATATAAAAAACGAATTACATAAATCGTTTTTAAAAGAAGTTAAGTCTCACGATATTTTGGTTTACCTGAAATACTTAGATCATACCGGTATTGCTCAATCCAGTAAATCGCGCAAGCTTTCCGCCATACGCATGTTTCATCGCTTTTTAGTAAATGAAGAAATCACCGAACATAATCCTTCGGCAGTTGTCAGTCTGCCCAAAAAGGCACAGCGACTCCCAGACACATTGACGCAAAATGAAATCGAAACAATTCTCGAACAACCTGATACTGAGCAATTAACCGGGTTACGAGACAGAGCGATCCTGGAAGTTCTTTATGCATCGGGGCTAAGAGTTTCGGAACTCATAAATTTACGACTTTCAAATTTATTTTTTCAGCAGAAATTTATCCGTGTAATCGGAAAGGGCAGCAAAGAAAGAGTTATTCCAATCGGTGAACAGGCAATCGATGCAACATTAAAATATCTCAGGCATGTGCGTCCAAGTTATGCAAAAGTGACATATAGTGCAGAATTTGTTTTCATTAATCAGCGGGGAAAACCATTTTCACGCATGGGAATATGGAAAATGATTCAAAAATATGTGCGAAATGCCGGTATTGAAAAAAAAATATCTCCGCACACATTCCGACATTCATTTGCCACGCATTTAATTGAAGGTGGAGCAGATTTGCGGGCTGTGCAGGAAATGCTCGGCCATGCGGATATTTCCAGCACGCAAATTTATACCCACTTGGACAGGGAGTATTTAAAGGAGGTTCACAGAACATTTCATCCTCGGGAAAAATATGGAGATTTTGAATAAAGAGTCCATGACTGATGTAACAGATGACTTCGATAGCGAAGCACTACAGAAATTTGTATCTGGTCGCCCATTTATAAAGGACGTTCGCATATTTCGAAAAATCGATTCCACCAATAACTATGCAAAATATTTAGCAAAACAGAAAAATGCTACGGATGTGCTTATCCTTTCCGATCGGCAAACATTAGGTAGGGGCAGGGCTTCAAAAACATGGATTTCTCCTCCTGGGAAAGGGTTGTGGTTTTCTATCCTTTTACGACCGGACAAAAATTTGGAAAAACTGCCGCTTCTTTCTTTGGGAGCCGGGTTAGCAGTGGCAAAAGCTATAGAGAATGTCCTGAATTTAAATCCTAAATTAAAGTGGCCTAATGATGTTCTACTCTCCGGGAGAAAGGTTTGCGGTGTTTTACTTGAATCTGAGTTTTCTTTCGAAAAATTGAATTATTTAATTATCGGGATCGGAATCAATGTAAATCAAGATTCCGATGATTTTGAGAACAATCTGAAAGATTTGGCAGGTTCTTTGAAAATGGTTGTGAAAAGATCGGTTGACAGGTTGGAACTGTTGACACAGGTCTTGCAGCAGTTGGAAATTGTCTATCATCAATTTCTTCACTCACAATTTGATTCCATTTGTAGTGAGTGGAAAAAACGGGTGTGTTTCAAAGAGAATGTTGTCGTGTCAATTCGGACGAATGAAGGCATTATCACCGGAGCGTTTGAAGATATTGATGCGTACGGAAGGTTGATTTTACGGCTGGGTAAAAGTGAATCGAAATTAATTCAATCCGGGACAATTATAAACTGGCAATTGTAAAAAATACAAAATGTTACTCTGTTTTCCTGAAACTTAATAAAAATGACGATCTTTTAACCAAAAATCGACACTTTTATTGTTGCAGTTCGATCAACATTGTTGCAGAAAAGTTACGATAACATAGTGTTATTGATAAGATTGAACACTTTTCAACCAAATCGTTTCGTATTTGCCCACTAACTTCCCTCAATTCTTACCTCTAAACTATTTAACTTTAATAATAACAATCATTCATTGTCCGGGTTGAAATTAGGCATAAGCATTGCAACATCAATTGCACCAATTCTTACGGTACCAGGAGCAATTTGAATGTCAAAACCTCGAATTTTGGTCATCGATGATGAGCCGATGATCTGCAATATGTTATATGAAGCATTGAACAAAAAGAACTACGTCGTAGAGATGGCTGAAACCGGATCTGACGGCATCCAAAAAATGCTGAAGAACTCCTACAACTTGATTATCACCGATGTCTATCTACCGGAGATGAACGGGATTGATGTCCTGAAAAAGATAAAAAAAATTGAACCTGATGTTGGGGTGATCGTGATCACCGCGCACAGTACGGTTGAAAGTGCAGTCGAGGCAATCAAAATAGGAGCTTATGACTATTTAACCAAAGGTTTCTCTTTAGATGAAATTGAGTTGACGGTTGAGAAATTCTTTAAATATCAAAATTTAGTCATTGAAAATGAACGGCTTCGTAACGAATTAGGTTCGCAATACGGCATTAATAATATTATCGGCAACAGCAAAAAGATAAAGGAGGTATTTGAAGTTATTGAGATGGTAGCACCGACGAATTCCACCATCCTGATACAAGGAGAAAGTGGCACAGGAAAGGAATTGATTGCTAAAGCAGTTCATCAAAAGAGTTTGCGCAAAGATAAAGCGTTCATAAAAACGAATTGTGCAGCAATTCCTGAAGGCTTGGTTGAGAGTGAGTTGTTCGGGCACGAAAGAGGGGCATTTACAGGGGCATTTAGGAGCACAAAAGGACGCTTTGAATTAGCCAATAAGGGTACCATCCTACTGGATGAAATTAGCGAAATAAAACCGACACTTCAGGCAAAATTATTACGTGTTCTGCAGGAGCGGGAGTTTGAAAAGATTGGTAATCCGGAAACAATCCCCGTGGATGTGAGAGTTATCGCAACGACCAATAAGGACCTCAAAGAAGAGATCAAACAGGGAAATTTTCGTGAGGACTTATATTATCGATTAAATGTTGTTCCCATAAAACTTCCAACCCTAAAAGAGAGAAAAGAAGACATCCCTTTGTTAGTTGATCACTTCATTAAGAAATACTCTGTGGAAAATTGCCGTGAGATTACCGGTATCGATGAAAATGCTTTGGACCAACTCCTGCATTACGATTGGCCGGGAAATGTACGGGAGTTGGAAAATATGATTGAACGAGCAGTCGTTGTTTGCCGGGAAAACAGGATTAGTAGAAAGAATATTATGTTGGAACAAAACCCTAAACTTGTCGGGGCCGCATCTTCAAATGGAAAAGCTTTACCGTTAATGCCTTTGAAAGAGTTGGAAAAAGAAATGATATTGCAAACGTTAGTGGACGAGAATAATAATCGTTCACGGACGGCTGAAAAACTTGGAATTACCGTAAGAACATTAAGAAATAAACTGAGGGAATACGATTTAAAGGGCATTCATAAATAGGAAATTATTACCGCTCCAGGGGAAAAAAATTCCACACAAAAAAAATATTACTGACGAAAGTAAACCTAAAGGACCTTTAGGGAAGCGAACAGAATTTTCATGAAATTGTTTAATAGTTTAATATAAAGGTTTATTTACAAAGAGGATAAGCTGTTAAAAGGTTGCAGTAAAAGGAAAGGGGTGATAATAATCTAAGAATTATGATAAACGAAATATAGTGCTCAACGAATGAATAGGGGATGGCATAAAACTTGCGATTCTACAAATCTGATCAACGTTTAACAACTCTTTTTCGAAATAAATATAAAACAATCGGAGTGCGACCGCGATGAAGTCTACTGCAAATCAACATCTGTGGCAGGAATATAAAACGAATGGCGATATTAATATTCGTGATCAGTTACTGGTGCAATATTTACCGCTGGTAAAATATGTAGCTGGCAAAATGATGTTTTCTTTACCAACGTGTGTGGATTATAATGATCTGCTCAGTGCAGGCGTTATGGGGCTTATGGGAGGACTTGAAAGATTTAATCTCGAACAAGGTGTGAAGTTTGAAACGTTTGTTTTGCCGAGAATTAAAGGAGCTATTTTGGATGAGTTACGAACCTTGGATTGGGCCCCTCGATCCTTGCGTTCAAAAGCACGACAACTTGAGCGGGCGAGTGAGCATTTGGAAAAAGAATTAGGCCGGCCTGCCAGTGCCATAGAAATTGCAGATGAACTAAACATGAAAATTGAAGACTATGGTACTGTCGTTCGGGAACTCTCCAAAGCGTCTTTGCTTTCTTTAGATGGCAGCAGGGTTGATGATAAAGAAAAAACCACGTCTATGTACGATCTCCTCGAGAACACGGAGACTGACAACCCACAGCGAAAACTTGAAAAGTATGAAATGAAACTTGTTTTGATTGAAGCCATTGAGGAATTGAACGAACAAGAGAAAATTGTCATGGCATTATATTATTACGAGGAACTTACTTTGAAAGAGATAGGACAGGTTTTGAATATTACAGAGTCGCGGGTTTCACAAATTCATAGCAAGGCATTGGATAGTTTGAAATCCTTACTTGAATCAGAGGTTATTAATTAAGAAAATATCCCAGGGAATTCAAAATGAGGGAAGACAAGTAAAAATGAAATTTTACGAAGATGAACATTGGAAAACAATCTTTCACGAGTTTTTATCGAAATTAAAAGATGAAATTAATTACGAATCCAGTAGTTTATTTGTTTTTGAAAGTAATTCTCAGACATTAACAGAAGTGGCAAAAAGTGGTGATGGTATAGATTTTATTAGTTCTGTTGATTTTCCACTTGGGAAAGGGTTATCTGCATGGGTTGCTCAAAAGGGCAAATTGATTTACTTGGCCGATATTCATCGTGGAAGCAGGCATGGGTTCAGTCCTATTCGCTCCTATCTATCAATGCCTTTAGAAATAAACGATAGAATTATCGGTGTGTTGAATTTATGCCATGTTAAACCAAGAGCATTTTCAGGAAAACGGATGACTTTGATTGAGGATATGACAAAAAAAATCACAAGGAAAATTTACAACAGAATCTATTTAAATTTCATTTCCGATGGCGAAAAAAGTATTACTTATTGATGACGACCGGGATGTACATTTACATCTGAAAATAGTTCTCGAAAAATCAGGGTATGACTTTCTCTCTGCATACGACGGAGACAGTGGTATCAGTAAGTATCTTTCAGAAAAACCCGATTTAGTCATTTTGGATTACTTGATGCCGGGAAAAAACGGAATTGAAGTGTATCACCGTTTGAATGAAAGAATAAAATCTGCCAACCTTACAGAAGCCCCGGTTATTTTTTTGACAGCATCCAATCAAAATTTTGATGAAGTGGCCTCTATTTTAAAAAGCGGGGTAAATGCTTATTTAAAAAAACCTTTTGGCCCTAAAGAGCTTTTAAATATCATAGAGAATACATTTATCACGCATGATATTTCGTTACGAAACCGAAAATTAAAGGATGCTATTGAACATGGGAAAAACTTCCTGGAAAATTTGGTTGAAAGCTGTCCGGTTGCCATAATAACAACGAATGGTGATGGGTTGATAACATTTGTAAGCAAGGCTGTTGAAGAAATATTGAAATATAAATCCGAAGACCTGTTAGGCTATTCAATCAAAATCATATTGACCAAAAACAAAGAATGTTTAGAGAAATTCGGGCAGTCCGGTACGCCATTTGAGAGTTATGAAGTACGTGCGCTCTCCAAAAGTGGTAAGACAATTCCAATGGAGTTTACGATATCAGAACTAAAAGACAATCTGCAGGCTGTTAACGGTTATTTGATCGTGGGTAAAGATTTATCTGCCACAAAGGAGCTTGAAAAGGAAAAACTGGAAAAAGAACGCCTGACAGCAATCAATGAATCACTGGCAACGATTAACCATCAAATCAATAATCCTCTAACACCAATCCTCGGGAATTTACAGCTAATCAAAAATGATCATCCAAGTTTGAATGATGCCCAGCTTAAAAAAATAGAAATAATTGAGGCTAATGCAAAAAAAATATCAGAAATCATTAAAAAATTTAATCAAGTTTCCGAACTAACAAGAAGGAATTATTATGGTGATGTAAATTATCTTGAATTAAATTAACTTATAGTGATTGGTATGCAGACAAAGAAAAAGATGTTGATCGTTTGTATGATCGGGGCATTACTTGTGTTATCCATCAGCGTATCGGGTAAAAATAGTTCGAGTAGTAACGGTAACCATTCTAAAGTGATGATCGAATTGCTTTCGAAGAAAGTGATTTTAGGTCCAAAAATAAATTTGGGCGATGTGTGTGATTTCAAAAATATGGACGCTAAAATAGTTGATGAATTGCGATCAATAATGATTGGAATCGCGCCACCTCCCGGCGAGTCGAAAGAAATCACACGAAGTCTTATTAAGAGACGTTTAATAGGAGCAGGATTCAAAAATTATATAGATTTTATTGAAGGTCCCAAAAGGATACAGGTCATTACGGCTCAAAATGAAATCGATAAAGCATTTTTGCGAGAAAATTTTATATAAAATAATGGTCCTTTAAAATAAATATTTTATACTAAAATCCTTGTTTATTAAATTTTATTTATGTATATAGTTTATGCTTTATCCACTATCAAAATTAATTATTGTGAATAAAACTGAAATAGAGAATAAATTGAGGTACAGATTATGCTGGTCCTGACACGGAAGTTAGGTGAAACGATTGTTATCGGTGATAATATTGTCATAAAGGTTGTGGATATTCATGGAAAACAAATTCGGTTGGGCATCGAAGCACCGACTGAAATTAGTATTTTCAGAGGTGAAATCTATGACCGAATTCAAGAGGAAAATAAAAGGTCACACGGTAACCACTCCGACCCGGATGATTCTGCTTAACTCGCTGACTTTTAAATACCTCCTGTTTTTGTTTGAAATAGACTATTTGCTTTTACCTACTAAGTAATACTCCTTTTATCTGATTAAAATTTATTTGATAATTCTTTGTGTTTGAATTTATTTGCAAGTTTTATGCAACTATTAGGAATCAGTATGCGTATCAAAAAGTGTACATGAATGTAATGAGTTGATCGTTCCTTCCTCCTTCTGAGCCGCTCGATAAATCGGGCGGCTTCTTTTTTTCAACTTTGAATCAAATGTAAAGATACTGTAACAAATGTCGATAAAAGTGATAGATTATTTTGCTTCGTCTTCCAAATGGCTAAAAAGAGGGATAAAACGGGGAACATGATAAACCAGCGAATTGTTTAAGCTATAGTCATTTTATTCAAACGAAAAGAAAAATATATGCTAGAAAATGATAACATGATATCGAGACTTACACCGCAAAGAATCATTACAATTCGTATGAGAATTCGCAATGGGTTTTATTTCACAAAAGAAGTAAAAGAAATTATTGTTCGGAAAGTGCTAAATGAATTCTTGTTAAAAAGGCAAAAGTCTTGACTTTTTAGGGAAGATTGATTATAATACACGCTGGTTGCGGGGCCGTAGCTCAGCTTGGGAGAGCGCATGAATGGCATTCATGAGGTCGTGGGTTCGAGCCCCATCGGCTCCACAAATTGGTCTCTATTTTTGAGGCCATTTTTATTTTTGTTCGAGGTTCTTGTCTCTATTTAATGTGCCGACTGTGATAAAACTGTATAGATTTCGACCACAGTTGTTTTCACAGGTAAAATTTTTAAAAATATTTTCCGATTCCTGCTCATTTTTTACGTAAAATTTTTTAGCGTTGCCACACGCTTCACAAGTAATAATAAGTTCATTGACCAAAACTGTGTCCATGTTTGAGCTCCTTCAACGATAATTTATTCCACTGTGTAATATAAAAAAAATAGTTTGTTGTTGAAAGAAAAAAATGACTATGACGCTACATTGTTGCTGCGTAGTAAAAACAGATATAGTTTAACAAAAAGAAAGAAATCAGTAAAAATATCTTGCATCCAAAAAATATTTTTGATATATTTAGTTTCATTAATTTAAGCGGGAGTGGCTCAGATGGTAGAGCATCACCTTGCCAAGGTGAGGGTCGCGGGTTCGAATCCCGTCTCCCGCTCAAA
>CAYVXE010000064.1:0-2047 GCA_964455375.1 uncultured Calditrichaceae bacterium
GAGTGATTCCGGCAGTTTTCCATTTTGGTTGACGCCAAATCAATCCTCTATTTCATCAATTTCTCACCGGCCTCGTGGAGCGTGCGCAAATAATTCATCAAAACTTTTTTGGGCTGTTTTGAATGTACCAGAGTGTCGTATTTTAAAAGCGCTCCCTGCCAACTTTCCGTGTACCAGGTCACACCTTCAGGTAATGGCGTATCTTTTAATTTTTCAGGCATCGGATAAGCCGAAATATAGAAGTACGGTTCGGCAATTCCCTCGTCGCCGGTCGAAAATCCAAAGCTCATCTGTTCGTCGGCATATTCTTCATCATTGGGGTCTGTATCCGGGACGAGTCTCCCTGAAAACCAGACGACGGCCATATCAAAATGATGCGGCCACAAATTCACCGGACTGCTTTCCTTGCGCCATCCGGATTTAAATTCTTCGAAAATCATGGCGATTTGGCCCATGGATTGCCAGAATCTTTCGGCCGATTTCCGGTCGTACTCACCCGGCTGTTCATCATTGAACTGACTTTGGTCAATATTGGGGTGAATGTTTGAAGAAGCCAGTGCGTCCAAGGTTTGACGGCAAAATTCTCCCTGTGACTGTCCTGTCAGTGGAATTTGTTTTTCATCGCCCATGCTGGTTAAAAGGGTCAATTTGTGGTTCATAAAATCGAGAGCGAGCTTAAATGAAAAATTGTCTGTGCCGGCACCCGCAGGAACGGGCGGTGTGATCAACCCGGTGACGTCCGGTCTGAGATTGATGTGCCACCAATGTTTCACACGCGGCGTTAAGGCTCCGCGAATTTCACCTAGCACAAGACAATATTTGTGGATGGTGTCGCGCGTCGACTGCCAATCGGACAAAGTAAGCGGTGGGAAATTAAATTTTGACATCATATCCTCTGCAAAGTTAGAATTCTATAATGTAACTGTTTTTGTTTCTTAAATGAAAGCCAATCTAAAGCTAAATCAGTTCAACATCCGTTACAATTTCCAACATGGCCGGGCCGTTGCAGGCAACGATTTTTTTTATGGCGGCATCTAACTCAGAGCGTTCGGTTACCCGAATTCCCAGGGCGCCGCAATTTTCCGCAAACCTTGCAAAATTCGGGTTATGCAGAGATGTTTGCCAGACATCCCAGTTTCCGGCTCGCTGTTCTTTTGAGATCTTTCCCAGCTCACAGTTGTTTAACAGGATGTGTTTAATGGGCATTTGGTATTTTACCGCGGTGGTGAGTTCCATGGCATACTGGCCGAAGCCACCGTCGCCGGTGACGGCGAATATGGGACGATTCGGCGCCGCTGCCCACGCTCCCATAGCTGCAGGGTAGCCAAAACCGATAGAGCCGAGGTAACCGGACATTAAAACAGACTGTTCTTTACACTCAAAATAACGACCGAATGAATAGGTGTTGTTGCCAACATCTACTGCGATAACGGCATTGTGAGGTACGTGCCGATTCATGGCGTCAAATACGGAGGCGGAATTAATGCCGTGTCCGAGATCATCGTTTAACCGCCGTTCTTTTTCAGTTCGCCAAATTTTCCAACGCGCAGCGATTTCCGGGGTTTGATCCGTGGTGTTCATTTTGCCGTCCAATCGTTCGCGCAAACGTTCCACTGTGACCCCGATTTCACCCCAGACCGGAACGGTAATCGAATGAAATTTACCAAGCGCCATGGCATCGAAATCCACCTGAATGGTCGGCATCTTCGGAGAAATACCGGTGTGGTTTGAAAAGGACGCTCCCAACACCAATAGCATGTCCGCTTCATTCATAAACCAGCTCGCCACCGGTGTTCCACTTCGCCCCAAAACGCCGCAAGCCAGCGGATGATTGTCCGGTATTAACCCTTTGCCTTTGAATGTGGTGATGATTGGGATGTGATGTTGCTCAGCGAATTTTATGATTGACGCCATGTGAAAGCGGGCGCCGTGTCCCACAATCATGACCGGTCGTTTCGATTGCGTCAGATGTTTTACTGCGGCATCCAGTGATTCAGTTGGTGGAATGATTTCCTGCGGTGTCATTCTGCCATCGGGTTGGCCGGCT
>CAYVXE010000064.1:2147-6417 GCA_964455375.1 uncultured Calditrichaceae bacterium
GCTAAAATCGGTGCGCGGTCGACTTTTGCATCCCAGAGGCCGGTGAGGAGATTCGTGGAGCCAGGCCCGGCAATGCCCATGCAAGCAGCCGGTTTTCCAGTGAGTTTTGCAAATGCGGATGCCGCGAACGCAGCAGCGCCTTCATGACGAATGCCGATAAATGTTAAGTTATCTTTTTCTTCCTGAAGCCGTAACGCGTCGGCAAGGCCGAGATTGGAATGTCCCACCATGCCGAAAACGTGTGTAATGCCCCAGTTGACCATGGTTTCTACCATGACATCGGTGACTGTTCGCACGTGCGGCTTTTCCATTTCCAGTCCCACATAAATGCCGTCATCACGTACCTCAACGGGGAATGTGTCGACGCCATCATCATGTCCCCCCGGTGAATTACCGGTGCACGGGTGGAAGTCCCAACCATGCCAGGGACAACGCAGCCAGCCATTTTCAATGGAGCCTTCGCCCAACGGGCCACCCTGATGTGGACAGGCATTGTCGAGAGCATTGTATTTGCCGTCAAAGTGCGTCATGGCTAACGTTTTATGGCCGGCAATAACGGTCTTTACCCGGCCTTCGGGAAGTTCATTCACGTCCAGCACATGAAACCATTGGGTCTTATTTCCCGAAGACATAATCGCTCCTTTTTGTTTCACACGTCTTGATTTGCGTTCAATATCTTTTTCAGACCTGAAACGGAAATGTCCATGTGTGATTGATTATAAACGGATTTGCCGTTTTTAATAATGATGAGTTGTGGCGATTGGTGGACGACCTTGAATCGTTTTGCGACTGCATTGGAAACCGAACGGTAGGTGATTAAATCCAGAAAATACATTTCAATTCTTTCATCCTCAATATCCCATTCGCGTTCGAGTTTTGACTTTGCCATTGAACTGACGCCGCAGCGGGTGCTGTGTTTATAGATAGCTACGGGAATGGTTTTGGACTGTTCGATCAGGTCATCGAGCTGATTTTCCGAAGTTAAATATTTCCAGTTAATTTTGCTGGAATGTTCAACTCCGCTGACGAATTTCATTAATCTTTTTATCATGGTGTCACCTCACACAAAAAAGTTGTTTGCCCAGGTCATAAATTCAGCCAGGCTGAATACGCGTATATGCTTGTTTTTTGAAGCATCGGTCGTGTACTGTAAATTCTTCACTGCATTTTTCAGCCATTCGATGCTACCGGTTTTCCAGCCATCACCATCGATGAGAAGGAGGATGTCCTTTTCAGGCATGGACTCGATGCAATTTAAGTACAGATACGGCAGTTTTTCGTCCACCGAACCGGCAACCTGCTGCCATTTGCACTCGATTCTCGCTTCAAAATCGTATTTTTGGGATTTTAAAAGAAACTCCGTTTTGCCGTTATGGTTGTAAATCGTCGTATATGGAACGTTTTCAATGAGTAATTCATTCCCTAAAAACAAATGGTTGGATTTCCACTCCCGGTACTTCACAATTTCAAACCCTTTTTCAACCAAAATCGTGCGTACGGTTTGTTCCAGTAAATTGCCGGTGCGATTGCCTTTGGTACCCTGATTCACTTTGAAAGAACCTCGTAATTGGTGACCAAAATTTCATTAATTCGGCCGCGCTTGTTTTTGTCGGAATTGATCATCCGGTTCGCTTTCACCCGGTAAAGGTGGAAATCTTTGTAAAGGTCATCAAAAAAATCATCTTTCGGATTTGTATTTTTCGGGTCGGAATTGCTCAGCATGAGTTTTGTGTCTTTTTGATGCAAGTCCTGAAACAATTTCGCTAAGGCAATTTGTTCATTTTCGTTAAACTGAAAGGTGCTGTAAGAGGTAAAATTTGCGGTCTTCGTCAACGGCCGGTACGGCGGGTCGAAATAAACAAACGAGCTTTTTCGAGTCAAAGGACGAATTTCGCTGAAGTGTAATTTCCGAATGTCCGCCATCTGCAATAACGTTGAGACGGCTGTTAAATTTTTTTCCGTAAAAATTTTTGGATTTTTGTAGGTGCCGGTGGGTGAGTTAAACTCACCTTTCGAGTTCATCCGAAACAATCCATTATAACAGGTTTTGTTTAAAAAGATGAGCTGTGCTGCGCGTGGAATCCAGTTTTCGGAATATTGCCTGTAATCGATATGAAAGCGCTGCTGATTGTAGGCCGTTCTGATTTCATAAAAATATTCTTTGCGCTTGTCCAGCGACAATTTTAAATAGTTCGCTTTGTAGCGATGCAAAAACTCCATGAGTTTATGCACGTCTTTTTGAATGACCTGATAGCACAGGATGAGTTCTTCATTGATATCCCCGAGCAGCGCCGAAGATATTTTATAATTTTGAACGATATCGAAAAAGACGGCACCGCTACCCAGAAACGGTTCGAAATAGCGTTTAATGTCGCCGTTTTTTAGCTCCGCCGGATAAAACTGCTGAAAGGTTTTAAGCAGTTGTGTTTTTCCGCCTGCCCATTTAAGAAAAGGAGTTGCCTGTTTCATTTCATTAAATAGTTGTTCGTTTCTGCGGGTTAAGAATTAACAATGTGACGATGGTTGCATCACACCGGAATACGTTATCCCGGTCAGGTGAGCAATGTCCCGATCGAACGTCGCGATGTCATCCGGACAAAACTGGTTCAGATGCGTGTGGCCACAGGCGCGGGCCATCACCTGCATGAGTTCCACAGTTGCCTTGAAATAATTTTCCAGACGCCGGGCAGAGAGTTCGATGTCCAGACGTTTACGGAGCTCTTCTTTTTGGGTGGCGATGCCAACCGGGCAATTATTCGTGTGGCAGGCACGCATGGCCTGACAGCCGATGGCCTGGATAGCGGCATTGGACACCGCGATGGCATCCGCACCGAGCGCCATTGCTTTGATGAAATCCGGAGCGGTTCGCAGCCCACCGGTAATGACCAATGTAATGTCAGAGTGGCCACGTTTGTCCAAATGTCGTCTCGCCCTGGCCAGAGCGGGAATGGTGGGCACGGAAATATGATCGCGAAAAATGATTGGCGCGGCACCGGTGGCGCCGCCGCGTCCATCTAAAATAATGTAGTCCACGCCAACCTCGATGGCCGCGTCGAGGTCTTCCTCGATATGATTGGCGGAAAGTTTAAAGCCGATGGGAATGCCGCCGGTAACATCACGCACTTCCCCTGCGAAATTCTTAAAATCGGTGAGGCACACAAAGTCCGGAAATCGTGGTGGAGAAATAGCCGGTTCGCCTTCCGGAATGCCGCGCACCTGACTGATTTTCCCGATGTTTTTATGTCCAGGTAAATGCCCGCCGGTTCCGGTTTTCGCCCCCTGGCCGCCTTTGAAATGAAAGGCCTGGACTTTTTTCATCAATGCCATTTTAAAACCAAATTTTGCCGAGGCCAACTCATAAAAATAGTGACTGTTCTCCGCCTGTTCTTCCGGCAGCATGCCGCCTTCGCCGGAACAGATGCCGGTACCGGCTTTCTCCGCGCCGCGGGCTAAAGCAACTTTCGATTCCTCTGAAAGTGCGCCATAACTCATATCAGACACAAACAGAGGGATGTCCAGTTTCAACGGTCCTTTTGCATTGCGGCCGATAATGACGTCTGTACCGACGTCTACATCTTCCAGGTGCGGTAAACGTGCCAATTGCGCGGGTAAAATCTGAATGTCGTCCCATTTCGGCAGGAGGTTTGAACCAACCCCCATGGAGGCTACGGGTCCGTGGTGTCCAACTTTGGAGAGGCCGTATTTCGCCAGATGGTGAATTTCAGCCGTCTTTGGTTCTTCATCGGCAGGGTGACTGGCTTCAAATGGCCCGAGATAGTCATTCCGGTTAATGAGTTCAGGGTGCTCCTGCTCGTAGGCTTCAATCTCGGTCTCATCCACCCACACCTGTTCCTTCTCAACAATCGTTGTAAATTTGTGCAGGACTTCATGATTGTTGTACTCACTGATGCCGGAATCAAGACGGTAATCCCAGTCGTGAACACCACAAATAATATTATGACCGTCCACATATCCGTCCGCCATGAGCGCACCTCGGTGCAAACAGCGTCCGTAAAAAACCGAAACATTTTCATCATAGCGAATAATCACCAAATCTGTATTTCGAACCAGTGCGTACACCGGTTTCCTATCTTCAAGGTCATTCCATTTGTAAATGGCAATCTTCTTTTGCATGACGGATCCTTTGGGAAAAGTAAACGTTCCAACACCTAACTTAGCCAGCGCTTAACCAAGCACTCACGTTTCTGTCGTTTTCGTGCAGTCACTAATTAAATTAGGATATATTGAAAATTAATCAACCAGTAAATGA
>CAYVXE010000064.1:6517-22994 GCA_964455375.1 uncultured Calditrichaceae bacterium
GACATTTATGCCCGTGTGATCAATGTTCCAAATGAATAAAATTTAAACGTTACCACCTAACGAGACTGTCGAAAAAGTCAAAATTAAATAAATCTTCATGCTGAGCGTCGTCGAAGCATAATTTAAAAACAATGGGCTAGAGCCTTCGACTACGCTCAGGCTGAAGGAGAAAATCACTTTTTCAACAGTCTCAACATTGTGCTTGACTTTTTCATGGAACTTATTATATTTCACTTTGTTTTGACACAGAATTAACGGGCGATTAGCTCAGCTGGTTTAGAGCACCTGCCTTACAAGCAGGGGGTCACTGGTTCGAATCCAGTATCGCCCACGCAAAAAGTCTTTCAATTTGAGAGACGTTTCCATCGAGCACTATTAGAAAGCAGCATTCCCTTCAACTTTTCCCTAACGTTGCTTTAATCAATTCCAGCAATCTTGGCAGAATTCGTTTCAACTCTTCGTCTATCTCTCGACCGCATTCCCGGTAAATTTTCAGACTTCTGCCAATTGGATCCTCGATATCTATATCGGCGGTTTCGGTTTTGTCCCGATCGAACTGTTTGAGCAAAAAGATGTTTTCTTTTGCCTCCGGGAAGTTTTCTTCGAAATATTTTTTGTGATTCGATGCCATGGCAAAAACGATGTTTGCCTCATCGACCAATTCCTGAGTTAGCCCCTGAGACCGATGTTCAGAAATATCCGCGCCCAATTCTTCCGCGGTGGTAACAGCATAAAGCGTCGCCGGATGTCCATCCAGGCCTAATGTACCTGCTGACTTTACGATTACGGACTCTCTTAATTCATCCGGTATCATGGCTTTCATCAATCCTTCAGCCATGGGGCTCCTGCAACTGTTTCCGGAACAGACAAACAAAATCGTGTATTTTCCCGCATTCATAATTACGCTCCTTCAAAACATTGTATGATTTTCGCAAAAGGGATGGCTCCTTCGCGGAGTAAAACAGGTTCAGTTTCGGAAACATCGACGACAGTGGACGGACATCGCCATTTGCATGCACCTGCATCAATGACTAAATCGATTTTATTTAAAAGCTCCTCTGAAACATCATCAAAAGTTACGGGCGCCGGTTGACCAATGAAATTTGCACTGGTGGAAACAACCGGCTGCGGGTGCACTTGCATCAGTACCCTGGTAAGCGGGTGACTGGGGTATCGCAACCCGATTTTTGACTGTGAACTCACAACTGATCGTGGCACAGAATCGTCTGCTTTCAGCACAAACGTGACCGGTCCCGGCCAGAAGGTCTCAATCAATTTTTCGACATAAAGAGGAACTGTCTTGCAAAGGGTATTCAGATCTTTCGGGCTTGAAATCATGCAGGAAAACGGCTTATCGGACTGCCGGCCCTTTAATTCTGAAAGTTTTTTTAAAGCATCTTCCCGGTAAATATTGACACCCAGTCCGTACACCGTTTCAGTGGGGTAGAGAATAATCTGTCCGTTTGTTAAGGTTTTGGCAACCGTTTCTATGTCAAAATTGTCAATCGAAATTAAGTCGAATTTAACCGTTTTCAGTTTATGGGTCGCTTGCAAAATTGTCTTCCTCTTCCCATTTTTTTATGGTTTTACGATTTCGGATTTTAACGGAAACCGCCACCAAAATAAAGACCAGTAAAATAAAAATCCATATATAGATGTCAAAATCCACAAGAAAGCGCCAGCGGTATTTTTTCTTAATAACATCGTACCACTGAAGTTCCATATCAAACATGTCCGCAGGATATCGAGACGCAAATATTTTTTCAAAAGACCCGTTGCCATGCAAGTCAAAAATTAAATTTGTAAGCCTCTCCAGCCCATATTTGTCAACGAGGAATTTTACGAACAGATAACTTTCTTCATACGCTAAACGGGCTTTGGTTTTTTGAAATTGCAGGACATCATCAATTTCATCTAACGGAATGACCGAGTCGCTGATGAGCGCTTTCGATAACGCTTCTCCTTTGGCAAATTCGTGATCGTTGGAGAAGTACATGGCGATGCCCTCATTGAACCAGCGGGGAGGTGGCACCCTGCTCCATTTTCCCACAAGAATATGCACGAGTTCATGCAACACCAATTGCTTCTGCCCATCATAATTATTGGTAAGATTGGGTGATTTAATGACGATGAGATTTTTTACCGGGTTCGCTATTCCCTCTCCCCAATGGGGCACCATGTTGCCGGTTAAACGCATAAAGTCGCGATTATTTGCACATAAATACACATCGATGGATGGTTGTAATTTTAGGTGTAATTTCCTTGTCAGCTCATCATTCGCAATATGAAATAAACTTTCTAATTCCTTTGCATAAAATGCATCCGATTTGGTAAAATGGATCCGAAAAGGAGGGGTTTCAACCGTTTGCCAATGGTCATCTTGAGGATGGCTCTGCAGAGCACCATGAAAGCAAAAAAAGACAAGACAAAGAAAAACAACTATTTTTTTTTCATTCAAAGTTTATTTAACGCTTGTTCTAAATCGTTGATAAGATCGTCCACAAATTCCACCCCCACCGAAATGCGAACCAGTCCATCGGTTAAGCCAAGTTTTTCCCGGTCCATTTTTGGTACAGAGGCATGAGTCATAGACGCCGGATGGCTGATGAGGCTTTCCACTCCACCTAAACTTTCAGCTAATGAAAACAATGTGACATTTTCAAGCAGGTTTTTACCCCGTTCCCAGCTTCCCATTTCAAAGGAGACCATACCGCCAAAACCGGGATTGCCGTCAGGGTCCAACTGCTGCCGTTTGGCTAATTCATGCTGTGGATGCGAAGTAAGACCGGGGTAATAAACTTTTTTTATTTGCGGGTGTCCCGAAAGCCAGGATGCAATTTTTACCGCATTTTTATGGTGCTGCCGCATGCGCAAATGCAGGGTTTTGGTGGAGCGCAGGATCAGCCAGCAATCAAACGGACTTGGAACCGCGCCTACGGCATTTTGCAAAAATCCCAGGCGCTCGGCAATTTTTTCATGGTTCGTTACGATGATACCACCGATGACGTCGCTGTGACCATTTAAATATTTTGTGGTGCTGTGCACAACGAGGTCTGCTCCTAACTCCAGCGGGCGTTGAAAATACGGGCTTAGAAACGTGTTATCCACGACCAGAAGAAGGTCGTGTTTTCTGCACATATCGGAAAGAATGTTTAAGTCGGTCAGTTTGAGCATAGGGTTTGTAGGGGTTTCCACAAAAATCATCCTGGTTTCTTTTTTCACTACCTCTTCCACTTGTGTCAGGTCGGATGTATCCACAAAATCGAAGGAAAGTCCGAAATCGGTCATGACTTGCTGAAAGTATCGGTAGGTACCGCCATAAACATTGTCGGTGACGATGACATGATCGCCTTGTTTCAAAAGGCTGGCAATGGTTGAGGTTGCTGCCATGCCGGAGCTGAATGCAAAGCCGAATTTTCCGCTTTCCAACGCAGCGATGTTGGCTTCAAGAGCTTCACGGGTGGGATTTGCTGTCCGGCCGTATTCATACCCTTTGTGATCTCCGGGAGATTTTTGCACATAAGTTGATGTTTGAAAAATCGGTGTAATAATGGCACCACAGCTTTCATCGGGGTGCTGGCCTGCATGGATGGCACGAGTTGCAAAATGATTATCTGGTTGGCTTTTCATAACGCTAAAAACTCCAAAATATCTGATTTGGTAATAATACCGGTTATCTTTTCTGCATCCTGAATTAAAACAGCAGAATTTTTGTGATGCGACAGATATTGTTTCGCATCTTCTATACTATTTTGTTTGTCAAGTATAGGGAAGCTTTCCTCCATCACTTCTTTTACGGGTCTGTCAAGCAAACTGCTCTCTTCGATAACACGACCCATAACGCAACCCTCCTCTAATCGCCCAACGGATTTACCTTGATCGAGAACCGGTAGTTGGGAAATGTTGAAATCTCTCATTTTAGTAATTGCTTGCCGCACCGCATCGGTTGGTTGTACGAAAAGTAGTTCAGAAACCTGAGCCGCTTTGAGATGTGAAATGTCCTCCAGTGTCGTCTTTTCAAAATCAAAGAATTGATTTTCTTTCATCCATTCATCGGAATAAAATGTAGTAAGATATTTCAGACCGGAGTCGGGAAATAGAACCACGACCATTTTATTTTCGGGAAGTCTTTTTGCCAACTTCAATGCGGCACAAGCAGCCAGGCCTCCGGAACCACCGATAAAAATGCCTTCTTCTCTGGTTACTGCCCTTGCTGTTTGAAAAGATTCTTTATCCGTCACGTCAATCACTTCATCTATATAGTCGAAATTCAACGTTCCAGGGACAATGTCTTCGCCGACACCTTCTACTTTGTAGGGCTTTGCCTCACCGAAATTCTTCGTGTAAAAATACTCCTTCAAAATGGAACCGATGGGGTCGGCACCGACAATTTTCACGTGGGGGTTTTTCTCTTTTAGATATTTACCCACGCCGCTAATGGTGCCGCCTGTTCCCATTCCTGCTACGAAATAGTCGATCTTGCCGTTCGTTTGCTGCCAAATTTCGGGTCCTGTGGTCCGGTAGTGAGCTTCCGGGTTCAACGGGTTAAAATATTGATTGGCAAGAATAGCGTTGGGAGTTTCTTCGGCAATTTTTTTTGCCACGGAGTAGTAACTCTCCGGTGAATCAGGAGGGACGGCAGTAGGTGTTACGATGACTTCAGCACCGAAAGCGCGTAGATTTCTTACTTTTTCCGAGCTCATTTTGTCCGGCATGGTAAAGATGATTTTGTAGCCTTTCAGTGCTGCCACCAATGCTAGCCCCACTCCGGTGTTTCCGGAAGTCGATTCTACGATGGTGCCGCCCGGTTTCAAACGCCCCTCTCTTTCAGCAGCTTCAATGATCGATATACCAATCCGGTCTTTGACACTTCCCCCGGGATTAAAATATTCCACTTTTGCCAAAACCGTTGCTTTCAACCCCGCTGTTACGCGATTTAACTTTACTAAAGGCGTGTTGCCCACGGTTTCCAATATGTTGTTATAATATCGTTTTTCCATACGTGTTAAACGGATAAAATGTTGGTGAATAAATAAGGTTAACTTACAAAATTATTTTAAACTATCAAGGACGGTGTTGATCAAAACCAGTAATGTATGTTTAACGCTTGCAGGATCATTGATGTTGCAAAAAATAAACTGGCATTGTTCACTTAAAGCGAAGTCTGTATCGATCAATTGTGGAGGAATGTCATTTGACCCGCTATTTAAACCGGCCGCGACAATAATCGGAATGGCGTAGCGCTTCTCCAATGCATTTACCATGGGTTGGATTGCAGAGAGACTTTCCTGATCATCCCAATTAAAAAGTACAATGTAACCCAGTAATTTCTTGGATACCAAATCCCAGGAAGGTTGAATATCCTCATCCAAATATTCAAGCCCATACAGATGCACGATGAGCTGTTCGTTAATTTTTATACGACCGAAAATAAGCGAGTCATTCTGAATTTCAACATCATCACTTACTGCTTTGATAAAATCCCTTTTTGCCTCAACTTTGGAACCGACAACAGCTATTTCTCCAATTCTCATCCCTGATTCCGTTGTTGTTTCATATAACAAGTCAAGCGATTACTTTCTTCCATTAGACAATTTATCTTTTATCATTAAGAGCTCGCTTTTGTTTAGACAAACACGATTTTTTTCTCCAATGAGGTCAGACCAGCGACGAGGTCCGGTTCTTCTGTCTGAAACCTTTCTGCGGTTACGTCTTTTTCTTTGAGCAGCTAAGATGGCCACACCATCTTTTTTCGGTTCTATAAAATTAACTACCAGTCTGTTGATTTGGTTTTCAATACTTTCCGGCGCAGTGTGTTTGTTTCCTGAAGTCTTAATAAAGCCGTTACCATTTTTTGGTAAATCGTCCGCTTGAATCAAATCGCCTTTTTCCAGCAAGCGAGCTAATAAGTGGATGGTTTCAAATTCATCCTCACCAAATTGTTCTATTATATCACCTAATTTTGATATATTTTGAATTGAATTAAGCAGAGAGATTTCGATGTCCGGTCGATTGTTGATCACGATATCACGACCCGGCTTGACACTGGTGGACAACACGGGGAGGTTTTGAATAGCTTTTAACCAGTCTGCCTTATAATTTGCACCTTGTGCGATTAATTCCGAATTGGATTCATTAAATTCCTGAACACCGCCAACTTCTTTCAAATCTACCCTGAACGACCCTTCATTCCAAATAAACATTTTAAAAAGAGCATCTCTTGCAGGTAAATTGGCATAAGACGCATCGTACAATTGACCTTCCTTTAAAAAGATGGAGCCTTCATAGTTTTCATGGTGAATTTTGACCACACAGGATTTTTTCCCAACTTCTAATGTTTGCAATAATTCAACTAAATTGATATCCGACAAATTACCCGAAAAACCTCTGGAGACCGGTTTCGCGTATGTTTCATATTTTTCCAATTCTTTCAGCAGGATGGTAAATTTGACAACCACTTCTTCTGTTTCAAAAGGTATTGAAATATAGTCATCTACACCTAAATTGATGCTGTGAACTCTCTCAGCAACCGAACGATGCTCACTCATCAACACAAAAGGGATTTGCTTACATCCGGCATGTGCCCTGAGTTCACGCAACAAATGATGTCCGTCAAGATTCTTGAGATTCAACACAGAGGCTAAAAGATGCGGCCGAAACTCGCTGCACCGTTTAAGTGCTGTAATCCCGTTGTCGGCAATTTGTACCTCATTGCCGGCTCTGACAAGCTCCTTTTTGAGCTCCTGAAACCTGTCCGGATCGTTGACCGCGAGTAATATTCTTTTTCGTTCCATCTGAATTGCGTTTGTTGATTATTGGTTTGAAATCGTTGAATCGGATTTATGAGATGCATGTTCAGGCAGGGTTAGCTGGCTTATCGAATGCGTCAGGGAATTAAAATTTTCTATGTTTAATTCTACAATTTGTTCATTCTCCGCAAGATTCATCGAGTGCCGAATAACATCCAGCGGCACAGTTGCCCCTTCTTCAGAATGGTTTACTGCGACTAAATGCGGTACCGGGTATTTTGTTATTATTGCATTCCACAAATAACCTAAATATCCCAAGTTTGACGATTGTTGCCCATCGATAACAAAGAGACATCCTAACAGTGGCTGGTCATTTAAAGCATCCAGCATGGGCAAGCATTTTTTATCTGAAGAAATACCAAAGATGGTAACTGTCTTTTCGCCGGGAGTTAGAATTTTTCCCGCTTCAAATGAGATGTCCTTTCCATTTTTGATTTTATCTTGCCCCTTTGTCAGGGAAGTGATAATCCATTTCCGGGTGTGTGCATTTGAACTGATGAAAACCAGATTTCCTGTATCTTGGTTTGCTGCTTTCAACAAGTCATCAAAAAAGTTGCCAGGGTTTTCAATTAGCGGTTGTTCCGAAACTGTCTGCTCCTGACGGGCAAACCCGTTTAACCCGGAAGATTGATGCTCTGGTTCAGGTATGCCTTCTGTGGGAAGCAGTGTGTCTGAATCAGGCCGATTTTCTGAAATAGTTGAGTCTGAAGGATGGCCTGGTAATTCTGATAAAAACTCCAAATCAAAAGGTTCTTTTAGCTCAAAAGTTTCGTGTGGTTCCGTGTTTCCGTCGCTTTTTTCAATGGGTTTATCCGCTGCAAGGTTGTCTTTGCTCTCAGTTTCTGCTGCGGTCCGTTCTTGAATGATTGCTGTGTTAAAATTTGATTTTTCCACCGGGTCGTTTTCCGGTACATCCTTTTCTAAATCATTAACCTTTTTGATTTCACTAAAAGCCGAAATATAATCAATTTCTTCCTCTAATTGTTGTAATTCCTGATCTTTGACTATTGGAGTATCTGGCAAGGCTGGAATTTCCGCAATCGTGTCCGAATGTCCGTTTAATGTATCCTCTTTGTCATCAACAGGTTTTTTTTCAGGAAATGCCTCATGGAAATGAAACCCTTCTGACCCAGTTTTTATTTTTTCTTCAATGTCCTTTTGTGCAGGCTCCAACGCATCAAATGCAGAAATAGAGGTATCTGCTTCTGGTTCTACAGGCTGGAATTCCTCAGTGATATTGATTTCTTCTGTATCGGCGTTGGGAGACCATGTTTCTCGTTTGGGTTCGAGGGCTTTTTCCGGTTGGATAAAACCCTGACAATACAGTTTGTTTATACGCTCCAATGTTTTTAAATCATCATACGTACTTTCTGCGATAATTTCGTCAACATTTTTTTTGCCATCAAACAAGGATATAAATTTTTCCGCATCGGTAGTCACCGATTTTTTTCTTAAGATTTGTTCAAAGATGGGTGTTTTTACGAAAACGGTGTCCGTCGATGGCAGTTGTTCCACAAGAGATTGCCGTTCCTGTATCCGCTTGAACCCCTGTAACAACAATCCCAGATTGCTGACCGTGATTTCCTCGGGTACCTGAATATCTTTTTGCGTCATGATGAAATGCCCGCTCTTCCAGGGCAACATTTGATACACGGCTTTTTCGGCTTTGAAATTACCTAACCGGGCATTGACGATTACACCATCCCTGAAATAGATTTCTCCATTGCGGTTGTTTTTATCGTACAATGTGAGAATACCTGTTTTATGTTCAACTCCATAATTTTCCAGCAGTTCTTCGACACTTTTGTCATCCAGGCGGCCAACGATTTTTCTGTCGTTTTCACCATCATCTGTTTTAATTCTTTCAATTCTTCTCAGAATCATTTTTACTCTGGCTACTACTTCCTTCACATGCAGCGGCTTAATCATGTAGTCTTTTACGCCGGAGCGAAGTCCCTTTAGTCTGTCGTCCAAATCTCTGCGGTTAGTCAAAAATACGATGGGCAACGAAGCGCCTACCGGATCTCTTTGTAATCGGTCGAGGAGCTGAAATCCGTTAAAGTCCGGCAAATCGACTTCGGATATCATCAGGTCCGGTTTCTCCTCCTGAACTTTTCGGAAAGCATCCTCACCGCTTTCAGCGACCAGCACTTGAAACGTGCTATTCTCTAAACTTTCCTTCAATATTTGCAGGTTTTTGGGCTCCCGATCTGCGATGAGAATTTTCGTGTTATCCATAGAAATCACTTTTTGAAAGAATAATCAGACTTCTTTTTTACCAGAAAGGTTACAATTCGGTAAAAAATGTGACGTAAAGCGTTATATATTTTGAATATAAACAAAATGACCCTATATGTCAAGTCAATTTTTCTCAGAAAACAAAAGGCCAGTGATGAAGCATTTTCACTGGCCCCGACTAATTAATTACATGCAATGTTTTCGACTGTCACATGTCACGGACTTTCACAAATAACTTTGACCATTTTTTTTGTTTGTGCTGAAACAGGCTTTTCGAGTTCGTAAGTTAGTATTTCATGATAGCTACGTAGTTCAAAATATTTCAAAAAGCAATGATAGCAGTTTTTAATATGGTAAACATCTCTTGAATAATAAGAATCATACGATTTTTCGCCCTGTAAAACATAGCTTTCAATTTCGTCATCCCTAAGGCATCGATTTAGTCGGTTTCTTCTCAAAATGGACTCACCTGAGCTAATTTTATAGATGTCGGTTTTTTTACCTTAAGGAAATAGAACCTATTTTCTTAAGTGATGTTTATATATACATACAAACCTCCAATTTTTCGGAAAAAATTATAGCAACTCCATCAACGCTTCTCTGAACCACTTTTTAATCAGTTTACCAAGATATTCAAAAATAGTTCTCTCTTGTGTGCGATACGCTTTTTGACTTAAGTTTGGCATATAGCGTCTCAGATGTTTGAAATAAGAGTCATACTTTTTACCCTGGCTAATATCCTCTAAAATGTCGGCAAGCGCCCGATAATAAATATGACCCTTTTCTGTGGATATTTTATTTCCATTCACATACTGGCTCTGAATTTTATTTTTAATTTTGCTCAGAACCATTTTTTTACGTTTTTCAATTTCCTTTAATTTTAGTTCATCTAAAGGTGATGTTTCCGATATTTGAGATGTCAGACGTTCACGCGCCATTTCCAGGTTCGTTTGCCGCATAATCCTGGCCACCATGTCCAATGGTAAAAAATTCTGATAGCGCGGGTCGTTTTGGATAACGTGCAACATTTTTCGGATACTCGCTGATACGGGGTCTTTCGGGCAGTACAGATTTAAGTACTCGCAACTCAGTGATTTCTCCGGAATTGAAGGCTGTGTTTTTCGCAAAAAAGAATAGCCTGAATCACCGTCCGTACCCATCATTTTTTTTGAAGCATAATCCTCATTAAGTGGAACCTCCTGTGGTGGTGCAGCCGTTTTTGGTTTTTCATTACCATCAAAACCCAATGACATATAAATATATTCACGTCCCATTTCTTTGAATGAGTGAAAATCGGAAGCTGTTTTAACTGCGACTTTTATATTACGAACAATTTTTGCCCCTTCGGGGTCACGTTCTTTGAAAATTCGGGAAAGCTCCTGTTTTGTTTTCTTAATTACCAGTCGCCTCAGTAAAACCATCATTTCAACGTCCTCGAGATTCTCGATTTCGTCACAATTCTGAGAAAAATATTTTTTAAACTGAATGAATTCACCGTCTTCATTGCGCATGAACAATCCGGCCACACAATCCAGAGCGAGGTCTTCCAATTCTCCAAGGTTATTGCTGCGTTCCCACCGTATATGTTTACCAATGACCTCCTGGTATTTTAAGTAGCTCAAAGATATTTTTTGGATGAGATTGACAAATTCCGTCAACTCTAATTCTTGATAGCTTCCACGGCAAATTGAAGCGACAAGGGTAGGCAGGTGTTTTGTTTTAACAAAGGCGTTCATAAAGCTCCTTTTCCATTTTGGATGGTTCTTAAAATGTTTCTGTGAAAAGCAAAATCCATACCATATTGGGAAAGACACCCGATTTGCTACAAGTTACTACCTGCGTTAAATAGTTATTATTTTTGATTTCAATAAAATAATTTATATGTTTTTGTGTATTGCTGAAACAAATGTCTCACGCTGAGACTTATTTTAAACAAAAAAGCCACAGTAAATTTTACTGTAGCTTGTGAAAAAAAGGTTGTAGGAATTATTTTTGATACTATTTTACCATTGGCAATCCGTACTTCTTCGCTTTTCGATAAATAGTTGCTCTGCCAATACCGAGTTTTTTAGCCGTTTGGGAAATGTTGCCTTCACATTCTAAAAGTGCTTGCTTGAGCGCCTGTTCTTCCAGCTTTTCGATCCAATTGGAGAGTTTATTGTCGGATTCATAAATTTTCTTTTCACCAAGAGACCGTATTGACGCAGGTAAATCTCTTGCCCCGATTTCGGGAGGAGTCGCCAGCACGACCGCTCGCTCAATTGTATTCTCAAGCTCCCGAACATTTCCCGGCCAATGGTAGGCCATAAGCAACTCCAGCGCTTCCGGTGATATTTGCTCGATTTGTTTTCCTTCCTGAAGGGAATATTTGTTGAGAAAATGTGCCGCGATCAGCGGAATATCCTCTTTGCGCTCCCGCAATGGCGGCAATTTAATGGGAAATACCGAAATGCGATAATATAAATCTTCCCTGAACTCGCCTTTCTTTACAGCATCTTCCAGATTTTTATTGGTCGCAGAAATGACTCTTGTATCGATTTTTACCAATTCATTACCGCCGACCCGTTCAAATTCTCTTTCCTGGAGTACCCGCAGAACTTTGGCTTGCATGGCAGGCGTCATGTCGCCGATTTCATCTAGAAAGACGGTACCGCCATCGGCGCTTTCAAATTTTCCCATTCTGCGTCCGGTTGCCCCGGTAAATGATCCTTTCTCGTGCCCAAACAATTCACTTTCCAGAAGTGTTTCAGGTAAGGCGCTGCAATTGACAGCGACGAATGATTTATCTGCACGTAGTTTACTGTGATAATGTATGGCTTTGGCAATAAGCTCTTTTCCGGTACCGCTTTCTCCTGTAATGAGAACTGTAACATTGCTGTTAACCACTTTTTCAATATTGCGGAAGACTTCCTGCATCACGCCGCTTTGACCAACAATATTTTTAAACTGGTATTTGTTTTTCAGTTCTCTACGCAACTCGTCTACTTCTCGTTCCAGAGATGAACTCATCAGTGCATTTCTTACCGTAACTAACAACCGCTCGCTGGCAAACGGTTTGGTGATAAAATCATGGGCACCGAGTTTCATGGATTCCACAGCTTTTTCAATGGTACCATGTGCAGACATCATGACCACTGGAACGAGCGGCTCTATTTCTTTGATGCGTTTTAGTGTTTCAATGCCATTAATTCCCGGCATTTGAATGTCCATAAGGACCAGATCCGGCATGGAGTCACTTAAAGATTTCAAGCAGGATTCGCCATTACTGGCTGTACGGATTTCATAGATCTTTTCCTTCCGCAAATTTATTTCAATCATCTTACAAATATTTTTGTCATCATCGACGACCAAAATAGATTGCTTTGGACTCTTATTCAAAGTAAATCTCCAATGAATATTTAATTTAGGGAAATATTAGACACGTCACTTTTACAATACATCGCAAGAAAATACAAAATGTTGGTTTGATTTTCAAGGATTTTTCCAAAATATGATATTCCGCACCGTTCAAACGTCTATGGTCAATGCTTCCGATTTCATGGACAACTTGAAAAAAAGCACTGGATGTGATAAATGTATGTCAAACAAAAATTTTTCTTTGGGATTCATGAACCTGTTTTTCGATTTCATCCACCACTTTTAAAACTTGCAAACCGTCATGAGCGTTAACGATGGGTTTTTCCTCTGAAATAATGGCCTGTACGAATGAGGTTAATTCTTTTTCTAAAGAATTAAAGGGGACAACCGGAATGTCATTCATTTCAAAATTTTTGTTATGCTCAAAAGAGAAGTTATCTTTATTATCCTTAGTCATGAATTGAGACAGAGATAATCCATGTTTTTGCAAGGACATAGTTTTCAGCGTTTTTTGCAGGTAATCAATTGCGTACCAACGATCTTTTTGTAAACAATGCATCTTACGGAATTTGTTGTTTGCAATACGGCTGGCGGTAAAAATTGCGACCGTTCCATTTGCAAACCGAATCTCGGACCGGGCAAAATCGATTTCATTGTTGCATTCGGAATAACCGGATGCTTCAGTCTGAACAACCTCGCTTTTGACAATGTTTAAGACAATGTCCAAATCATGTATCATTAAATCCAAAATAACCGAAACATCCGTGCAACGTGCTTCGAAGGGTGATAAGCGTTGGCAGTTAATGAGCACCGGATTGGGGTGTTGAGCTTCAAAAGCGCAAAAAGCAGGGTTGAACCTTTCAATATGTCCTACTTGCAGTATCAGGTTCCGTTTTTCAGACAACCGTACCAAAGCCTTCGCTTCCCGCAAAGTAGCCGTCATCGGTTTTTCGAGAAAAACATGTGTGCCGTTATTGAGCGCTTGACTGGCAGTTTCGAAATGATGTTTTGTAGGTACGGCCACGACAAGTGCCTGGACCGTATCTAACAACTTATCCAGGTTTGCAAAAGCTCTTAATTTGTATTTCTCGGAAATGCCGTGATTTCTGGCAGGTGATATATCGTATATTCCTTGAAAGTCAACACCGTTTAAGGCGTTCAGGATTTTACAATGATTTTCTCCGAAACGGCCGACACCTACCAGGCCAATTTTTATTTTCAAGCACAAGCTCCAAATAAAGTTTAAATTTTAACATAGGATAAATTTTTATGATAAACAAAAGGTTTTTATGGAAAATGTCAGATTTTCCAGCGGATTGCTTGACATTCATCTATGTTAAATTGTATATTTTAAATCATGAAAAGCATTATTATCACACTTCTTTTAGCAGTGTTTGTTTTTGGTTGTACAAAAAACAAAAAACAATTTGAAAACATATTACGCATTGAAGACTCCCGCACAGACTGTTCACAATTAAAGCCGTATGTTGAACATCCGGAGCCAAAAATTCGTGCCAGGGCTGTTCAGGCTATTGGCAAAATGCAAGACCGCCGGTGTTATGACCTGCTGGTAAAAGCGTTGACAGATTTAAACCATAATGTTCGACGGGAGGCTGTTTTTGCTTTGGGACAAATGGCGGATTCCTCGGCTGAAAGCGTGCTCACCGGACGGTTGCAGGCTAAAGAAATAGAGCCCATTAAGGTTCGTATCATTGAAGCACTGGGTAAAATTGGTACGAAAAAATCCATTCCGACACTTATTCAATATTTTAAATCGAGCAGTGCAGAATTGCGTGCTGAAGCAGCTTTATCAACAGCCCGCATGGCTTTGCGAAAGATTACCAACAAGGCACTAACTGATTCCGTTGTCATTTTGTTGGATGATGACGACAAAAATGTTCGCTGGAAAGCGGCGTATGCACTCATGCGAATCGGCGGTGATTTACCCGTAAAAAAATTAATTCATGTGTTAGGAGATGATGAACCGTTAGTTCGCATGTACGCTGCCGAAGCACTGGGGAAAACCAAAAATTTATCCGTTTTGGAAGTCTTGGCTCGTCGGTTGCAAAAAGACCAAGATTGGCGCGTACGGGTTAAAGCAGTCAATGCTTTGAGTCATTTTCCTCTGACAAAAGTGGCAAACTATTTGGTGCTTTTCAATCAAAAAGGGCATGTTCGAACAGCTATCATTCAGGCAATCGGTGCAAGTGCAAAACTCGAATCGGGACATTTCCGTAAAAACAGTCGGGAATTGAATCTTGGCAAATTGCAATTGGAACAGGTCCTGTTTCCCGAAACGTCTGACCTTAAACCTCCTGCTCATGAAATCGGTTTTGCTCTGATATCCTATGGCCAATTACTCGGGGAAGCTGCAGTCGACGACATCGAAAAATATATCAATGATGCAAATGACAAAATTCGGGCACGGGCAATGACCGCCCTCGCCGATACACACTCACGAGAAGCATTAAGCGTTTTTGAATCCTATTATGGCAACGCACCGTCCGTGGTTAAAATCGCTATTCTCAATGCACTGCCAAAGCTAAATAACTTTTCTCAATCTCAGAAAATCTACCTTCGGGCATTGGATGAAAACGATCAGGTTCTGGTGGCGTTAGCTGCGGAAGGACTTAGCAAGGATTCATTAAGAAACCGTGTTCATGTTCCAAAGATCATCGAGGCGTATCAAAAATTAGCCAAACCGGTCGATGCGGAATCTGCTCTCATGATCATTGCAGCATTGGCAAAATTTAGGGATGAGAAGGCGATTCCGTTTTTAGAAGGTGTTCTGACGATGCCGGACAAAGTTGTATCCAGGGCGGTAGCCAACGCTTTACATGAGATTAGCGGCAACGATTATTCAAATAAAGTGGTGCGTGCTACCGCCGGTAATTCCATCGACTATGCAGAAATATTGAAATTTGAACATGCCTCAGCCATCATTAAAACCAAATACGGAAATATCAAGATCAAACTGTTCACCGATGACGCACCCCTCACCGTGTTGAATTTCGTGAAATTGGCCAAAGGCGGTTTTTACAACGGTTTAACCTTTCATCGGGTTGTTCCTGATTTTGTCATTCAGGGCGGTGACCCGCGCGGGGACTCCTGGGGTTCGCCAGGTTATTCTATCCGGTCTGAGTTTAATTTACAGCCGTATCGCACCGGTACCGTCGGGATGGCCAGCGCCGGCAAAGATACAGAGGGCTGCCAATTTTTTATTACGCACTCACCGCAGCCGCACCTGGACGGACGGTACACGGTCTTCGGACAGGTAATGTCTGATATGGCGGCGGTGAACGCCATTCAGGAAGACGATATCATACAATATATCAAAATCGAAAATTAGTTATCACAATGAATCCCTGAATGGAGAAACAAAAAATAGCAAATTTCGTCATTTATGGAGGGAATAGCATGAAGAAAATATTCATTTTCTATATATATTGTTTTATTTTTTTTGCATCGCTGGCATGTCAGTCTAACAGCAGTCAAGAAAAAGTAAGCCGGACAAACGGGTTTGACGCTGGAAAATCTGACCCCAAAGCCATCGAAATTGTTGATGCAATGCAAGAGGCGCTGGGCATGCCCGACCATTGGCGGCAAGCCCGCTATTTCAGTTATCACTGGATTGTTTCCAAAGATGGACAAACCCTGGTGGACCATCGGCATGACTGGGACCGTTTTACCAATCGTTACCGTTTGGAAGGGACTAACCGGCACGGGCAGCATTTTGTTGCGCTCTTTAACACCCAAACGAAAACGGGCGACGTTTATTTAGACGGAGAAAAAGTCACGGTGGATTCCACGAAACAGAAGATCATCGAGAATTCTTATGGCAGTTTTATAAATGACAGCTACTGGCTGATTATGCCATATAAATTGAAAGAACCGGGCGTTGTCTTGAAATATGATGGCCAAAAGAACATCGACGGGAAATTGTTCGATGTGGTAAAAGTGACCTTTGAAAGCGTTGGTTTGACGCCACAGGATACATATTGGGCCTACATCGATCCGGAAGATCATTTCATGAAAAAATGGGATTTCTTTTTGCAAGGCTGGCCGGCCGAGCA
>CAYVXE010000064.1:23094-24433 GCA_964455375.1 uncultured Calditrichaceae bacterium
CCAATATTCAAACCGCATTGAAAGATGCAGGTGCAAACCTGAAAGATGTCGTTCGAACGCGAATTTATGTGACCAATATCGATGATTGGGAAAAAATCGGGCGCGTGCATGGAGATTTTTTTCGGGACATCCGGCCGGCGACCACCATGGTTGAAGTCAGCAAACTTATTTTGCCGGAAATACTCGTTGAAATAGAGGCGGATGCGTTTGTAGAAACGAATCCATAGCGCCACGAAGCTGCAAACATAAAGGGACATAGATTTTACTGTAATAAGCGTTATTTCAAATTCAGGGGAACAGTATGTCAGAAAAAAAATGGATGATTTACGGTGCCAACGGTTATACGGGTGAACTCATTGCCCGTGAAGCCCGTAAACGTTATCTTAAACCGGTGCTGGCCGGACGCAATAAAAAAGCGATCCCGGCGTTAGCAAAAGAATTGGATTTGGAGTTTCAACTTTTCGACTTGACGTCCTCGTCGAGCATTCTCAAACATCTTTTAAATATCGATTTCGTTTTGAATTGTGCCGGGCCGTTTACTCAAACCAGCAAGCCGATCATCGAAGCCTGTTTAGCCTCCAAAACGCATTATTTCGACATCACTGGAGAAATCGCTGTTTTTGAAGCCATTCGCAAGCAGGAATATCAGGCGCGGCAGCGCGGCATCATGCTCATGCCCGGTATCGGTTTCGATGTTGTGCCAACCGACTGTCTTGCTTTGCAGCTCGTTAACGAATTGCCCAGTGCGAATACGCTGACGTTAGCCATCGACTCTCAAGGTCATACCAGTCACGGTACGGCCATGACCATGCTTGAAGGTTTAAAAAACGGTGGCAGGGTCCGGGAATTCGGCGAGATTAAACCTGTTTCCATTGTGCATAAGGTCAGGGAGATTCCATTTCCTCATAAAACTAAAACCTGCGTGACGATTCCCTGGGGAGATGTTTCCACGGCCTATTACACAACCGGCATTCCAAACATTGAAGTTTTTTCAGCGATGCCCAAAAATCAAATTAACCAACTGAGACTCCTTAAATATGTTAAACCGCTGATTAAACTTTCATCCTTCCAAAAGGCATTTTTAAAACAAATGACGAATGACCAAAAAGGACCGGAGGAAAAAGAACGCGATCAAACAAAATGTACTATCTGGGGGCAGGTGAAAAATCAGCGTGGAAAGACAAGAGAGGCCGTGCTGACCACTCCGAATGGGTACAGTCTTACGGTGCTGACCGCGTTAGCCATCGTGGAACATTTTCTGAAAACACCCTTTAAAAAAGGCGTGCACACACCTGCGAAAGTGATGGGAGAGCATTTTATCGAATCCATCCCGGGCGTC
>CAYVXE010000065.1:0-24324 GCA_964455375.1 uncultured Calditrichaceae bacterium
GTTTCCATCCGTGCATTGAAGCGCTTTGTTACGGAAAGGTTTGGTGCTGAATCGGCGACGTTCAATAAAAGTCCGCTCGAAGTGATTAAATCGTTTTTTTCAAATAGCAAGAATGAGTGTGCAGGGCCGGAGGAGTTTTCACATTTTTTCAATGACTTCAAGAATACCAATATTCCCGACGACGCCCCCCGGGTTGCAATTATCGGTTCCGGACCAGCCGGGTTAGCGGCTGCACATGATTTCTGCCTTATGGGGATCAAACCGATTATTTATGAAATGGAACCTGTCCCTGCCGGGATGCTTTATCTCGGTGTGCCGGAATACCGCCTGCCGCGTGATCTTATTAAAGCGGAAGTAGAGGTGATTAAAGCGTTGGGTACTGAAATCAATTGTAATGTGCAAATCGGTAAAGACGTGACGATGCAGGAACTGCGGGAGAAGCATGATGCGGTTCTCATCGCGGTGGGGGCAAAAAAATCACGGAAAATTCCGATTCCCAACATCGATGCACCGGGAGTGCTCGGGGGTGTGGATTTTTTACGGGATGTCGCTTTACATGAAGAAGTCAAGTTAGGTGAAAAACTTCTGGTGATTGGCGGCGGTAATGTGGCGTATGATGTTGCCAGAACGCTCGTCCGACAAACAGAGTACGATGTCTCGCGGACGGCCTTGCGGCAGAAAGGTGTGAAAGAAGTACACCTTGCCTGTTTGGAATCCCTGGAAGAGATGCCTGCGGATACCCTTGAAATTCAGGAGGGGGAGGAAGAAGGCGTCATTCGGCACAATTCTTTGGGGCCGAAGGAAATTATCGTTGATGAAAAAGGTAACGCGTGTGGGGTGCGTTTTGTAAAATGTTTGTCTGTTTTCGATGAGAATAAACGCTTTGCACCAAAATATGACGAAAGTCAGGTGATCGAAATTTTCGCAGACAATATCATTTTATCCATCGGTCAGGCAACCGATCTTTCCTTCATTGATGCCCCGGACGTATCTTTGAATGAACGCGGCCAATTAAAGTTGGATGCATCACTGAACCAAACGGACGCGGTGGATGTCTTTGCCGCCGGGGACGTGGCGACGGGGCCGGGGTTGATGATCACGGCGATTGCCAGTGGTAAGCAGGCGGCAAGAAAGATTTATACCTACATCCGCAAAAAATCGTTAGGTTTTTCAACCAATGTCACCCACTATGAAATTCGAAATTACAGAAAAGAGAGCGGCTATGAGTCCATTGCACGTGAAGGCGTACCGGCAATGTCGGCTGAGGAACGCAAGAAAGCGATGAATCTGATCGTTGAGAAAGGCTTTACAGAAAACCAGGCCAGGCGTCAGGGCTCGCGTTGTTTTAATTGTGCTGTAAATACCATTTTTGACAGTGAAAAATGTATCCTGTGCGGCGGCTGTGCAGATGTTTGTCCCGAAGCTTGTCTTAAGCTGGTTTCGCTGAATACCTTGCAGGGAAATGAAGATTTTGAGCAACTGCTGCATCATCGTTTCGGTGAGTTGCCGTTATCTGAAGGAGGGGCAATTATTAAAGATGAGACAATTTGCATTCGTTGTGGTTTGTGTGCCGAACGCTGCCCGGTCGGTGCAATCACGATGGAACTGTTTAACTTTAAGGAGATGTTTGTATGAGCGACAATCATGACCATGAAGATGAAATGACCCGAAGGGATTTTTTAGGCAAATTAGCGACCGGCTCGATAGTGGGCGCGGGGGCAATGGCCTTCATCGGGGTCATCCAATTACCACTGCCAAAAGTTTTCAATGAAGCACCGAGTGTGTTCAAGATCGGTTATCCGTCAGATTTCCAGGTGAACACCTACAAGACGGTTCCACAAAGAAATGTTTTTGTGTTACGTGATGAGCAGGGATTCCGTGCGCTCTCGGCGATTTGCACGCACCTCGGCTGCATCGTTTCGGAAGTCGCCTGGGGATTTCAATGTCCCTGTCATGGGTCAAAATTCAATAAGCACGGCGATGTGATTGGCGGCCCGGCGCCAAAAGCGCTGGAGTGGCTCAAAGTCAGCATGAGTCCGGATGGTCAGTTGACGGTGGATGCCGGTAAAAAAGTAAAACGTGACGTAGTTTATGTTGTTTAAGCTTTCTGAAAAAGGTCGGCGCAGGAATGAGTGTTTCGTTCCTGCTCTCTGTGATTAGACAAAAAGGAGAATAATACATGCAAGAAAATGGTTTGAAAACCTTTGCAGAAAATTTTAAAAATGTAAAAAGGACGGCGAAGGAATCCGTGCGTCGATACGAATGGCCACCAAAATCGGATCGGGAAAAGTCACAGGCAATTTTCCAGAATTTCTTTTTGCACATTCAATCCACGCGTATCCATAAATACAGTTTAAGGCCGTCGTTTTCCCTGGGGTTAGGTCTGATGTCATTTTTTCTGTTTCTGCTTCTCTGCCTGACGGGTATTCTTTTGATGATGTATTACAATCCCACCACAGGGTTGGCTTACGACAATGTTCGCGACATCAGCTTTGTGGTTTCCACCGGCAAATACATGCGAAACATCCACCGCTGGTCTGCACACGCCATGGTTTTTGCCGTACTTCTGCACATGGTGCGCGTTTTTTATACAGGGTCGTACAAACGCGAGCGTAAATTTAACTGGCTCATCGGCATGGGGCTGCTGGTGATGACATTGATGCTGAGTTACACGGGGTATCTTTTACCCTGGGATCAATTAGCTTACTGGGCAGTAACCATCGGGGCAAATATTGCCGCCTCACCCAGAGAGTTGACCGATGCGCTGGGCCTGACGCAATATTTTGATATCGGTGCGTTATCCAAACAGATACTTATCGGGGGTAATTCTGTGGGGCAGGAGGCCTTAACACGGTTTTACCTGCTGCATGTCATGATTTTGCCGATTGCGCTTATCTCTCTGGTCGGGGTGCATTTCTGGCGCATAAGAAAAGATGGCGGGCTAAGCCGTCCGGATAATGCGGATGAAATTATCATGAAGGAAGAAGGTAGAGAATCGACGAACGGTTCCACCCAAAAAGGGGAATTCAAACTGAATAAAAATAAAACGTATGGTTTGATGGCGTTGGTAAAGGACAAATCGCCGCAGTTGAATGGCGGGCCGGATAATACAATTATGACCTGGCCCACCGGCATTTGGGCAGAAGTTGCGGTTTTTATGCTGACCTTAGCCGTCATGACAGTTCTTGCCTATTTCTTTGACGCTCCTTTGAAGGAAATAGCAAATCCAGCCATTCCGGAAAATCCGGCGAAAGCGCCCTGGTATTTTCTCGGGTTGCAGGAGTTGGTTTCCTATTCGGCATTTATGGGAGGGATCGGAATTCCGACCATCGTGCTTGCCGGCTTGATGTTGATTCCGTTTTTGGATAGAGAAGACCGCGATTTTGGGGTTTGGTTTTCGGGTCAGAAGGGTAAAAAAGTTGCCATCAATTCGCTCATTTTTTCCTCCGTCTTTCTAATCGCGCTGTTGGCATTTACCGTAAAGTTCGGTTGGCTGCGAAGCTGGTTCCCGACGATTCCGCAGATTATTATCGTGTTCATCAATCCGGGTTCGTTTATTGTGTTGATGTTTGCCTGGTGGTCGTTGCATAATCTGCGTTTTACCGGTTCAACCCGTCTGGCTGCGATCGCTTTGTTTACCTGCTTTTTAGTGGGATTTGTTATTCTCACCATTATGGGAACGTATTTTAGAGGCCCAAACTGGGATTTCTACTGGTCTCCATCACAGTGGCCGGTGCATTAAGGTAAAAGAGAAAATAAATTTCTTAGTCATTATTTATGTAGTGAAAAGGGATTATTGGAGAATAAAATGAATCTGGAGAAATCTTACGATAAACTTTACAAAATCCTGACAATTGTCGGCAGTTTGATCTGTATTGTTTTTTTTGGCATGGCCGCTATCGAAGAGAATTTTCTCAGGGAGTGGAAAAACAATCAAACAGAATACAAAGATATTCTGATGTCGAAAGCTAAAAACGATAAGCAGAAAGAGCTCGCAAAAGAATTTCCTGTTAAGATACGGCAAATCATCTTAAAGGATTTTGACCGGGTTGACCGATGCGTGAGTTGCCACACCGGCATTGAGAATCCGCAAATGGCCGATCAGGTTCCGCCGTTCGCCGTGCATCCGGGGGATTATATTAAGAACCATCCCGTGGAAAAATTTGGCTGTTCAATTTGTCATGGCGGCCAGGACCGGGCCTTGTCAGCAAAGAGTGTTTTTGCTCGTCAGGAAGATGTGCATTGGGAATATCCTGTATTGCGTAAAGAATACATTCAATCTTCCTGTGGTAAATGCCATCTCTCGGTGTTCAATAAAGGGCAAAAACTCGCCGGCGCCGACATATTGATGAAAGGCAGGGAAGTTTTTTACAGGGAAGGGTGTTTGGGTTGTCACAAGGTGCGCGGGGTTGGAGGAAGCGTTGGGTTGGAACTAACCGAAGAAGGAAATAAGACAAGACATGAATACAGTTTTAAAAACATTGAAGATGAACATACGGTTCCAAACTGGCTGCTTGAGCATTTTCTAAATCCGCAAAAAGTCTCCGGTATTTCTGAGATGCCTCCCATCCGATTGGAACCGGAGGAAATGGATGCGTTAATTACATTTGTCATGGGCTTGCATATCCCCAAATATCCTTCAGAATATTATTCGTTAGATGAAATCGGTGAATTTAGAGGATTGCGACCGCAATTAAGCGGACAGGAAGCGTACAATCTTATTTGCAAGGTCTGTCATGGTGAAAACGGAGAGGGTAAGGATTACCGGGTTTTTCAGGCTAGCGTACCGGCGTTAAATAATCAGGATTTCCTGGCGATGGCGTCGGAAGATATGATTAAATTTACCATCAGGCATGGCCGCAGCGGCCGCGCCATGTCATCCTGGAAAAAATCCAACGGTGGCCTATCAGAAAAAGAAATGGATGAGTTGGTTAAGCTAATCCGCAGTTGGAAAACTCAGGCGCCTGCGTATTCGGCGGTGAAGTCTACGCATGGCGAGGTGCGTTTAGGCAACAAGCTTTTCCGGTCACGTTGTGGCACGTGTCATGGATTAAATGGTGAAGGGGGAATCGGACCATCCTTGAATAATCAGGATTTCCTGTCTTTGGCAACGGATAAATTTTTGTATGAAACAATCACCAGGGGCCGGCAAAACACAGCCATGCCTTCATGGTCGCAACTGTCCAAAAAAGAAATTGCCAGTCTCATCGTCAAACTCAGAAGCTGGCAGAAAGTCCCACAAATAGGGTTGTCATCAAATAAAATCAAGGGGGATGTAGCGAATGGCCAAATCCTGTTTAAACAGATGTGTGTGGGATGCCATGGGTTACACGGACAGGGAACGGTGGGGACAGCAATTCTAAATAAAGATTTTCTTGCGGCGGCATCGGACCAGTTTATTTTACGTTCTATTTCCCGCGGACGCGGTCAAAGTGCTATGCGCAGTTGGTCAAAACGATTTCAAGGCATTGAGCAGTTAGCTGACCGCGAAATGCATGATATTGTCGCCTATATTCGCAGCCGGGAAAATACAACGTCTGATGTAATTTACACGAATATCTCACCGGGAACACCAGCGAAGGGAAAGGTGTTATTCGAGGGCATGTGTAGCGGCTGTCACGGCATGAAAGGTGAAGGTAAACATGGCCCGGCTTTAAATAATCAGGAGTTTCTCAGCGCTGCAACCAACGGTTTTTTGCAGGCAACGATTGCAATTGGCCGGAGCGGCACAGCCATGCGTTCCTGGGCAAAAGGTGCGCAAGGGTACGAAGAGTTAAGCGCTGATAATATAAATGATATTGTTTCTTATATCCGTTCCTGGCAACGGGAAGTTATTCCAATCAGTAATTAAAAATTTACAATTGACAATAATCAATTGATAAGGGAGTGTAATTATGAAAAAAGATAATAGCGGCAAACGTAAATGGACTCTGACCCGGCGTAAATTTTTACAGGCGACCGCATCTATGTCTGCGATTACGGCCGCAAATGTTGTTGGATGTAAAGGCCGCGAGGAAGAGGTAAAAGTGGCAAAGTCAGTTTTGCCGGCGCAAACGAATAATTTTCTCTCTGCATGTCCCTATTGCGGTGTCGGCTGCGGCACGATGATTCAGGTTGAGAATGGTAAAATCGTCGGTATGGTTCCGGATAAGAATCATCCCACAAACAGAGGCATGCAATGTATCAAAGGCCTCACCGCGAACGAGCCAATCTATATTGATCGGCTGTCGAAAGTGATGGTTCGGAAGGATGTCTGGGCAGAATGGAATAAACCCGGTCATGGCGATTTAGAGTTTACCTCCAAAACCAAAGACGCTTTTGATGACGATCTCTGGGAAATTGTTTCTTATGACGAAGCCAGCGAGATGACGGCTCAAAAAGTAGCGCATTTGATTAAAAAATATGGCGGCAACAGCATTGGGCTTTATGGTTCAGGTCAACTGACGCTTGAGGGGCAATATCTCGAAAATAAGTTCATGAAAGGGGTGATTGGCTCCAACACGATGGAGGCCAATGCCCGCATGTGCATGACCAGCGCCGTAACCGGATATTTCAAAACCCTCGGTTCCGATGCACCGCCGACCTGTTATGAAGATACGGAAATGTGTGATTTTATTTCTTTCTGGGGTCATAATCCGCGGGAGGCGCACCCGATTATTTTCTGGCGGGTAGCAGATTATAAAAAGGCAGCCAATATCCCGACGCTGGTGGTAGACCCGCGGCGAACCGGTACCGTACAGGGCTTTGAAGATGTGAATCCGCAAAACGCGTATCATGCGCAAATTAAGCCGAATTCCGATATTACGTTTCTCAATAATATTGCGTTTGTTCTGTTGACGGAACATCCGGATGTGATTGCCTGGGATTTTATGAAGAAGCATACCACAGGATGGAAGGAGTATACAGACGGGATAAAAGCAAAATACGACCCGCGCAAAACAAAAGCCGTCACCGGGCTTTCGGTTTCATTTGTACAAAAGATAGCGGGTGAATGGGCGAAAGCCACACGCAAGGGCAACAAGCGTGGCACAGGAGGTGTGCTTACCTGGTGGGGGATCGGCTACAATCAAAGTATTCATGGACAGCACAATGTGATCAGTATCATCAATCTGCATTTGTTGACCGGAAATATCGGCAGGCCGGGTGCCGGGCCGCATTCACAAACCGGACAACCCAATGCCATGGGTGAACGACTCACTGGTGGTTTGACCGGGCGCTTACCGTTTAACCAGGGGCTGAAATCCGGTGGAAAATACAATGAAAAGGGCATCAGTCTGTTTTCAAAACTTTGGAATGTTCCGGCAGAGAAACTGAAACAAGTCGCGGATTCTTCGAATTCCGGCTATGCGGTTGGTATGATGGAGCGCGGTCTTTTGCCGGATGACGATCCCAGGAAAGTCCGTGGTATGTTTTTGATTTATGCGACCCACATCGATCTGCCGGAAACCCAAACACTGGTGCGTCCGGCACTTAACAATATGTTTGTGGTTGCCCAGGAAATTTACCGTCACGCACCGAACAATTTATACGCGGATGTGATTTTCCCGGCGGCGACATGGGGGGAATGCGGCGGCGTTTATATTCAATCGGAACGAAGATTCTTTGTAACGGATAAAGCCGCAGAACCACCGGTCGGGTGCAAGCCAGACCTTGATATTGTTGTTGACAAAGGAAAGCATATTGCCGAACTGTTAGGAATGGATAGTGAAAAAATCTTTCCGTACAAAAAGAATGAGCAAGGCTTTTATGATGTCGAGGAAGTGTTCACAGAAATGGCTCTTGCCAGTGAAGGCAGCGATGCCGATTTCTCCGGTATCGTGAAAGCGGCGCGGGAAAAAGGCGTGGGGCCGCATCAGATCCTGCGGGAAACACGAGGTGTGCAATGGCCGGCGCCAACGGCTGAAATTGCCCTTGCCGGTGGCACGAAGCGACGGTACATGAGTCAGGAAAAGGGTTGGAAAGATAAACCTTACGGCGCTTTTCGCACCTCCACCGGAAAAGCAAATTTTAAACTCTGCCAGCAGAATTACGCAAAATATCCTGAGGTTCTTGCGGATTTGCGAAAAGTTGGTGTTGAGAAAGATTTTCTAATTATTAACCATCATGATCTGATTGTAAAGGTACGTGATTATGGGTTGACGGCCGATATGCCGGATTTTGAATATTCAAAAAAACCGGGAAATAAAGTACCAAAAGACAAATATCCGTTCTGGCTCAGTCTCGGCGTTGTTTATGAACATTTTCATACCGCGAAAACAATTCGCTCTGCAACAACACGTAAGCTGGTGATGGAACAGTACGTCGAGATGCATGAAAACGACGCCAGGCGCAATGGACTTCAGGATGGTGACTGGGTACGAATTACCACCCGGAGAGGCAGTTACGAGGCCAGGGTTTCTCTGGGTTTAAACAGCAAGGTGCGTCCGGCGAGAAACCTGGTTGCCGAAGGTCAGCTCTTTTCACCATGGAATCTTTCCGTGGCTGACAGCGCTGACCCCAAAGTAAACAAATGGCTGGTCAATGCGGTTTCACACCGGGCATTCGATCCTGTTTCCGGACAGGCCGATTTTAAAAAATTAGTCGCTCGAATTGAAAAAATTGAGAAAACGGTTTAATGACAGATTTAGTCAAACAAATTTCTCAAAATCTCAAAAGTAAGAGAACCCGCAGAGACATTTTGAAATATCTTTGTCTTTCAATCGGTGTTTATTTCTTTTCTTATTTCAAGTGGATTCCGGTGAGTAAGCGCTTTCGGTATTTACGTCCACCGGGTGCTTTGCAGGAGGATGAGTTCATACAGAAATGCATCCGTTGTGGCCTTTGTGGTGACGTATGCCCCAATCAGTGTATCAGGTTTTTTAATATCGGTTCCGGACACAAATCCGGCTCGCCATATATTGTTCCCAGAGAACAGGGGTGTATTCTTTGCATGAAATGCAACAACGTTTGTCCGTCCGGCGCCTTGCAGCCATTGAAGAAAGATATCGCTTCCATTCGCGAACAGGTCAAAATGGGTGTGGCTGTGCTCGATACCGATCTTTGCTATTCGTACAACGACCGGATTTGTGGCGTCTGTTACCGGGCATGTCCGTTACAGGATGAGGCAATGAAAATCACCTCCTGGGAACGCCCGGTTCTGGTACAGGAAAACTGTGTGGGCTGTGGATTATGTGAAAGAATCTGCTACCATTATCCACAGGCAATTAAAATTATTCCCTATGAACAATTTCAGAAGGAAAGATATTCGTGAATCTCGTAATGTAAATTTATTAGTGAGCCATGAGTAAGATAAATATACAATTAATTCGACGAACTGTTCAAGTGGCGGTTGTTTTGCTGATTATCTTGATCCCGTTGGTCAATTTTTACGGCGTGAAGGTAGAGGAAAGAGACGACTATGCGATTGAGCAGTCAAAGCCCCTCTCAGTCATTCACTCTGTATTCAAAGGAACGGAGAGGAATAAAGTCATTGACCTGACGCATAAAGTGAAAGGGTCCGTTTGGACCATTGACATTGCCGGTTTGAAAATAAGTGATCCATTGGCGGTGCTGGAATCAACGACGACAGCCATGTATTTCTATCTGCCGATGCTCCTTTCAGTCCTTATCCCGGTCTTTTTTACCGTTGTTTTAGGCAGGGTCTATTGCGGCTGGCTGTGCCCTATGAATCTGCTTTTGGAAATGAATGAAAAGGTGCGCCATCTCCTTGAAAAACTGGGCTACAATACACGGGATATTAAATTCAAAAAGAAGACAAAATATTTCGTGTTGGTAGGTGGACTTGTCGCTGCTTATTTCGCCGGTATGCCTCTTCTCTCTCTCATATATCCCCCGGCTGTCATCAGCCGGGAAATCTTCTACAAAATTTATAATGGATTTTTCAGTAACGGCATTTTGTTCATAGCGGCCATTTGTTTTTTTGAATTGATCCTGTCGAAGCGCTGGTGGTGCCGCTACATTTGCCCCGGAGGAGCCATTTATTCCGCCCTTTCACGGTTTCGTTTTTTGAGAATTGAACGCAACGATCACTTTTGCGACCGCTGTGGAGACTGCATTCCCATCTGTCCGTACGATCTTAAACCCATGACCCTTGAACTTACGGCGGACTGTGATCAATGCGGCTTGTGTATTTCGGTCTGTAAACCCGGCGCCCTGACCTATACGTTCACCCCCCCAAATAACCGGTTTAGAGAGGATAATTCCATTCATCCGGAAAAACCTGCGGTGCAAAAGGAGGTCAGTTTGTAAATGCATAGACGTGATTTTATGAGATGTCTGTGCTCTGGGCTGTTCATCGGAATGGTTGGCTGCCGGAAATCATCGAAAGGAGCAAAAAGTTACTTCCGATTTGGCTACGTTCAGACCAATTATTTACGGCCTCCGGGTGCTTTACCGGAAGCCGAATTTCTAAAAGCCTGCATCAACTGTGACATCTGCGGTCAGGTTTGTGACCGCGGGGCCATAAAATTTTTCACTGAAGATTTAGAAGGGAAAGTCATACCGCATACACCTTATATCATTGCGGCAGAAAGGGCCTGCGATTTATGCCTGGACTGCACGCATGCTTGTCCCACCGGCGCTTTGATGCCTCTTGAAAACAAGGAAGATGTACATATAGGGCTGGCAGTCATCGATGAAAATCTATGTTTGCCTTATATTAATCAGGGCGGCTGCGGTGCATGCTACACGGTGTGTCCTCTCAATGCGGTGCGATTGGAAGCACAGCGCTATCCGAAAATCATTAACGAAAAGTGCGTTGGCTGCGGATTATGTGAGGAGGTTTGTTTGCAAAAAGCAAAAGCCATTCGTGTGTTGAATACGTAACGCGGCCGAGCCGCAATGACAAAATTTCGATAGTGCTATTTAATGTCATGCTTTGTGAATTACTAAAATGCAGGAATTTGTTGATAAGACTTTAATTGGAGCGGTAGAATGATGAAATTAACAAAGTATATTTTTGAAATATTGGCGGTGAGTCTTGCTTTTACATCAAGCGCATTTGCCCATCATCAGCTTGGGCTGCCACACTATCTTTATTCAAAGGATTATCCGCAGATTCCATCCATGGTCGTTGAGGCAGATGCTGAGGGTTACATGGTGACGTTTTCAATTTACCCGGGAAATCCCAGGCCCGGAGAAACCGTACGCATAAAGGTGTACATCAAAAATAAGATCAGCGGAGAGGTTTACACCAAGCCGGTGCAAATGTCTGTGAGCCGGGAGACTTTTTTGGGCGGGGATAAAGAGATTGTGGCCCCGCGCGAGGTCGTCGTCGATTATAATGAATACAAAATGAGTTATGAATTCAGTCGGGCGGAGAAATATTTTGTCAATGTGACGTTCGAACCGCGGGATGATTTCTTTGAGAGGATTCCGTTTCCCATCGTCATCGGAGAAACCAATTTCAGTATGGTTCCTGTTTTTTTTGGTGCTGCGTTTGTGGTGATTTTCATCGGGGTCGGATTTACCAAAAAACGACGGGGGCGGACTGCATAGAGAATGAAAAGCACTGAATCCATTAGCCGTTCTGAATTTTTACGAGGCGGATTAAAATCGCTGTTTAAATTTACCGCAGAGGTTTTAGATGACAAAGTCGAAGCCAAAACCCGAAAGATGGTCATTCCATTGTTGCGTCCACCTGGGGCGATTGACGAGTTGTCGTTCTTAACAAAATGTACGCGCTGCGATCTGTGCATGGATGCCTGTCCGCATGATGCAATTGTGAAGGCCAGCGCTAAGCATGGAATGGCGGTTGAGACACCCATGATTAAGCCTGCGGATGTTCCCTGCTATCTGTGTGAAGACACACCCTGTATTTCCGCCTGTCCTGAAGAAGCTTTGGTACCGGTGGAAAAGATAAAAATTGGCACAGCTTATGTTATTCAAAACAAATGTTTTGCCTGTAACGGTCAGGTGGATATGTGTGATTACTGTTTCGAGCGCTGTCCGTTAAAAGGTCAGGCTATTGTGATGGAAAATCGCCAGCCGCGGGTCATCGCGGAAGCTTGTACGGGTTGTGGAATTTGTGAATATTTTTGTCCGGCACCGGGGAATGCGATTAGGGTTTTACCCGAAAGGATATGAGAGACATTTAACTAATTTGATGATTGACGTAATGAACGAATTATTACTTTTGCGGTTTATAAATAGATCAAAAAAATGAATCATACGATGCATACCGGCAATATGGCCGGAATCCCGGACTGGCTTTACTACGCATCCATCGTGATCGTTATGATGGTTTCCGTCCTGATATTGGAAGTCTATAAGCGCAAAGGTCGCGGCCAGCGTCAAAACAGAAAGTTCGAACTCACCAAATTCAAACTTGTTAAACTATTTTTCACGTCAAGAAAAATCCAAACCGGCGTGCAAGGAGTGGTTGTCTTCCTGTTTTTTACGGTTGTTTTTGCCGGATTTTATGGCAATCAACTGCCGGGTCGAAACATCGCTCCGACACTGACCTGGAATATCTGGTGGGTCGGTCTCATTTTTGTGATTTTGTTTTTTGGTAAGATGTGGTGCTACGCCTGTCCCTGGGATGCCGTCACAAACTGGCTCTCCAGACTGTCATTTTTTAAGGTTAAAAAAGATACCATAAATCTCGGTTGGAAATGGCCGCGCTGGTTGAGGAATATCTATTTAGCGACGATCCTGTTCGTCTTTCTGACCTGGCTGGAATTAGGTTACCAGATCACCTTGAGTCCGCAGGCAACGGCCAGCCTCGGTCTCATTATGTTTGGCCTGGTGTTTGTACCCGGACTTCTATTTGAGAAAAAATCGTTCTGCCGCTACGGTTGTTTGATCGGTCGGGTGAGTGGTCTTTATGCGATGTTTTCACCTGTGGAGATTCGCAGCCGCAGTCTCGATGTTTGTCATACCTGTAAAACCGCTGACTGTTTAAAAGGCAACGACCGGGGCTATCCGTGTCCCACCGGTCAATATTTAAAAACCATGCAGACAAATACCTACTGCATCATGTGTGCGGAGTGTTTCCGCTCCTGTCCGCATGACAATGTCGCGTTAAACATCCGTCCCTTTGCTGCGGATCTGGCAGATACACAAAAACCAAGAAAAGATGAGGCTTACCTGGCGCTTATTTTATTTGCCCTGACTGCATTCCACGGTCTGACCATGACGCCGAGTTGGAAGATTTTTGTTTACAATATTCAGAAGGGATTATCTGTAAGTCAAATTACCGCCTTTTCACTCGGCATGCTAATTTGCCTGATTACACCGGTTTTGCTCTATACCGGTTTTGTGTGGTTGTCCAAACTGGTGGCCGGGGATAAACTTAAAACAGTTGCCGGTCTGTTTGTGAAATACTCTTACGGCCTCATTCCCATCGCTCTCTTTTACCATATTGCTCACAATGTTGAGCATTTCTTTATGGAAAGTCAAAAACTCACCGTTCTGATGTCGGACCCATTTGGATATGGTTGGAATCTTTTTGGTACGGCCAATTGGCGTCCCACACCGCTTCTCAGTCTGCAAACTATCTGGCTGTTACAGGTGGTTCTGGTTATTATCGGCCATGTTTTCGGAATTGTCATTTCCCACAAACACGTTTACCGTATTTTTGAGGATCATAAAGCTGCGCTGAAAAGCCAAATTCCTATGATCGCGTTGATGGTCATGTTTTCGGTGATCAGCTTATGGCTGATTGCTCAACCCATGGAAATGCGCACAGCTATGTAGTGAGCCTTCTTCCAACAAAACTCTTGCTTTGAGTTTTCCCGCTGAATTTTTATCCCTATTTGACGATCTCAACTTGTCGAGAAATAATTATTTGACAGACAGTCACTTACTTTTTTTGCTGCGGTAACAAGGAAGCATGCAAATTATTGCAATTTCTTTTGCAAACAGGGAGCTAAATTTGCGTTGGATTCGTATAAATCAATGGATTGCTTACAATCCATTTTTCTAAACTTAATTCACTGAAAGGAGGTGACAGGTTATGTTTCAAAGCTGGATTAATGGTATCCTCGGGGTGTGGATGATCATTGCCGGCTTCATCTCCGGTGTTCAACACAGTGTGAATTACATCATTGTCGGTTTGGTTATCGCTATACTGGGGTTCTGGGCTGCTAAGAAATGGCAAAATGCCGTTTGTGGGATTTTGGGTGTATGGTTTATCCTTTCCGGCATCGTGAGCAACTTGATTTCACCAGCGAACAGCATCATCGTTGGCATTGTCATTGCCGGTCTGAGCTTCTGGGTGGCGACTGCTGGTGGCGGAGAAATGATACACAAAGCAGCCTGAGAAGTAAGAGGTCTGGCCTCCTTTGAGGTCAGACCTTTTTTAGGATGCACACCAACAATACTGAGCAATAAAATATGGGAAAAAGAATATACCGGCCAGGAGCGTGAGAAAGCTGACATCGAATTGGCCTAAATGCGCGTTTTGTTTTTCCCCCTCTATCCCTCTTAAGCACCTTGTCGGGTCTTTTAGGCCCGGCGAGGTGCCTGCCTTTTAATCCACAGTTGCGCTTGTAAAATCGATTTTTTATATTCTTCTATGCCTGAACAGGATCGAAAACAACTTCAATTCGCGATGCAGCTTTCGCTGTGGACGGGTGTTTTCATGCTGATGATCAAAATCGCAGCTTACACGTTAACCGGGTCCACCGCTATTCTGAGTGATGCTGCCGAATCCATTGTGCATGTGGTCGCAGTGAGTTTTGCAGCGTACAGTTTACGTCTGAGTTACAAACCGGCTGATTCCAGTCATCTCTTCGGGCATGCAAAAGTCAGTTTTTTTTCATCCGGCTTTGAAGGTGCCATGATCATCTTCGCGGCAATTTTCATTATATTTACAGCAATCAGCAGGTGGCTGCACGGACTTAAACTTGAAAACCTTGATTTCGGTACCGGTTTAACCGTTCTTGCCGTCGTCATAAACGGGTTCCTTGGTTTTTATCTCGTACGTATGGGGAAAAGTAGAAAATCTATTATTCTGGAAGCCAACGGCAAGCATGTCCTCACCGACAGTTGGACGAGTTTTGGTGTTGTCATCGGTTTGACGTTGACCTGGACGACCGGCTGGTTGCCCTGGGATCCGATTTTTGCCATTATTACGGCGGTAAACATTTTGATTTCGGGGTTTAGTTTAATCAAAAACAGTGTGGGCGGCCTCATGGACAAAGCCGACCCCGTGGTGGACAATAAACTGCGAGACCTTCTTGAGCATGAGGCAGAAGAGTTTGCCATTAAATATCATAATGTTCGCCATCGTAATTTGGGTAACCGATTAGCGATTGAATTCCATCTTTTGTTTCCGGCAAAAACTTCGGTGCAGGAAGCACACCGGACAGCGACGAAAATTGAACATGCTATCGAGGATGCGTTCTCGCCTCAACCTTATGTTACAACCCATCTTGAAGCTTTGGAAGACCACTCCGAAGCCCATGCCCATAAGCCACATTAACTCTTGCACTTCCTTTCCGTGCGATTAAATCCTCTCTAAGTGACTAACATTTAAATGTGTTCCAAAATAGAAATTTTGGAACAAGATAGACGAATTGATTTTCCTTTCTCAAACCTGTACTCGTTATTTGTTGTTCTTAAATCATTTAGGGGAAAACCTACACCGCAAAAGGCAAGTGAGTTAAGTTTTATGCTGAAGCCTGACATAAGTTTGGGTTGTCTAAAATGCCCCGATTTGTCAGTCCAAGCCGACAGTTGCCCATAAGCGTCTAGATTGTTCCCAAACTCCGGTTTGGGAACACACTTATCTTAGAAACTTTGTTTCGTCTATCTAAATTGATTCATCGAAACAGAGTTTCTCTACAACCCGTTCCAAAATAGAAATTTTGGAATGAGATAGATGAATTCATTTTCTTTTCTCAAATCGGCAATCGCTAATCGGTGTTCTTAAATCGTTTTTTTGAATATCCATTCGGCAACTAAAAAAACTGTTTAGAGCAGGCTTCAGCCTGCAAGAGGAAGTGCTGTTTGTAATATAATTCGTCGATACGTCTGCACAACCCAACCCTGCGTGCGAATGTCACGAAATACCTAAGGTCACCGATGAACACCGAAAAGTCAGTTCCGTCCTGTGAAACAATATCAAAAGAATAATTCTGTTTAATTGTGCTCCAAAATAGAAACTTTTGGGCAGATGGATGAATTGATTTTCCCTTCTCAAACCTGTACTCGTTAATCGTTGTTCTTAAATCATTTAGAGGAAAACCTACACCGCTAAAGGCAAGTGAAGTTAATTATTTGTCCTGAAGGCTGACATAAGTTCCTCCCCTTCGTAAAGGGAGGACAGGAGGGATTTGCCCTCAGTTTGCGGGTAAATTAGTCGTAGCGAATCCTCCCTGTCCCTCCTTTGGCAAAGGGGGGGAACGAACCTGGCAACACCGGACTTTTGGCAGGTATCTTCGTAACCGACTGTTCTTGAATGAAATCTATTAACAATTATATGAGTATTTTTGCATCTTTTTATGCTTTGCTGCAACTAATGCTTAGAGGCAATAATTTACACATAATCTGAGGATTGCAAAAAGGAGATGGCAGAATGGTTTATGGAATCGTTTTTACAATAATCCTGCTGGCGTCAGGGTTATTTTCGATGTTGGGACTCGGTGGGGCGTTGGTTTATGTCCCTGTGCTGAAATGGGCCGGCTTCCCGGTAAAGGAAGTGGCAATCCCGACCGGCTTGATTTTGAATGGGTTGACGACATTGTTTGCTCTCATGACCTATGCACGCAGTAAATTAGTCGATTGGAAGGGTGGATTGGCGCTTACCATCAGTGCGTTTGTTTTCGCACCGATTGGTGCTTATGCAACCAATTTAATTCCGGTAAGAACGCTGCTTTTTATTTTTGCCATAGCGGTCATTGTAGCTGCTGCCCGCATGATCCTGTTTTCCCGGCAACCGGAACCTGAATCCGTCATGTCCTTTAAGAAACGTTCCGTTATCGGAGCGATTGTAGGCGGATTTGCCGGATTCATCGCTGGTTTGTTGGGGATCGGCGGCGGCTTTATCATTGCACCTTTGCTTATGTGGATGGGCTATAAAACCAAAGAAGCTGCGGCAACCACTGCTTTTGCCGTGACGTTTTCGTCTTTTTCCGGTTTCTTAGGGCATGTTGCCGAAGGCCACTTTAATTGGACAGTCATTGTTATGATGGCCTTTGCCGTCCTTGTGGGTTCGCAAGTGGGAAGCCGGTTTATGGTGAGCAAAGCCAAGCCAAAATGGGTGAAGCAACTTTATGCGCTTGTGCTCCTGGTGATTGCAGCGAAGTTGATTGTAGGAGTGTTTTAAAACATGCACTGCTTCAGGAAAATATTTAGCCTCGTTCTGTCTTTACTGTTTGTGGGTCTGCTGACAGCAACCTCACAGGCACAGACAAATCTCCCATGGCACGGCTACATTCAAACCCGCTACACAGAAAACTTTGATAACGAGAGCAGTTTTCGAATTCGCCGGGCAAAATTATGGTTAATGGGGAAAGCTCCCATTGAAGGGAATTGGTTCTATAAAGTTCAGAGCATTTTTCTGGAAAAATCCGGTGGTCAGTTCACATTGCAGGATGTTTATGCCGAATACCGCTACCGAGCGATTCAACTCAGGATTGGACAGCAGATTCCGGACTTCAGCTTGCAGCGTCATCAACCGGATTATGTGATTCCTGTCATGGAAAGAGGGGCGGCGATTAACAATCTTATTCCGTCAGCGGAGACCGGGGCGCGGGACATTGGTGTGCAGGTCTTCCTGAACAGCAATGATGGGCACTTGCACACGGGTGTCGGCATGTTCAACGGCAACGGCGCCAATCATCTCAACAATGAGGACCGTCAGTTTCTGTTTGTCAACCGCACCACTTTTTCATTGCCCCTGCGTCACCATTTGCAAGGGCACCTCGGTTATTCTTTCGCTTACCGCAAAACCGGTGGTATCCCATTTAAAAAAATTACCGGAAATACAGAGAATTTTGTGGGCGACGATTTCCGCTGGGGAGTTGAGGCGCGGCTGACCCATCCACGGTGGGAGGCGCAGGCAGAGTTTGTCCAGACGAATCTTGGGGATGCTACCGCCTGGGCGTACTACCTCTTGACGGATTATAAAATGACGTCGAAAAATCAGCTCGTATTTTCTCTGGATAAGTACAGGGATTTGAACACGGCAACCGATGATAGTCCCTGGTATATTGTGGACCTTAACCACTATTTTGAAGGAGACAAAGCGAAAATTATGTGGGATGCAAGGGTACAATTTGCTGATACAGATACAAATTATCAAACCATTGTTCAATTACAATTAATGTTTAACTAAAATTATAAGGAGAAGTCATCATGGTTAACCCAAAAGATTGGTTGGAATACGGTCAAAAGTTTCACGGACATAAATGCCCGGCGATGCCCATGGGCCTGCGTGTTGGCGCTGCGGCGATGAATGCACTGGGCGTCGATAGAGCAAAAGACGGTCAACTGCTGGCATTGGTGGATCTCGGCGAGGATCATTGTGCCACGTGTTTTGCGGATGGCGTGCAGGTGATTACAGGGTGTACTTTTGGCAAAGGTAACATCAAAAAGACGCACAAAGGAAAATGGACGCTGACGCTTATCGATAAAAAGAACCAGAAGGCGGTACGGGTCAACCCAAAAGGCGAGATGATGGCGAAAAACAAACAATCACCTTTCATCCATGATTACCGTGCCAAAGGTATTCCGGCCAGTCAGGTTCCGGAAGAGATTGCCGAACCTTTAGTGCAGGCAGTGATGACACCGGCGGATGATGCGATCCTGGATATGACGGACGTATTCCATTTCGAGCATAAGGATCCGCCGCACACCTTCGACGGTTTTATCTGTGAAGAGTGTGGAGAAATGGTCGTGGAAAGCTATGGCCGGGTGCATGGCGACAAAAAACTGTGTCAGGACTGCTACGTAAAAGCAGCCGGATTGTGATGTGTAACCAGTAACGTGTGCTGCTGATCCAGAAAGTTCGATTTGCGACGCACGTTGAAAGTGCGTCGCAAATTACCGTTAATGATTGGTTCTTTTGGGGGGATGTCCAAAAAATTAAAAAACGCTGTCTATGTTCCAAAATTTCTATTTTGGACCACGCCTGCCGGGAAGTTTCAACTTCGGATTAAGAAGCCTGAGATTGTTTGTTTGAAATGCTCATTTATTTAGCAACGTTTTAAATTCGCTGGGGTTTTTGCGCTCTCAGCGAGAGAAAAATTTGGCGGCGAGTGTGTGCGTGTCGTTGCCACTCGCAGGCTAATGCCTACGCTACAGAGAGAAGAGGTGGAAATTTCAAAGTACGCCAAACACAGATTCCATCTTTTTTAAAGATGGAATCTGTAAAAGTCTCAATTGACCAATATGAGGCTGGCCGGACTATTCGGTGGCTTGTGGTGACCTTCGGTGTTTACTGATACGCTTTCACAGGCTAAAGAAAGATATTTGTGCTTTTCATTTTTTCTTCATTCTCATTGCTTATCATTCAAAACTGATTGAAAATTACGGTGAGACCGGACGAAAACGGTTCATAGAAAATAAAATATGTTTTAATGAGTATTTTTGCATCAAATCAGAAAGTTGTGCATCTAATAATATAAAACAGATGATTTGGACAGGCCGGCCATAATGACCGGAGAAAAATTCAAGAAAAAACAAAACAAGTTACTATAATGAAGGGAGAGACAGTATGAAGATAAGGAATTTGGAATTTTCTCAGGATGATTTCCACACATGGAGAAATTTGTCGGCCATGTTTGCTTTGAGTGCGCTGATTCTATGCATCGTTCAGGGAACTGCGCAAGCCCAAAATGCAAACTTAGGCAAAGTGCTGCACCAGGTTGAGGCATACGCCCCGGCTTTGAAGGCGGCTCAAGCCAATTCAGATGCGTTCAGAGCAAAACGCAGTGTGGCGCGCAGCCGCTTTTTAGGAGAAGCCGATGCCTTTGCCCACAGTTTGAGTTTTAACGATAACCGCCTCACCCGTCCAATTTCACCGCCAATCAATTTTTCAGCGTTCTCATTCGATGACAACCAGATTGGTTATGGTGGTAGTTTTCAGTTGCCTTTAGATATCAACGGGCGGTTGCGCAACGGTTTTCATGCGTCCTCTCATCAGGCGAAAGCGGCGGCGGAAAATGCAGCAAACGTTCGGCTTGTTTTACTGAATAGAGCAGCGCTGCTTTATCGTGGTTTGGAAAGGATTGCGGGACAGCGTCTTGCATTGCAGAAACAAATGGAAGCTTTGAAAGGTCACATAAGAGTTGCCGAGACGGCGATTGAGGTTGGTCGTATTGCCGCAGTGGAACGTCTGCGTCTTGTTGCAGAATTAAAGGTGGTCGAGGGCCGTTTAGCCGGTCTCGATGGCGTCGAAGCAGGTCTACGTGCCCGGTTGGCGTCACTCCTTGAAAAACAAACATTCACCGATTCTGTGCTTATCCCAACTCGGGAGCCGGTTTTTTTGATTGCTCCAAAAGATTCCATTGCAAATCGACCGGATGTAAGAGCGGCCGGGGAAATTGAAGAAGCGGCGCACTCCGGCGTCAAAGCGGCTTGGGCTGCCTATTTTCCGGATTTTTTTGCCGGATTTACCTGGCTGCAAAATCAAGGTTACAATGGTAGTGGAGCGAATGACGCGACCTGGGAGGTGGTCATTCAAGCCCGGTTACCTATCTGGACCGGCGGTCGCAGACAGGCTCAGATCGGGCAGGCCAAAGCACAACGCCGGGCTGCCCAATATCAACGGAAAGCTGTTAAAGAGGGCGCGCTGGCTGAACTGGTTGCCGCCAGAGGGTCCTGGTCGGCTGCGAAAGCGCAATATCGCGCCGCTCAAAGCGCTGTCATCGCGGCTGAAGAAGTAACCCGTATCCAAACTGACCGATTCGATGCGGGACGCTTATCTGCTACCGACCTGGTGGATGCAGAAGCAGCGCTTGCCGGTTCCCGGTCTGAATTGGCATCTTCCCTGGCACGCTGGTGGCAGGCAGACGATGCATTGCGGCTGGCATTGGGGTCAACTCCGGTTGCTTATGATGATTACGGTGGAACTGCTGAGTAGTCAGGAAATGTGGAATCGGTAGATGAACGTCGTGATTAGGAGTTGGCGTTCCGAATTCCGAATAATTACTTTTTGAGACATAAAATAATCTGCTTGAAAGATAACTGAAAGAAAAACGAAAAAGGAGCGAATAATGAATTCGAAAAATAAAAAATCCAACCGTAGTCGCTGGATCGTCGTCGGTGCGGTCGTTGGTGTTCTGTTGATCATGATGGTGGTGATTCGGGTGCGGGAGGTGCACCAGGTTAAACGGCAAAATCTGGCGCCCTGGGCTCTGGACACCGCGGTCGTAAAAACCGGTACGGTTACACGAGGGTTTCCGGTGCTTGCTACGATTACAACCAAAGGGGAAATCACGGTTACCGGACAAATTTCAGGGACGATTCTGAAAATGGGGCCGCGAGAAGGGGTGGCCGTGAAGGCAGGTGATTTTTTAACGCGTATTGATACGCGTGAAATAGAAGATAACATCGCCGGTCTGCAAGCAAAATTGGCTGCGGCAAAAGCTGAATACACCCGGCATGAGCACGAGCTGGCTCGTGAGCAAAAGCTTTTTAAGGAGGGTGGCAGCAGTGAGACTGCATTAGAGACTCATCGAACTGCGGCTATTGCAGCACAGAACAATGCCCGGGCGCTGGAGCGTCAGATTTCAGCGTTGAAGGTTCGTGAAGGCTACGGCAAGGTTCTGGCGCCCGCGGATGGCGTTATTGCCGCGAGACTACGAGAGCCTGGGGATGTCTGCATGCCCGGTCACCCTCTTTATCGCTTGACCGTGTCGAAAGGGGCGCGTGTGCGGGTGAAACTGCCGCAATCTATTATTGAGCAAATTTTACCGGGAGCCTCTCTTGAGTTAGAGCACGGAAATGATACAATGATGGTGAGGCTCAACCGGATTTATCCGTCGGTGGATGCGCTGGCACTTGGAGCAGCAGAAGCGGATTTGGAGACGCCGCCGTTTGGTCTGGCCAGCGGCGCCCGGGTGACCGGACGGGTGATTCTTCAAGAACGTCAGGATGCATTGCAAGTGCCACCGGACGCCATCATCACCGGTGAACAGACCCATGAATCGCGAGTGTTCAAAATTGTGAAAAAAGATAATGATGACTTTCTGAAAATGGTGACAGTGGGTGTTGACCTGGTTGGCAGAAACAGTGTGGCGGTTAACGGCGATTTGGCTGCGGGTGATAAAGTTGTGGTTGCGCATGAAAGCGTTCTCCTTAAACTGCGCGACGGCGATCCGGTCGTCATAAATGAAGGAGGAACGCTATGAACTTTATAGAGCGCATGCTGCGGCAACCTTACGCGATCCTGTCGATCACTCTGGTAACCGTGCTGGCCGGTATTATCGCGTACAACACGTTGCCCATGAACCTGTTTCCGGACACCAACCGGCCGGTTGTCTCGGTGGTGACTCAGTGGCCGGGTGCTGCTGCCAACGATGTGGCCACGGACGTCACTCATCCCATTGAAGTCCGTCTGTCAGCCATCGATGGGGTGCGGCGGGTGACGTCCACGTCCCGGGATCAAGTGTCCGCGGTGCAAGTAGAATTTGAATATGGCAACAATATCGACGAAGCAGCGACCAAAGTCTCCACAGAGCTACCGCGCGTGCGCGGCATGCTGCCGCAGGGCATTCGCGAGCCACTCATTTTTAGAATTACCGATGCCGCGCGACCGTTGATGATTTTAGCTGTAACGTCTGCGGAAGGTTACGGTTTGCAGTCGAGTCAGCTTCGGCGTATTGCCGAGAATCCTTTGCGTGATGCGCTGCTGAATGTTCCCGGTGTTGCCGAAGCTGAAGTGTTCGGCGGTGATGTCCGGCAGGTCGCTGTTGATTTAGACAGAGATAAGTTGGAAGCGCACGGTTTATCCATTGGACAGGTAGCCATGGCATTAAAAAACTCAAATATCTCTACACCTGCCGGCCTGGTTTACCGTCATGGTAACCGATATTTGTTAACGACGCAGACGCTGGCCAAAGGCCCGGAAGACCTTGCACAAATTTTGGTACCGCTGCCAAAAGGTAATTATGTAAGGGTAGGGGACTTGGGTGATGTACACTGGGGAACAGGGGATAAAACATCGCTCTACCGTGGTAACGGCAAAGCCGCTGTGGCGGTTTCACTCTTGCGTGGCGAAAAAGGTCACGCTCGGGAAATTATAGCCGACATCAGCAAACATCTTCCGGAAATTAAGAAACAGTTTCCCATGCTGCATATCGAGCAGGCGGATACACAGGGTACGCTTATCGACCTGACCGTTGAGAATATGCTCGGTGCTTTACGCGATGCGGTCATTATGACCATCCTAGTCATTCTGTTGTTCCTGGGCGACACGCGCGCGGCATTTATCACCGCACTGTCGCTGCCATTTACCTATTTATTAACCTTCGCGGTCCTCAAAGGATTGGGCTACGAGTTTGATATGGTGACCCTCACGGCTGTGATCATTGCCGTGGGTTTGCTTGCCGATGACGCCATCGTCGTTATCGAAAATATCGAGCGTACTATTCGAGAAACCGGGGACAGCAGCATTAAAGCCGCGGCCCGGGGAACGCGTGAAATCTTTCTTGCGGCAACATCCGGTACCGTGAGTGTGATCGTGGTGCTGGTACCGATCATGTTTATCGGTGGTTACGTGCAGACCGTCTTGCGTCCATTGACCGTTACGCTGTCGGTGGCGCTGATGGCATCGCTCATCGTCTCCATCACCATCATTCCGCTTCTGGTACCGTACCTGCTTAAACCGGGACGCCGCGACCCGCTTTACATCATCCTGCATCCGTTTGAAATATATTTTCTTTTGCCACTCAAACGGTTTTACGGCAGGCTGGTTAATTGGGGGCTTGATCACAAAGCGCCGGTGATAATCGGTTTTGCGGTGCTGTTTTTCATTTCCCTGTCGCTCATGCGAATTCTTGGTCGGGAGCTGATGCCGTTGATGGATTCCGGAACATTTCTCGTCAATTACGAGGCGCAGCCGGACACCGACACCCCGAAAATGGAACAGTTAGCCACAGCGGTAGAAGATGCTGTGAAAAGTTCGGTGAAACCCGAATGGCTGCTGTCCATGTCATCCGTAGCCGGTTCCGAGGCAGGCGTAAAATCTTTTGGCGCAGCCCGGGTCTTGCAGCACGGTCAGGTCACGGTCAACATCATAAATCGCTTTCAGCGCGACCGCACGATGTATGATATTGAAGCAGAAGTCCGGAAAAAGATTCGTGCGCTGCCCGGGCTCATCTATGCCAATGTCACGGAATTCGGCGCCACGCCGCTGTCGTCGATTCGTGGTACGGT
>CAYVXE010000066.1:0-12827 GCA_964455375.1 uncultured Calditrichaceae bacterium
TGAATATTGTCAAGAAAAATTTTGTTTGACAATGGCGCATTTTAAAATTATTTTAATGGTCGGATAAACAACCGAAAAGGTCGTAGCTGTCATGCGCTCTGAAAAGCAATCTTCTTCTTTAGAAACATACTTCGAAAAATTTCGAAAGAACGTCATCGGCTATAACCAACCGTTTGACACGCCGTATGGTGCCAGGCATCTCATTTATGCTGACTGGACTGCCAGTGGCAGACTCTACCGGCCCATTGAAGAAAGATTGATCAACCGCTTCGGGCCGTTTGTAGGCAATACGCACACGGAAACGACCGTCACCGGAACTTCCATGACCCAAGCCTACCACCTGGCGCACAACATCATTAAAGAGCATGTGCATGCCGGCCCTGAGGACGTCATCATCACGCCCGGTTCCGGAATGACCGGCGCGGTCAGTAAATTTCAGCGGATTCTCGGATTTAAGGTTCCCGAGCAACTGTCTGCGCATCTCAAAATTCCCGACGAACTCAGACCCGTGGTTTTCGTAACCCACATGGAGCACCACTCCAATCATACGTCCTGGCTGGAGACCATCGCCGATGTGGAGTGCATTCTTCCCGATGATAAGGGACTCATCAACTTAAAAAATCTCGATGATCTGCTGAACAAGTACCGTCACAAGAAAACAAAGATCGCCTCGGTTACCGCTTGTTCCAACGTTTCCGGCATCCGGACGTGTTATCACGATGTAGCAAAATTGATACACCGGCATGGTGGGTACTGCTTTGTGGATTTCGCCTGTTCAGCCCCGTACGTTAATATAGACATGCATCCTGAAGACCCACTTGAAAAACTCGACGCCATTTATTTTTCGCCGCATAAATTTTTAGGCGGTCCAGGTTCACCGGGCGCCTTGATTTTTGACTCAAAACTCTATTCAAGTACAGTGCCGGATGTTCCCGGAGGCGGCACCGTCACCTGGACCAATCCCTGGGGAGAACACCACTATTTCAACGACATTGAAATACGGGAAGATGGTGGCACGCCGCCCTTCCTGCAAACCATTAAAGCGGCTTTAGCGGTCAAATTGAAAGAAGAGATGGGTGTGAAAAATATGCTAAAGCGGGAAGAAGAAATGGTTGACATGCTTTTCCCGGGGCTAAAAAGTATTGATGGTCTACACCTTTTAGCAGGAAATATCGACAAACGTTTGGGCGTTATTTCCTTTTACATCGACGATGTACATTTTAATTTGGTGGTAAAACTTTTGAACGATTATTTTGGTATTCAGACGCGCGGCGGCTGTTCCTGCGCCGGAACGTACGGTCATTATCTTTTGAATATCAGTCCGGATGCCTCACATGAAATTACCAACCGCATCGATCAGGGTGACTATTCTGAAAAACCGGGCTGGGTCAGAGTTTCCATTCACCCCATCATGACCAATGATGAAATCGATTCGATTATTCAGGCCGTGCGGGAAATCGTCCATCACCACAAAACCATGAGTAGGGACTACCATTATGACGCACATTCAAACGAATATGTGCACAAGGATGAGAATCAAATAGAAAAAGAAATGGTTAAGACCTGGTTTGAGTCGTCCTGAATTTAAGGTAGTTTGCGCATCACGTTCAGACCGAAGTCCCGTTCAAAATGGTCGTTTGTTTTATAAACATACCTCAGACTCCTTTCCCAGATAGATGCCTTTTCCATACAGAGATAAAAGAAGACCTCGCGATGCCACGGCAGAAATGCATCATACATGGTCTTAAACATGGTTACTTTGAGATCATCCGGATAGGTTAGTTTTCCGTGCGGGTCGGGCGCCATTTCCATCTGTAAAATTTTGGTTGGTTGACCAAGCTTGCGGATTTTTTTAATGGCGGGTTTAATCATCGTGATGGAGCCGAATGAGATAAACAGGACGTCCTTGGAGTCAAATTCGTTGAGGACTCGCGCCGCCGTCGCAGGGTAATCTTGCTCCCAACCCTGATAATACACCATCGGATGAAAATGAAAAGACACTCTGATGCCGTGCTCGGCAAGACGCTTTGCTGCTGCAAAACGCTGATCATAAGTTGCCGTAAAATGCTCTTCATTTTCGATAATGGTGGGCGTATTTAAAGACCAACTGCAAACGATATTTCGTGGAATCTCGTTTTCCAGAAAATAACGGATATTGCTTGACTTCGTTTTGAATTCCAGCAGGACGTTCGGGTTGTCTGCTGCAAAGCGGCAGAGCGCATCCAAATTACCATTGCGGTTGCCCCAAATCAGGGAATCGGATGATTGACCTGTACCAAAATGGTAAAACCGCTTAGGTTCCAAGTCTATCTTTTTGAGCTTTTCCGCAAAATCAGCATCGAAGGTAAAGGTGTCACTGTAGAAGGTCTGAATCGTACAATAGCTGCACCCAAATGCACAATTTTCCACGGCATCGATGGTGTGTAAATTGCAGCACACGGTCTGCTCCGAAGCCACCGGACACATCCCGTAAATCTTTTTGTCCGATTTCTCTATATTAAGATGGTAGATCTTCCGGGCAGAAGGCTTCGGTAGACCGTTTTCAGGATAAACTTTGGGCTTGTTTTTCAAATCGGCTACAAAGCGTTGCAGTTGCTGTAAGAGATGTTTTTTTAACGCCACGCCTGTCAGGCCGGATTCGGCATTTTGCGATGCCCACCACCCCGGCAAATCTCCCTGTCCCCACATTTCAAAATCCCTGGCAATCTCTGCAATCTGCCGGAATTCCTGAAAACTCAGTCGATGTTCAAAAGCGATTTTACGGATGAAAGCCTGTCGCTCTGCATGCAATTTATTAAAAAGCGTCTGGGAGCGAAAGGACTCAAATTTATGTTCATAGTCGATTGTTTTTGCCATATCATTCCACATGTTTTAGAACTCTTATTATACAAAAAAATCTCCCATTCTCCAAGCACGAAATTTTAGATAAAATTCCGTAAAAAACCTTTGCAAACCTTATCAAACTGGCTTCGCTGTCGATATTTATTTTGGCTATTTAATCAAAATTTCAACAGTTAAAATTTGAAGGAGTAGAATTATGAACCATGTTTACCGATCCATCCAAAAAAAGATGCTTTTTGTATTCTCGGCACTGCTTTTCACGGTACCCGCTTTTTCACAGTTTTCACTTGTTTCAACCGTTCCAACTAATGGTGCAGTCAATGTTGCCATCCCCACAACCTTTCAACTCACGTTCAGCAGCGCCCTGGACACAACGGCACAATTTCATGAACCGGAAGGGTTTTTTCTGCAAATTGACATTTTCCCCGATGACACCACAAGTGAACCAGATATTTCCCTGTCCGCCGATTTGAAAACCGTTACAATCTCAGGATTTCAATTGTTGCCGGATACGCAATATAATGTCCTGCTCTCTGCAGCGCGCGGCGCAACCGGAGACTTTTTAGACCGGCCCTATGCGTTGACCTTCAGTACCGGTTCTTCCCTGCCGACGGGAAGTGTGAGTGGAAACGTGACCTTTAATGGCAGTCCCGCTGAAAATGCCGTGGTGGCGCTTTTCCCGGATCTTTCGTCAGAGACGCCTGTTGCTTTCGGAGTCGTAACTGCCGGGACGTTTACCATTCCTTTTGTAGCTGATGGGACGTATTTTCCTTTTGCTGCCAAAGATACGAACGGTGATTTTGATATCGATCCTTCGACGGGCGATGCTTCCGGCGTTTACGATGCAAACGCGGATGGTCGACCAGATTCAATTCAAGTCTTGGGTGGAAATTCCATTTCCGGAGTAAACATTACTTTGACAGAACCAACGCCGAGCACGGCACAAAACAGCTTTGCAGATGTCCAAAATGCTGCGCTCTCATGGAGTAGTGATGCCGTTTTAGTGTCAGTGGGATCAGACAATATAGACCCGCAGGGAACGTCCTTCGGATGGTCATTTGTGTTTTATTCAAGCAACCTGAACGCATTTCGAGATTTTTTCCTCTCGGGCGGTTTGCTTGTAGAAAATGATTATAACGGCACACATTTACCTATAACGGTCGCACTGCCGGATATCTGGGTTGACAGTGATGTCGCTGCAGCATTGGCAGAAGCAAACGGTGGCAGCGATTTCAGATCCAACCACGGCGATGCCGATGTAAACGTAAATTTAGAATACTACGACTTTTTCAGCAGCGATTCCTCCATAACCCCGACCACGACCCGGGTTCCTGTCTGGCATTTCAACTACTGGTCTGACGCTGCGCAGAAGTACCTGAATGTGGACATAGAAGCCGAGGCCGGTCATTTGCTGGCAACCGATGCCATGAGTAACCTGGATGCCGCAAATCAGGCAGCCGCATTATGGGCGAGTGATGCAACCTTCATTAAAATTGAAAACCGGTGGAACCTGACGAGCGATGGGTTGAGCAATGTGTGGGGCTTTAATTTTCAATCTGTGGCGCTCAATTCAACATTAGAGTTCCTGGTGGCTTCCGGGAAAGTCATTGGCACACAACCGCAACCAAATTTTGGTATCTGGCCTTATGATCCACTGAATTCCCAGCTCTGCAACAGCACGGATGCTTTTGTTCTGGCACAAACTGAAAGTGAAACGTTCAGGGCCCAGCATCCGGACTACTTCATGGTTGCACAACTGTCACGCAACATTGCTCCGAAGCCGGAGGTCGCCGTCTGGCAGATTAATTATGACACCAATAGCGGCGACCATTTTGAAGTGCTCATCGACGCAGAAACCTGCAACCTTTATACGAGTGTGAAAGAGAATGCGGCAGTTCCCAGCGAATTTCGTTTGCAGCAAAACTACCCGAATCCGTTTAATCCGACCACCGAAATCTCTTATGAGCTACCGCAGGCAGGATTCGTGCAACTGTCGATTTTTAACCTCCTGGGGCAAAAAATCAGCACACTTGTGAATGAAAGGCAAACAGCCGGGTCCTATCATGTAAACTGGAACGGTCTTGACGAGCAGGGCAAGCAGGTTCCAACCGGACTTTATATTTACCGCTTAAAATCAGACAACCGTGTGCAAGTAAAGAAGATGGTGCTCACCAGATAAACGCTTCAAAAATAGCAAAATTACAAAACCCCGATATTCTGTCGGGGTTTTTCTTTTGTCCTTAGTGATGACGATTTCGACTGCTTCTGAATTGTGCCATTGAACCTGTCGTATTTAGCTTGATTTTAAATTTCCATGTCTCTATATTTCATGGTCTTAATGACCATGTATCGTGCCAATCAAACTGAATTGAAATGTCAGAAAATAAAACAGAGCATGCAGATTTGTCAGCATTGCGCATTAACAGGGAGAATCCCAATTCCACAAAGAAGAGGATAATCCCTAAAATTCTGACCATGGGGATACCCGTCATCCTCTTGCTCGCAGTGATTTTTTATTTGTTCAGCAGCAATTCAAATGCAATCCAGACAGTGGATGTGGTTCGTGTTGCCTACACCAATGCAAATTCCGGAGCAACCATTCTGACGGCGAATGGATATGTCGTCGCACAACGGGAAGCAGCGGTGGCATCAAAAGGAACTGGCCGTTTAGAATATCTCGGTGTCGAAGAAGGCGACCGTGTCAAGCTGAACCAGATTATCGCCAGACTCGACCACAGTGATATGGATGCAGCTTTGCAGCAGGCCAGAGCCAATGCAGAAATGGCAAAAGCGTCGATGGCTGAAAGTGAAGCCAATTTGCAGATTGCACAACTAACGTTTAACCGACAGAAAAGTCTGTTTCATCAACATCTGATTTCAAAGTCCGACTATGATATAGCAGAAGCGAATTACAAAAGTGCTCTTGCTGTGTTAGAGGCTGCAAAAGCCCTGTTGAAATTGCGACAGGCGGCAGTCACTTCTGCTGAAGTTGACGTGGAAAACACAAACATCAGGGCACCGTTTGAGGGCACGGTGTTAACGAAAAACGCTGACGTCGGCGAAATGGTTGCGCCCTTTGCAGCCTCGGCAAATTCGCGGGGAGCGGTTGTAACGATTGCAGACATGACGTCATTAGAAGTGGAGGCAGATGTTTCCGAATCGAACATCCACCGTATTCAGGCAGGCCAACACTGCGAGATTCTGTTAGATGCGTTCCCGAATCAGCCGTATCCGGGATTTGTTCATAAAATCGTCCCCACAGCCGACCGGGCAAAAGCAACCGTCCTCACAAAAATCCGGTTTACAAAACTCGATGAACGGGTGCTGCCGGAAATGAGCGCGAAAGTTAACTTTTTAGCACAAAATGCACCTGCTGAAAATGAAACGACGGTCCGTCTCACCATTCCCGAAAGTGCCGTGCGCAATACAAACAAACGGGATGTCGTTTTCGTTCTGCAAGACAACAAAGTTACCGAACGGCAGATTGTTCCGGGCAGGCGCTCATCGGGGAACATCGAAATTATCAGCGGGTTATCTGCCGGGGATTCCGTGGTTCTGAACCCGCGTCCTGATTTAAAATCCGGCGATGAGGTTAGAACCAAATAAGATTTAACAAAGGAGCGTTGCATGTCTGAAGCCATCGTGCTTGTGCAGGATGTGAGTAAATCCTATCATCGGGGAGACCAGGAAATCCCGGTTTTGCAAAACCTCAACCTGTCTGTAGAAGAAGGCGAATTTCTGGCGTTAATGGGACCATCCGGTTCGGGGAAAACCACCCTGCTAAACCTCATCGCCGGGATCGATTATCCGGATGCCGGAACTGTGCGCGTTGCCGGAACCAATCTGCATGAACTCTCAGAATCCGAATTGGCCGACTGGCGCGCCCGTCATGTCGGATTCATCTTTCAGTTCTACAACTTGATGCCCGTACTCACGGCTTATGAAAATGTCGAACTACCGCTTCTGTTGACCAAATTGACAAAAAAAGAGCGCCGGGAACATGTGGAAACCTCACTTGAAATGGTCGGTTTGTCTGATCGAATGAAAAACTATCCGGGCCAGCTTTCAGGTGGGCAGGCTCAGCGTGTGGCCATTGCTCGTGCTGTCGTTACCGACCCGACGATCATTGTTGCCGATGAACCCACCGGCGACCTTGACAAAGTTTCTGCAGATGAAATTTTAACGCTTCTGGAACGTTTAAACCGGGAATTTCAAAAAACCATCATCCTGGTGACACACGATCCGCGGGCAGCCGACCGCGCCCACCTGGAACGTCATCTCGACAAAGGTGTATTGGAAACAAAACTTACACCGGAGGGCTGACATGAAAATATTTAAATTAATTTTCAAAAATGCCATGCGGCACAAACTCAGGACGGCACTCACCGCGACGGGTATTGCCATAGCGATTTTTGCTTTTAGCCTTCTGAGTACTGTCATCGATGCTTATTTTACAGGTGTCAATTCGTCATCAAACACCCGTCTCGTCACCAGAAACCGGGTTTCGCTGTCATTTTCCATGCCGCTCGCTTACGAGGGAAAAATCGCAAAACTGCCCGGCGTCACCAATGTGTCCATTGCGCAATGGTTCGGGGCAACGTACATTGATCGAAAAAATTTCTTTGCGCAGTTTGCGGTAGAACCGGAAAAATTTCTGCCATTGTACCCGGAATATACCCTTTCGGAAAAGGAAAAAGCTGACTTTTTAAAGCAGCGGAATTCCTGTATTGTGGGAGCGAAACTCGCGGAAAAATATGGCTGGAAACCGGGGGACACGTTCCGGCTGGTTGGAACGATTTTCCCCGGAAACTGGGATTTTGTCATACGCGGAATTTATCACGGTGCTGAGAAAGGCACCAATGAAACAACCATGTTTTTTCATTGGAAATACCTGGATGAAAGCTTGCGCCAAACCGCTCCGTCACGAGCGGGAAATGTCAGTGGTTTTTATATCGGCATTGCCCGTTCCGAGCAAGCATCTGCAATCAGCCGGCAGATCGATACCATGTTTAATAACTCCCTTGCGGAAACCAAAACCGAGTCGGAACGTGAATTCCGGATGCAGTTCGTGTCCATGGTGGGAACGATTATTACGGCTATCCGGATTATTTCCATTGTTGTGGTGGCCATCATCCTGTTAGTCATGGCGAATACCATGGCGATGACGGCCAGAGAACGGATACATGAATATGCTATCTTAAAAACGCTGGGATTCCGGCCCAAACATATCGTCGGCCTTATTTTTGGAGAATCCGGCCTTATTGCTGTGAGCGGTGGAATTTTAGGGTTAATGATAACCATCCCGTTGACCCATGCATTCGCCCGGTTTTTAACCGACACACTGGGTAATTTTTTCCCGGTCTTTGAACTCAGCGAAACGACTGTGATCTTCGCGTTCGTTTCATCGCTGCTCGTCGGCGTGCTGGCAGCAATTTTCCCGACGCTATACGCCGTGAACACACGCATTGCGGATGGGTTAAGATATTTCGGCTAATAAAATAAATTGATTGAAGGAGCAGTTGTGAAAATTCCGGTTATTTACAATGTACGCAATCTTACAGCCAGAAAACTGACGACCGGGCTAACGGTACTTGGTATTGCACTGGTGGTCTTTGTTTTTACTGCCGTATTGATGCTGGCAAACGGATTCCACCAAACGATGGTCAGCACCGGGGAGCCGGATAATATTCTTTTTCTGCGTAAAGGGTCTACGACTGAACTTAACAGCGGTATTCCCCGCAGTCAGACGAATATTCTCAAAACGCTCCCTGAAGTCGCCCTCATGGCGGACGGAAAACCTTTAGCAGCAGGCGAATTGATCGTCATCAACAGTTTACATAAGCGATCCAACGGTGAAGATACAAATGTTGTTGTCCGCGGGGTCTCAAAAGAGTCCATCGTACTGCGAAACAAAGTCAAGCTCATCGCCGGACGTATGTGGAAACCAGGGACGTCTGAAATTATAGCCGGTAAAGGTGTTGCTGCTAAATTCAAGGGTTGCGGACTTGGAGAAACCGTTTATATGGGGTCGCGAAACTGGGAAGTGGTGGGCATTTTTGACGCCGGAGGGTCCGGTTTTGACTCAGAACTCTGGGGCGATGTGGAACAGTTCATGCAAGCATTTCGCCGGCCTGTGTTTTCCTCGATGACGGTAAAAATGCGTGACCCGTCGCAATTTATGGACATAAAAAAGCGCATTGAAAGTGATCCGCGTCTGACTGTGGATGTGAAACGGGAAAGTGATTACTATGAAGAACAATCGCAGGGGCTAGGACTCTTTATTCAGGTCCTGGGTCTGACGATTACCATTATTTTCAGTTTCGGAGCAATGACCGGTGCCGTTATAACCATGTATTCTGCTGTGGCTAACCGTGCTTCAGAGATCGGAACCTTACGCGCACTTGGTTTCAAACGCCGTTCTATCCTTGCATCCTTTATGATCGAGTGTACGGTTATTTCACTAGCTGGCGGAATTTCCGGTATCCTGTTTGCCTTTCTTTTACAGTTCGTCGACATCTCAACCACAAACTGGAGCAGCTTTTCGGAAGTTGTTTTCGGTTTTAAACTTTCGCCCGCAATTGTTCTCAGTTCGCTGATCTTCGCACTCATCATGGGACTTATCGGCGGTTTTGCACCGGCCGCCCGTGCGGCGCGGTTACAGATCGTCCATGCACTGCGTACATCTTAGGCCCGCAAATCTGGACAAGGTTCACACGGTTGCAGAAAGCGGCGCCCTCAGAATCGACATTCCTGCTAACGATTGTTTTTTAGACCGCAGTTTTCGGGGCGTTGTCAAAATCAATCGGCGCCAATTCACTGGCGACACAATTTTCCGCCACCTGAATCGGCGTTTTTGCGCCCGGGATCACTGTGTGGCAGGCAGGATGTGAAATACAGAAAGCCAGACTCACCTGCGCCTTTGTGTAATTCGGATACGCATCAAAAAGTGGTTGCAGCTTTTGCATGCCTTCCAGATAGTGGCGTAATTTTTCCGGTGCAAGGTTAAATCGCCGGTGGTCATCTTCACCAAACCTGGTTTGAGAATTAAACTTACCTGCAAGCAATCCAAACAAAATTGGGATTCGTATGATCACACCGATGCCATATTTTTGTGCTTTTGGGAAAAGTTCTTTTTCTGCCTCACGTTCCAGTAAATTGTAGCGCACCTGAATACAATCCAGAATATCGTGGTGTTCATCGAGGATAAAGGCTTGTTCTGTTTCCTGAAAAGACTGCACGCTCCAGCCTGCATAGCGGATTTTTCCGTCCTGTTTCAGTCTGGTTAATGCTTCCCACGGGTCGTCCCGCTGCAGCCAGGCCGTATCCGGACTGTGTAATTGTAACAAGTCAAGGGTTTCATAACCGGTGCGTTTCAGACTTTGCTCCGCGGCCTGGATAAGATACGCCTTATCATAATTTTGTTTAATGGGTCCGTAACCCTGATCATCTTCCGCAGTGGCGCTATAAAAATCATTTCCGGCTTTCGTGGCGACCATGGCGTCCCCCTTACCACGTTCTTTCAAAACCTCAGAAATCAGGATTTCCGCATGGCCGAGGCCATAAACATCAGCCGTGTCAAAAAATGTGACCCCTTCATCCAGAGCCTTGTGCAGAGCCTGTTTCGATACCGAATCGTCGGTTTTACCCCAGTTTAAGCCACCGATAGCCCAGCTTCCGAATCCAACCGTTGAAATTTTCGGTCCATTCTTACCCAACTTTGTGACTTTCATATCTGCTCCCTCCCGTATTTTTAATCGTTTATTTCATGTGCAAAGTACAGGTAAATGAACAGAAGGTCAATATTTTCTTCAACCCTGAATAAAAAATTGGCAACCTTTTTGGATAAGTTCCACTATAACTATTTGATCAAGACGATTTATTTTATTAACTTATCTATTTTAAATGAGTGCGATAATTCTATTAAACACCAACGGGCGGAAGCTGTGATCCGGTATTTTGAAAATCTCAGGTGCAACTCAATGCGACATAAAATTCAGATGACATTTTTCATAAAATTGTTTTGCTGTTTGTTTTTACCTGCAATGCTCATGGCAGGTGAACTTGACAATCAAAAATTAATCATCACGATTCCACATCTAAAAACCGCCCCCAAACTGGAAAATTTTCTGGCTATGAAACCCGGCGCTGATTTGGAAAAACAGATGGCGAAAGTGAGCAATTTCATTCAAAGGGAGCCGGTTGACGGCGTACCGGCGAGTCAACAAACAGATGTTTACCTCGGTTATGATGCAAAAAATTTGTACGCCGTATTTGTGGCACATGACTCTGATCCGAACAAAATACGTGCAACGATGAGTCACCGGGAAAACATTTTCGGTGACGATATTGTTGAGATTATGCTCGATACGTTTCAAGATGAACGCCGCGCTTATGCGTTTATTGCAAATCCGCTGGGGATTCAGTTCGATGCAACCTGGAGTGAGAACCAGGGTTTTGATCGCTCCTTCGATACGCTTTGGCATTCAAAAGGCAGGCTCACCGATAAGGGTTATCTGGTCTGGATGGCAATCCCGTTTAAGAGCCTGCGGTTCCCTTCCACGAATGAACAAACCTGGGGCATCTTGTTTGGCAGAGACATTAACCGTGTGAGTCGCGAAGAAACGTTCTGGCCGCAAAATTCCAGCAAAATATCGGGGCGTCTGAATCAGGCGGGAACATTGACCGGACTTAAAAACATTTCACCGGGACGAAATGTACAGTTTATTCCTTATGCAACGTACCGGGCTTTTCGGGTGCTGGATGAGGACGCGAACCCGGGTCCGCAATTCATCCACGATAATCTCGACGCAACCACCGGTCTGGACACGAAGCTGGTGCTGAAAGATAAATTTGCTTTAGATTTGACCGTCAATCCCGATTTTAACCAGGTTGAATCCGATGAGCCGCAGGTGACGGTAAACCAGCGTTTTGAGGTTTTTTTTCCGGAAAAGCGGCCGTTTTTTCTGGAAAATGCCAATTATTTCCAGACCCCCATCAATCTTGTTTTTACCAGGCGTATTGCCGATCCGCAATTCGGTGGCCGTCTGACCGGCAAAGCCGGCGCCTATGCTCTGGGCGCCTTGTTAATCAATGAGGAAGCTGCCGGGAAACAGGTGGAAAGTAACAGTAGACTCTACCGTAAAAATGCTGTTTTCGGTATCGCGCGTATCAGCCGGGATATTTTCAATCAGTCAACGATTGGCCTGACTTACACCGACCGCGAGTTTGAACAAGTTTACAACCGCGTCGCCGGTTTTGATGCACGCATTAAACTAAATAAAAACTGGACAGCGAGCACGCAATCGGTTTTCAGTTTTACCCGAGATGAAAATGAAAGCACTCTGAATGGAACTGCATTGGATTTGCAGTTAAACCGCAGCGGTCATCATTTGAGTACACACAGCCATTACCGCCAATTTACACCTGATTTTCAAACGCAGGCTGGTTTCGTCAATCGCGTAGATATTCGTAATATGCACCATTTTGTAGCGTATACATTCAGACCCGAAAGCAAATTTGTGACAACCTGGCAACCAGGGTTATTCGTCAATCGCACCTGGGATTTTGCCGGTACACGTCTTGATGATAGTGTTTCACCGAGACTGAATTTTGAATTCTCCGGTCAAAACCAAATCGAGATTGGCTACAGTTATTTTAAGGAACGCCTTCGACCGGTAGATTTCAGTGCCCTGTCCGCAAACAAAGATTTCAGCGAGCACAACTGGCGTTTTGAACTTAACAGCCGGACATTTGACAAACTGAATATAAATGCGGAAGTAAGCGTCGGAACGGCAATCAATTTTGTTCCGGCGGAAAATGAAGCGCCGGCACTTGCCAACCGTTTTTCGGGAGAATTCGGTTTTACCGTTAAACCGTTCAGAACCCTGAAGATCGACAACACCTACCTTTTGACCAGATTCACGCAGAAAGGAACCGGCAGTAAAATTTTTACAAATCACATCCTGCGCTCACGCTGGAACTGGCAG
>CAYVXE010000066.1:12927-24046 GCA_964455375.1 uncultured Calditrichaceae bacterium
AACCGGCAGTAAAATTTTTACAAATCACATCCTGCGCTCACGCTGGAACTGGCAGCCGAATCGGCAATTGTCATTGCGCTTCATCTTCGACTACAATGCTACTCTGGTAAACCCGGCCTTCACCTCTCTTGGGAGTGAGAAACAGTTGAATATTGATTTTTTGTTAACCTACCTGGTGAATCCCTGGACCGCGCTGTATGTCGGCACAAACTACAACTATCGAAATATCGATCTTGTGCGCCGCATGACAGGCAACGTGATCGTGCCCACCAGAAACGATTTTTTGAATGACGGCCGGCAATTTTTTGTGAAATATTCGTATCTGTTCCGTATTTAACTTTATGAAATGAGCAACCAAATTCGATTATGAACATTTCCTCCATTAACCTGCAGCGAAAACTCGATCAGTTTACCGAGCACTGGTCGCCGAAAATCATCGCACAGATGAATGACACCCAGTTTAAACTCGCTAAAATCCAGGGTGAATTTCTCTGGCATCGTCACCCGGAAACCGACGAGGCCTTTCTTGTTCTCGAAGGAAACATGTCTATTGAATTCCATGATGGCACGGTTGATCTCAAAGCCGGAGAAATGTTTGTGGTTCCCCAAAATGTCGAACACCGTCCGTTCGCAAAACAGGAATGTAAAATTATGTTAATTGAACCTGCCGGAACCCTGAATACCGGAGATAAAACCGGAGACATGACCGTAAAGAATGATGTTTGGATTTAAGACATTGAAAAACAAGGACTAATTTTATTGGTGGCATCTATTCCTGTTCTTTCTATTTGCAATTTTTTGCTTGACATTTTGCGGCCATTTAACTACTATAATTTAAAATGGGATGAAAAGAACATCGACCATTCGCATTCAAATCACATCTAAAAATAAATTCTTTTCTTTTCAATAAGAACTTCTACAAAAGGTTACGCTGAAACCGGGGCTGTCGGAAAAAAGGTATCGCGTTTAGCACGTCGAATCTTTCTCGTTGTGAGGAAGATTAGCAGAATTTTAACGCAATCATATCAATCAACATCATTTCGTTTTCAAACTGAAAATCATTGGCTTCGCTCAGGTTGAAGGTGGATAGTACTTCTTCGACAATCTCAACGATTTGTAAAATAACGTTCATAGTAAACAATTCTATGGGATAGATAACCATGAAGCAAAGAAAGAAGAGACTCACGATATTTATTTTACTCATCACAATTTCTCCTTCGGTTATTTTTGCTGCAGAAATATATGGCACCCTGAAAGACGGAAGGAAAAGACCAATCTCTGGAGCGCAAGTACAAATTGCATTCACCAAAAATAAGAAAACATATACCTATTCCGGTGCGACAAATAAGCGAGGGGAATATAATATTTATGTGAAACGGCGTGGGAAATGTATTGTTACAGTTTTTATTGACAAGGAAGAAAAATTTGCATCGGCAGGTATTCATTCGTTTAAAACATCTGTTCGATATGACCTGCTTTTCTTTCAACAAAAAGGCGACTATCAACTAAGAGTGAGGTGAAAATGGGCTCTGAAACCAAGGATCGGTGGGATAAAACCGCTATCATCTTACGGCCTTTAGGTGGTCTTATGACTGCATTTGTTGTGGCAGCCATCGGCTTTTTCGGAAACGATCTTCTTGTGGAAAGACAAAAAGAAGAAAAACGTTATCTGGAAAAAAAACAACAAGAGGAAATGAGAATCAGGCTTTACACCGAGTTAATCACCAAGCGGGAAGAAGCAGAAAGTGCCCTGCGCAAGGATATGTTTAAATCAATTATAGAGTCTTTTCTGAAGCCGGGTTCATCGACAATGGATGAAAATATTTTACAATTAGAATTACTTGCATATAATTTTCATGAATCACTAAACCTGGAACCTTTATTTGCCTATTTCGAAAAACGAATTAATGACCCTTCCCAAAACGGTTCTGCCAAAGCAAAGGAATATCTCAACCGATTGCATAAAATTGCAAGAGAAATAACCAGAAAACAAAAAGCCACGTTAAAGGAATCCGGCGCCGTTTTTAATAAAAGTTTCGATATCACGGAGACTATTCGAAATAAAGTTCAGATAGAGGACAGTCTCACGGTGAAAGGCATCACAAGATTTTATACCATTTTTGTCCGGGATGCAGACTGGAAAACGAAAGAGATCAACATTAGGCTGAGAATCTCCACACCCGCTGATTCGACCGATGATATCGACGTGGAATTCTGGGTCGGATTTTTTGACTTCCCGATGATTGACAACACACGTCTTTCTCATGACCAGCGGTGTGCCATCGTCCTAAATCATTTTGAGCAAGACCGGGCACAATTCAGTATCATGTGCTTCCCTGGTTCCCACGCGAGTATGAAAGAAAAACCGTATTATGGGGAAATTGTAAAACAACTTCTTCCGGATGTTAACTGAATTCGCAAACCACGTTCAAAAAACTAAAAAATTCATGAACTTAAGGAGAAACCATGAACGGTGAAACCAGATAAATGTCAGTCGGAAGTTTAACACAGATTGGTAAAATTCCCCAAAACCGGAGAAAATTATGATGAAAGAATTTCTTGAATTTATAATTAAGCATTTAGTCGATGAGCCTCTCAAGGTTCAGATTAACGAAATCGTGGGCGAACGAACGATTGTTTTCGAGTTACGTGTCGCGGCTGGAGACATGGGTAAAGTCATTGGGCGAAGCGGCGAAACGGCCAAATCCCTCCGAACGATCATGGCAGCCGTTGCAGCAAAACAAAACAAGCGGTCTGTTTTGGAAATATTGGAAGATTAAAAAGTAGAAATATATTTGTTATGTTTCAAACATAGCAAGTTATTCTCTGCCTCCCGGCTAAATTAGATGAACCCAAAAATTTAATTGCTTTTAAGGTCGTAACATTCTAATTTTGTATGTTTTTACAAAGAAAGAGATGACGACCATATGACCACTGTCCTGAAGTTCCATGAGGGAACACTCCTTTTACAGAATTATGCTGGTGAGCCTGACTTACCCTGCGTCCTGTGGGATGATCGCACCCGGCAATGGCGGGCGAAGGCGATTTACTATGATGAAATCAAGAATTGGCTGAATTCCAAAAACGTTTCTTTTCAAGATCTCACCCCTGATTATTCTTCGCTCAATCTCAAAATTCGTATGAATATTGAATTACGTCCCTATCAGAAAGAAGCCCTGAACACATGGATTGAGCACCAGTGCCGCGGCAGTGTCTGTCTTCCCACCGGCTCCGGCAAAAGCTGGGTGGCACTCAAAGCCATGGCTCACGTAAACCAAAGTGCTCTGGTGGTTTTGCCCACCATCGATTTAATGAACCAGTGGTATGAAATCATCTCTGATGCATTCGGTGTTGACGTTGGGATTCTCGGCGGCGGCTATCATGAAATCCGCGACCTGACCGTCACGACCTACGACAGTGCCTATATTCACGTAGATAAATATGGTAACCGGTTTGGCCTCCTCATCTTTGACGAAGTTCACCACTTACCGGCGATGACGTATTCGCACATTCCGGAAATGAGTATTGCGCCCTTCAGGCTTGGTCTATCTGCTACCTATCAACGCACAGATGGCCTGCATGGAAAACTCGACTGGCTGGTAGGCGAGATGGTTTACGAAAAAAGCATCAAGGAATTGGAGGGAGAACATCTGGCGGAATACGAAATTGTAAAACTCGCCATCGATTTGACGCCAGAGGAAAAACAGTCCTATGAGAAGAATCGTCAGTTTTATGAAAGCTATATTCACGACAAGGGGATTACATTCTATGGCAAGGGTATGAAAATGTTTTTGCAGGAAAGTGCTTACGACCCGTGGGCGCGCAAGGCATTTTTGGCGCGCATGCAGAGCCGGCGCATTATTTTAGGTGCCAAACGAAAATTAGAAATACTGGAAACACTGCTTAAGCGCCATCATAACGACCGGATCATCATTTTTACAGAAAGCAACGACTTGGTGTATGAAATATCGCAAATATTTCTTATCCCCGCTCTCACACATCACACAAAAACCGTGGAACGAAAATGGATTCTGGACCATTTTCGTAAAGGCATTTACTCGGTGCTGGTGACGTCGAAGGTGCTGAATGAAGGCGTGGATGTTCCGAACGCAAACGTGGCTATCATTCTCAGTGGGTCGGCAAGTCCGGTCGAGCATCAACAGAGGCTGGGAAGAATACTCAGAAAAGCAGTGAACAAACATGCCATTCTGTACGAATTGGTAACCCGGGGAACGAACGAGGGTCAAATTTCCTACATGCGGAGACGTTCAGATGCTTACCAATGATCTGCTGCGTTTTGAAATCGGGCCGGAAACGATTAAGCCGCGGTATCTTAAACGTCGGCATGCATCCACCTATTTGAAAATTGCTGAAGATCTCATTCGGATTTACCGGTCGCACCTGGGGAAAACGCACGGTGAATTAGATGATGCATTGAGCGACTATGAATCCCACCGGGTTGGTTACAAAATTTTGCGCGGACTGGCAAAAATACTGGATGGTTACTCAGAATACCAACCACCTGACGACGTTGACTATCCGGGATTCCGTCAACACCTGTTCGAATTTGTTGAAAAATACCGGCCAATTGTACACCATCCGGATCTGGTGCATGATCTGGTTAGAGAAACCGTTTTAGAAAAATTTGCAAACGAATATGGCCCGTTGCCGAACCATCTCTACGGCGATCTGCCGACGCAGCAAGTGCTTGCAAAAATCGATCTACATCTGACCCCTGAGGATCTGATCCGGCGCTACAATTTGGCGCTGGCGCAGGGAATTCTGTATCGCTGTCAGCAAATGACCATCAGGATTTGGGACGGATACAAGACGGTCTTTCACTATTTGAAATTGGCGCAGCTTATCCACAAAATTCATTCTGATGATGAAGCCTACGTCGTGGAAATCGACGGGCCTTTCTCTCTTTTCCATCGAACGCAGAAATATGGCGTTAATTTAGCCAGATTCTTACCGGGTTTGCTGCTCGCCCAAAAATGGGAGATGCGTGCCGTGGTCAACACCGGGAAAGGTCAGCGGTATTTTCTCCTCAATCAGGACTGCGGCCTAAAAAGCCACTATCGAAAATCGCATCCGTTCGACAGTTCTGTAGAAGAAGCCTTTTTTAAGAATTTCAAAAAACGCAAAACGGCATGGGATATCCACCGCGAATCAGCGATCCTTGATCTGGGGGATACGGTGCTGATTCCTGACTTTAAGCTTATTCATCCAGCGGGCACAGAGGTCCTGCTTGAAATCGTTGGCTTCTGGACGCCCGAGTATCTTGAAAAGAAAATTGACAAACTGAAACGCTACAATCAGAATGATTTGATTGTTGCAGTGAACGAAAAATTGAATTGTTCAAAGACTGATTTTCATGGGCCGGTGATTTTTTATAAAACCAGGTTAAAAGTGAAAGACGTTTTGGAGATTTTACCAAACGACCTTAACTCCAACTCGTAATTGAAGATTCGTAATTCTAAAATTGCGGTTTGGGCACACGGATGTCACGGATAAAACGGATTTGCACAGATTGAATCTCCGCTTCTTTAAACACCGAAGGTCACTGAAGGACACCGAAACGTTCTGCACAATTTTCCTCTCGCAGGGAACGCAAAGATTTTCCTCTTTTCCCTATTTCCGTATTGCCACTGTCTTTATAATCTAAAGTCGAAAATTGTCATTCCTTGTTCGGAAATCGTTTTGTACGAACAGACCTTTCGGCTCCACTACGTTGCGCTCAAGGTGACAAGAGAGGAGTGAATGCTGTGGCGTAGGCTTAAGCCTGGAGGGCAAAAACACGCATACACTCGCGGCCAAATTGTTCTCTCGCCAAGAGCGCAGAGACCGCAGAGATTTTGCGTATTACCGTCTTTCTTTCATCAGTTTTTTTAATCGAAAATTGTCGTTCCTGTTCAGAAATCGATTTCTGTGAACAGACCTTTCGGCTCCACTACGTTGCGCTCAAGGTGACAAGAGAGGAGTGAATACTGTGGCGTGGGCTTAAGCCTGCGAATGCAAAGACCAGCGTTAAATCCAATTCGTAATTGAAGATTCGTAATTCGAAAATTGCAGCTTGGGCACACTAACTTTACGGATAAAACGGATTAACACAGATTTCACCATCACCATGTTATTCCGAATCCGGCAGTTGTCTGGCCGACATGACACGTTAGCAGAAGCGTTTTCGGCCAAGCGCCAAATAGATTCATTTGTCATGCACGAAGAAGGGGAAAATCATCCTCATATAGCAGAAATGAAACCTGATTTCTAACCGTTTCCGAAGTAAAATCTTGCACTTTGTCTCAAATTTCCTTAGTTCAATAAAGAAGTAACGTAATCGTTTTTATTTGTACCTTTTAATCAGCAGGATGTATTTTCCATGAAAGCTTCAGACTTATTTGTCGATGCGTTGGAAGCCGAAGGCGTTGAATATATCTTTGGTATTCCCGGGGAAGAAAACCTTGATTTGCTAAATTCCATCAGAGAGTCTTCCATCAAACTCATTTTAACCCGGCATGAACAAGCGGCAGGGTTCATGGCCGCGACGTATGGCCGCTTGACTGGGAAAGCCGGTGTTTGTCTGTCGACTCTTGGGCCGGGTGCGACAAACCTGGTAACGGCCGCTGCTTATGCCCAACTCGGCGCAATGCCTGTGTTGATGATTACCGGTCAGAAACCCATTAAATCCAGCAAACAGGGTCATTTCCAGATTGTCGACGTGGTGGATATGATGCGGCCGTTGACAAAATATACGCAACAGATTGTGAGCGGGGACAATATCCCGTCCCGCATACGCGAAGCATTTCGACTTGCGGAAGAAGAAAGACCTGGTGCGGTACATCTGGAACTACCGGAAGACGTAGCGGCAGAGGAGGCTGAGGCCACAATCATTGCCAAAAGTAAAGTGCGGCGACCAATTGCTGAAGAAAAATCGATTGATCAGGCCGTTGATATGATCAGGAATGCCACGCACCCGTTGCTGCTCATTGGTGCCGGTGCCAATCGTAAATTAACATCGAAGATGTTGCGTCGTTTCATCGATAAAACGGGCATTCCGTTTTTCAGTACACAGATGGGCAAAGGCGTTGTCGATGAGCGGGATGCGCTATTTATTGGCAATGCAGCGCTGTCTGATAACGATTTTTTACACAAGGCCATTAAACATGCAGATTTAATTATCAATGTCGGTCATGATGTTGTTGAAAAACCACCGTTTTTTATGAAACCGGATGGCTTTAAGGTTATTCATATCAATTTTTCTTCAGTTGTGGTGGATCCGGTTTATTTTCCACAAATTGAAGTTGTGGGGGATATTGCCAATAGCGTCTGGCAAATCTGCGAACAAATAACGCCGAATGAGAACTGGGATTTTTCATTTTTTATGACCGTGAAGGAAAACATTGAAACGCATATTGAACAGGCTGTCTCGGACAACCGTTTTCCCATCAGCCCGCAACGACTTGTTCTGGATGTAAGAAAAGTGATGCCTTCAGATGGCATCATTACCCTGGACAATGGGATGTACAAAATCTGGTTTGCTCGCAATTATAAAGCACATCGACCGAATACGATTCTGCTCGACAATGCTCTGGCAACCATGGGTGCAGGACTGCCTTCTGCCATTGCGGCACGGCTTGTCTGTCCTCAAAAAAGAGTCATGGCTATTTGCGGCGACGGCGGTTTCCTGATGAATTCTCAGGAACTTGAAACGGCGGTCCGTTTGAACATGAACTTAGTGGTTCTTATTCTGCGTGATGATGCTTACGGCATGATCAAATGGAAACAGACCAATATGAAATTACCGTGCTATGGCCTGGATTTTAAAAATCCGGATTTTGTTATGTACGCTGAAAGCTACGGCGCCTGCGGCTACCGCATTGAAAAAGTGGATGAAATCATACCTCAAATCGAGGCATGTCACAATATGTCCGGTGTTCATATCATTGATTGTCCAATTGATTATGCCGATGATGACCGCATCCTTAACCAGGAAATTGTGCAAAAAAGTAAGTTGATTTAATGTCAGGTGGGTATAAGTAACGTAAAAAAGGAGGTAAACATGTTGGAGGTCATAAATCCCGCAACAGGGAAAAAAATCAGGACGTATGAAGAAATGACACCCGAGGCGGTAAAAGAAATTATTGAAGATTCGCATAAAGCTTATTTACAATGGCGTAAAACGAGTTTTTCCCATCGCCAAGAACGAATGGGGAATGCGGCGGAGTTTCTCCGTAAAAGAAGTCGTGAATATGCAAAACTCATGGTGCTGGAAATGGGTAAACCGATCAAACAAGCGCGTGCGGAAATTGAAAAATGTGCCTGGGTCTGCGACTATTATGCAGACAAAGCGGAAGCCTTTCTGCAAAACGAAATCATCGAAACAGATGCCACGAAAAGTTTTGTCACCTTTCAGCCAATCGGCGTTGTTCTGGCAGTGATGCCGTGGAATTTCCCGTTCTGGCAGGTGTTCCGTTTTGCGGCGCCGGGGCTTATGGCGGGGAACGCCGGCGTCTTGAAACACGCATCAAATGTGCCTGGCTGTGCGCTGGCAATCGAGGAAATTTTTGCAGCCGCCGGTTTCCCGGAAAATCTTTTCCGAACGCTGCTGGTGGGCAGCCCGCAGGTAGAAGCGATCATTGAAAATCCGTTGGTAAAGGCCGTCACGTTAACGGGGAGCACACCTGCCGGACGCGCCGTGGCGAGAAAATCCGGTGACATGCTCAAAAAGACGGTGCTCGAGTTGGGTGGCAGTGATCCATACATTATTTTGGCGGATTCAGATCTCGAGGCAGCCGTTTCGGCTTGCGCTGCCGGACGCTTGCTCAACGGCGGACAAAGCTGTATTGCTGCCAAGCGCTTCATTGTTGTGGAATCAATCAAAGAACAGTTTGAACAGATGCTGGTTACAACCATGCGCACGTATAAAATGGGTGACCCGCTTGAAGAAGATACACAGATAGGGCCGCAGGCCCGCCACGATTTACGTGACGATCTGCACAGACAGGTGAAAAAGAGTCTGGAGATGGGCGCAACCTCTCTGCTGGGGTGCGAGATTCCACATCGGGGTGGAGCCTTCTATCCACCATCCGTGCTCACTAATGTAAAAAAAGGGATGCCCGCTTTTGATGAAGAGCTGTTCGGACCGGTGGCGGCTATTATTTCGGCGAAGGACGAAACTGAAGCTATTGAAATCGCCAATGATACGGTGTTCGGACTGGGCGCCGCTGTTTTTACAAATGATCTTGAAAAAGGAGAACGCATCGCAGAAAGAGAGCTGCAAGCCGGTGCCTGCTTTGTGAACTCATTTGTGAAATCTGACCCGCGTCTGCCGTTCGGCGGCATCAAAGAAAGCGGTTACGGACGTGAACTCTCAGCTTATGGCATCCGGGAATTTGTGAATATCAAAACGGTTTATGTGAAATAAAACGGTCGGGTTCTCAGGTTAATAAAACCAAACTACAATAAAAGAGATTCATGTCTGACAAAAAACCGACTGCATATACGGACGCGGTAAGCATTAAAGAAAATGTACCAGGCCTTTTGCCGTTTATCCCGGTGTTGTACATCGCCTGGTCAGATTGTGTCCTGACGCCGACTGAAATTGCAACCATTCGCCAGCAAATCGACGGCCAAACCTGGTTAACCGAAGAAGAACAGCACACGCTGACTGCATGGCTCGATCCGGCTTCACCGCCAAATCAGGATCTACTTTTAACCTGGTTGAAAATCGTACGCCAAACTGCCGGCAAATTTTCCGATACCGCAAAAAAATCTTTACTCGATCTGGGGCTGGAAATTTCCCGGATTGGTGCGCCGCAAAGTTCCAAACGCTGTACCTCACCGGAGGCCTGTTCTGCGCTGGCCGTTATCGAGCAGGTACTTGGCGTGGTAAGCCAGGAAGCGACTCAGAAAGTGTTAGCCGAAGCAGTTCATGTTAAACCAACCGCGACAGCAGGGCGAAAACGACCTTGTTTTTCTCCGGCTCTCTTACAGCAGGCACTGGATGGAGACGAGGCGGAAATGCGTGATAAAGTCAGAACGCTGCTTTCTGACCCTATTTTTCGTTACCGCTATGAATTAGACAAGCAAGCCTATAGAGAGCAAGTCCTTTTGTGGTGCAAACAGTTAGCCGCTCAGGGTTTGGGTGCGCTTTCCTACCCGCAAGAACAGGGAGGGAAAAACAATCTGCGCCAATTTATTGCAGCATTTGAAACCATTGCCTTGCACGACCTCAGTCTCGCTATAAAATTTGGCGTGCAATTCGGACTTTTCGGCGGCAGTATCTTAAACCTCGGAACGGCAGTCCACCATGAAAAGTACTTGAGAGATGTGGGATCGTTGCAACTGCCTGGCTGTTTTGCGATGACGGAATTAGGGCACGGTTCCAATGTAAAAGACATCGAAACAACAGCTACGTATGAGCAGGCAACGGATGAATTCATCATCCACACACCGACCGACTCGGCACACAAAGACTATATCGGCAATGCTGCCCTTCACGGTCAGATGGCAACGGTTTTTGCCCAACTCGAAATCGACGGTGAATGCTACGGTGTACACGCATTTTTGACTCCCATTCGGCACAAAGACGGCACGCTCATGCCGGGCGTGCGCATCGAAGATTGCGGGCTGAAAATGGGGCTCAACGGTGTGGACAACGGCCGCATCTGGTTTGAACGTGTGCGCATTCCGCGGGAAAATTTGCTCAATCGATTCGCTGATGTTGCAAGAGACGGAACCTACACGAGTCTCATCGCCAGCGCATCGAAACGGTTTTTCACCATGCTTGGTACGCTGGTTGGCGGTCGCATCAGCATTGCAACCGCCTCGTTGAGCGCAGCTAAATCGGCGCTTACCATCGCCATCCGTTATGCCGAACAGCGTCGGCAATTTGGTCCTCCCGGAGAGCATGAAACGTTACTGCTGGATTATCCCAGCCATCAACTGCGGTTGCTGCCTTTGCTGGCGCGAACGTACGCGTTTGATTTTGCCCAAAAGCAGCTCATTGCGCTTTACGCAGCAACGAAAGAATCCGCACGCGAGGTTGAAGTTCTGGCCGCGGGTCTGAAGGCGCTCAGCAGTTGGCATGCCACAGAAACGATTCAGGTATGCCGGGAAA
>CAYVXE010000067.1:0-23477 GCA_964455375.1 uncultured Calditrichaceae bacterium
CAATCCACCAGAAATGCCTCTCTGGTTGCTTCTTCGTAAGCCAAAAAGACATTCACGTAGTTTACATCGTCGAGGGTAAATTGTATGACTTTCATGATTTCTTAAAAATAAGATGAGTAATAAATGCTGCCTGCTTTGTCAGACGGACAAAGAGAACTCTGCACCTTTTATATTGTTGTCGGATAAGTCAATATCCGCCGGTGAAATACCGGAAAGATTTGCACGTTCAAAGACCGCTCCGGTGATGTCCGCACCGGTGAGGTTTGCAGCGCTAAGATCGGCTTCACGGCAAATGGCACGCTTCAAGTTTGCATTCTGAAAATCTGCTCCGGAAAAGTTCGCACGACCCGGCCGTATGAAATATAGATTTGCCTTCCGGAAGTTGGCATTGCGTGCGTCGGTGCCAACCATGTTTGCCCGGTTCAAATCGGCTTTTTCAAAATTGGCGGCAACCAACTTTGCCCCACCGAAAATGATAAACGCGCCGTGAGCGTTTTCGGCATTCACTGCGTTCAAATGACTGAAAGCAAAATTTGCTCGCTCAATGGCAGCATTCTTCAAAACAGAATTCGTAAACAGGCAATGTTGCGCGGAGATTCCACTTAAATTGGCTCCGGCCAGGTCAGCGCCGGAAAAATCTGCATAATTGCACAGGGCATTTTCTAAATTGCCATTCTGCAAGGCTGCGTTTTCCAGAAGCGCGCCTTCCAGATTTGCACAAGTAAGGTCTGCTTTTGACAGAACAGCCTCTTGCAGGTTTGCACGCAGAAACGTTGCGTGCTTAAAACTGCAACGGTCAAGTCTGGCGTGCCTGAAGTCGGCGGCAGTAAAATTGCAGCGGTCAAAGGTGCCGCCGGAAAAGTCTACCGCACCGAATCGTACTCTTTCGAAATTTCCATCCGAACAGTCAACGTTCTCTTTGACAAGCTGAGCTATTTTTTTTCGGTAAGCCGATTTGTTTGCAATGTGCTGCCAGCAAAAGTCAGACTGGAAAACAGCGTGAAAAACGCAACCGGATTGTTTGCAAAAAGGCTGGTGCATTTTTTCGTACCTATGAAGAGTTTTTATCCAAAATAATTCATGAGCATAAATGTGACGGCCGGACTACGTATTGTAAAAATACCAGTTAGGCCTTTCATTTCGAATCAGGCTGCAGACTGATTCGAAATCTTTGTTTGCAGGAATCGTTGCAGTTAAAGATTTCTCGTCAGGCATGCACCCTTGAGCGTCAACTTAAGCGCCCTACTTGTTCCCAAACTCCGGTTTGGGAACACACTTGTCTAAGAAACTTTGTTTCGTCTATCTAATCGAAACAGAGTTTCTCTGCAACCTTGTTCCAAAATAGAAATTTTGGAACAAGTATGTGGTTTTTTTTGCTCTGATATTACCATATTTTGAAAAAAATCTATAAGTTGCCGCCGATGGGCATGCACCTGACTCGAAATGACAATTCGGCGGAAGCAACTGAAAAACCCAGAGATTTGTGAATTAATCAGGTTATGATTTAAAATAGCCGAATTCTTTCAGGAGTTTTTCGTCCTGGCGCCATTTTTCTTTGACTTTTACCCAGAGTTCCAGAAAAATCTGTCTTTCCAGGACTTTTTCGATTTCCTGACGGGCGTCCTGTCCAACGCGTTTTAGTGCGCTTCCTTTTTTACCGATCAAAATCTTCTTTTGGCTGTTTTTTTCAACATAGATCGTTGCTTTAATATAATCCTTTTTTTTGCCTCGTTCAACAAAATCATCGATGGTAACGGTGGTCGCATAAGGGATTTCATCGCTGTAATGCATAAAAACTTTTTCCCGGATGAGTTCGGAAACGATAAACCGTTCCGGGTGGTTGGTGATTTGTTCCGGGTCATAAAAGGGAAAACCAACAGGCAGCGCGTCGACAATTTCGTTCTTCAAGTCTTCCAACCCATCTTGTTTCAAGGCTGAAACCGGAATGATGGACTTTATGGTTTCAAAACTGCGGTACGTGTCTATGAGTGGTAAAACACGGTCTTTTACGATGCAATCCATTTTGTTGATAATGAGAAAAATGTTTTGCGTTAGTTTGGAAATATGTCTGAGCTGCTCTAAATCTTTTTCGTCCGGTTTTGAAGCTGCGGTCACCATGTACAGCGTTAAATCCGCTTCTTGCATTGACCGGTAAGCCGTCTGCAGCATGGCTTCCTGCAGTTTATAACGCGGATTCAGCAGGCCGGGTGTGTCAAGAAAGATGATCTGGTAGTGGTCGCCATTTAAAATACCGGTCACCTGATGGCGGGTGGTCTGCTGTTTTCGCGTGACGGAAGAAATTTTGAAGTGCAGGAAGTTGTTGAGCAGCGTTGATTTCCCAACATTAGGCTGACCGATAATAGCTACGTAGCCGGATTTGAATTTGTTTTTTGCTGTTTCGGGCATTGAATAAATTTCCGCTTCGTGACCATCTGGTTAATACGCTTTTGCCACCAAAACCCGGTGTGCAGATGGTTCGCCGGTTAGGATGCATTTCCCGGACTCTTTATTTTCTTTAAGCGGGACAATGCGGATTGTTGCTTTTGTTTCTTGCTGCAAGCGGTCTTCGCTTTCCCGTTTGCCGTTCCAGTGCACCCAATAGAATCCCCCTTCTTTTTCCAGGCGCTCTTTGAGTTCGGAATAATCATCCACCGAATGGGTGTTTTGTTCGCGGAATTCAAGCGCACGTTGGTACAAATCTTTTTGCACCGTTTTCAAGGTTGTACGTATTTCATCAAATACGGAATCGATTGCAATGGCTTTCTTCTCGGACGTGTCGCGGCGCACCAGAATGATCTCACCGTTTTGTAAATCCCTGGGACCTATTTCGAGGCGAATTGGAACGCCCTGTTTTTCCCACTCATTGAATTTCCAGCCGGGACGGTAATTGTCCCGGTCGTCTATTTTAAAGCGAATTTGTGTTTTCCACCCGGCGGTTACTTTTTCCAGTTTTTCAAGAACGAGTGATTTTTCTTCGTCTGTGCGCCAAATGGGCACAATGACCACTTGCAGCGGTGCCAGCTTCGGAGGAATGACGAGGCCGTTATCGTCGCTATGAGTCATAATTAACGCACCTATAAGTCTGGTTGAAACACCCCAACTGGTTGCCCAGACGAGTTCCAGGTCCCCCTTTTCATTTTGAAATGTAACGTCAAATGCTTTAGCGAAATTCTGTCCGAGGTAATGCGAGGTGCCGGCCTGGAGTGCCCGTCTATCCTGCATCATCGCTTCGATGGCATACGTTTCAATGGCGCCGGCAAAACGCTCTTTTTCAGACTTCACACCGGCGATAACCGGCATTGCCATATAATCTTCTGCAAAGGTTTTGTAAATATCAAGCATTTGCTTTGTTTCTGCGATAGCCTCCTCTGACGTTGCATGTGCCGTATGGCCTTCCTGCCATAAAAATTCCATGGTTCTTAGAAAAAGGCGTGTTCGCATTTCCCAACGCACAACATTTGCCCACTGATTGGTGAGAATCGGCAAATCCCGGTACGACTGAATCCAGTTTTTGTACATTGCCCAGATGATAGTTTCGGACGTGGGGCGAATAACCAGCGGTTCTTCCAGTTTTTTACCACCGCCGTGGGTTACAACGGCACATTCCGGCGCAAAACCCTCCACGTGCTGTGCTTCTTTTTGGAGAAAACTTTCAGGGATGAGTAAAGGAAAGTAGGCGTTTGAGTGGCCGGTTTCTTTGAACATACGATCGAGAGCGGCCTGCATATTTTCCCAGATCGCATACCCGGTCGGCCGGATGACCATGCACCCTTTCACCGGCGCATAATCCGCTAATTTTGCCGCAGCAATAACATCCAAATACCATCGTGAATAATCTTCCGAGCGTTTCGTAATTCCTTTGGCCATCGTTTTGAGTTTCACCAGATAAAATAATAAAAACCCCTACCACCAACGATAGGGGTTAGAAAGTCACAGGTTCTCTGTATTAATTGTGGGAAATATAGACAACTCAATGAAATTTGTCAAGATTTTTTTGGGAGGTTAATTCGGAAGAAGAATGAACGTGACCCTCTTTGTGTCTCCTTTCATTAAATCAATTGAATACGACAGAGGTGCGGAAACATAACCCTCTTTTTTGACTTCGATCCGGTAGCTGCCTTCCGGTAAATTTAATTTTGCCGGGGCAATGTAGTTTTCTCCGGTCCAAACATTGCCATTCACATAAATGTAGACGTCGCTTAAGTTCTGCGGGCTGGATATCTGCACATCGATGATGCCATCGGCCTGCGGGAGATTTTGCTTTGAGTCAGGTTTTTCCAGGCCCGATTTTAATCGTTTAGGCGGCGGTTTTTGTGATAATCGTCTTGCTGAGGGAACAGGTGTCGTCGTTTTCGGTGGCCGTTTCGTTTTTACAGCAGTTTTTGGGGTGATTAATGGAAGTAAGGAGACGTCTATTGAACGAGTATTTGAAAGTGTCAGGTCAATTCGTCTTGCAAACACCCCAAACCCGGACTTTTCAACAGTAATTAAATACGTTGTATTTTGTTTTAATCCGGGAATGGTTAGCTTCCCAAGGCTGTTGGACTTGCCGTAAAAAGTTCCGTTAACGTAAACATTCGCCGTTTCCGGTAAACCGTCTGAATGTACGGAAAGAGTTAGCTGCACGTTTCGGTTCTGTGTGCCACTTGTTGTTTTCGGATTGGATTTTTTCCGGGTTAATAATTTTCTCTCCGGGGTTGCCAAGTTGCCGCCTGTTTTTGGTGGGGTCGTGTCTATAAAAGAAGGAGCATTTTTCGAGGCAAATTTTTTAGGTTCATCAGAATTACTTGTCGGTGTGTTATTAAAATTATCTCTGGCCGGCTGTTTAACTGTTTTTGATGCGTCGTTTAATTCCCAGGGCAGTTTGTTTGAGTCGTCTGTTTGCGTAGCATAAACGGAGCTTAACGTTGAGCGAATATTTTGAAAAACCGATGATTGTTTGTATTTCTGTAGTTGTGAGGGGACTCTCAGATCAAAGACCAGTGCAGCCAACAAATAAAGCGGGAGTATTGCTATCAGTGTCAGCAAAACGGTTCTTATGATGGGTGCAAATGTTTTACTTTTATATCCTGAGGGATACAAGTTAAGCGGTGGTTCGTCTAAAAAGTCTTCATGGTTTTTGGTTGTGGAGAAAAGATTGTATAGTACCGATAAAGGTTTTGTTTGTAATTTTTGTTTTTTATGCTTAGAAAGCGAACCGTTTTTATTTATATGGTTTTGGCCGAACTTTGCGGCGCCATTTTTATGGATGATCAAATCCGGATTTTCCGGAATCAAATTTTTTTTTGAACGCTTTTGTAATCCTTTGAGATCCGACCACAATTGGTCAGCTTTATGATGGTTTTTTTCCCCTTTCGCTAAAACCGTGTTTGTTCTCTGTGAATTCAGGGTGTTCCCCTGCTTTATGGCTGAAATGGTCGCTGAATTTTGTGCCTTTATGTTCACAGGGTCAACGGCAATATCGAATTCCAAAAGTTGAATGGAGTACACTGTAGACGTATCTTCCGGACGGGTTACCGCATTTTCCTCGGTTTCCGCAGGCAAAACGATGGCGGGTTCGTCATCAGCACTTGGTGCATCTTTTAGTGGCACGTCAATTGTGGGAGGAGGACTTTCCTGGATAGCAGAGAAACCGCTTTCCGATGATTCAGGAGTGGTTAAATCAGAGAAGGCACCGGAGTTCAGGTCGTCCTGAATATTTGAGAGAATACGCGTCGTTTCCGAGAGAGCTTGATTGTCTAATTGGATGGTGTTTTCTACATCTGATTTACCTTTGTCATCAGTGTCTTCTTCTGTTTTTGGCTGGGCGTCAGCAGTTTCAGCGTCGTTCACAGGGTCGTGCGTTGGAATATACGCCGTTTGATCGCTCTTTTCCAGCGGGACTTCAGTGAATTGCTTATTTGTGACAATGGTCGTCTGATTCTGACTTTCTGTTTTGGCGTCGTGCTGAGGCGCTTCCGAAAGATCTAGGTTAGACACGATATTTGTGGTTTCTTCCGCCGTGGTTTCTGTTGTGTTTTGCACGGTGGTTGCTTCTTTAGAATTAGCAATTTTTGTTTGTTCCGTCTGCAAATGGTCTATAACGATCTGAGTTGTGGGGGTAAAGGTTGCGAGAATATCTGATTTTGCTTCGATCAAATTTTTTATGAATTGACTGAGGTTTTGTGTTCGGTTTTGCGGGTTTGGTTCGATTGCGTTTAAAATAAGGTCGTCGAGAAATTCTGGAATTTCAAGCCGGTGCAGGCTTGGCGGCACAATGGTTTGGTCGGTTTGCTGATAATTTTCCAGGTTTCTCTCCTTGTTTGGTACACTGCCCACAAGTAACCGATAGAAGAGGACGCCAAGTGAAAACACGTCGCTTTGACGAGTTAATTTTTTCCCATTTAAAAGTTCACTGGAAAGGTACGGTAGAACAGGGAGAATTTTCGTATGTCTTTTTTGTATCAGAAGCTGAGCGAACCGATCAAATCCAAAATTTGCGATTTTAATTTTATCCAGCTTTTCAGAAACGAAGATACTTTGCGGTGTCAGAAAGCCATGAAAGGTTCCTTCAATATGAGCGGTGCGCAATGCAGAAGCGAGTTTCTCAATAAAGGTTGTCGAGTCGAGTAGCGAAAATGGAGATTGCCGGGCCAGCAATGTTTCTAACGGGATTAGATCGAAGTTTTCGTATATGAGAAAGTGCTTTAATTGTTCTTGTCCGTGTTTTACGACCGGGATAAAAAAGTCATTTGCTATTGAACTGCTGGTTTGAGCAGCGGTGTGAAATGCCAAAACAAGCTCTTCATTCTGGGCAAAGTCTTCATAGAGTATATTAAATAGAACGGTTTTGTCTAAGTCCGAGGTACTGGCGATGAACAGACGTCCGATTGTATCTGCGTAAAATTGTTTTCCAATATGGTAATCTTTGATCAGCATGCGTGGTGTTTTATCCAGGAAAATAGCCGATGGTGTAAAAAAGTGCTAAATATTTTAAGTTTTTATAACTTTTGACTTTATTCTTGACTCTTATTTACTCTTTTTTGTATTATGTATTTGGGATTTAAGGAGTCATAGATACAAATTACTCACAATAACTTTGTTGTGCGTAATCAAACCTCCAAGGTTGAGAAGCTCGTCATTTTGTTCAGATGACGAGCTTTTTTTTTAGGGTTCTGCCAATATCGAAGTATCATAAAAGCATGTTTTAATCATAATATGATGCTTATTCAAACTAACATACCTGCAAAGGCTGGGAATTGGTTACTTTCCAATTCATTTTAGTAAAATTTATTGATTTAAATTTCTTGCATTGGGTGAAAATAGTTAATATATTTTTTTGTTCGGTGATTTCAATTTCAAGGTCAATATGGACATTTTCATTAACGGCAAGAAATTTTCTTTTGGTGAGGCCCAAAATTTATGGCAAATTCTTGAGGAGTTTCCACTCAGACAAGATCTCGGTTTCGCTGTAGCTCTTAACACCAGAGTTATCCCTAAGTCTGAATTGCGAGAGACCTCTGTTAAGGAAGGTGATGAAATTGAAATTATTCAGGCTACCACCGGTGGATAATTCATTCATATTGAATGCAACGATTAATTGAGGATAACAAAGTATGGCAAATGAGCTTATCTTTGGGGAGAAAAAATATCACTCCCGACTTATTTTAGGAACCGGGAAATACCCGGATTTTAAGACGATGGCAGACGCTTTTGAGGCCGCTAAAACGGAATTAGTTACGGTTGCTATACGCCGCATGGATTTGAATGATCAATCCGGAGAATCACTGTTGGATTACATTGATCGTGAAAAATACGATCTGCTGCCCAACACCGCAGGATGCTACACCGCAAAAGATGCGATTCTAACCTGTGAACTGGCCAGGGAAGCTTTGGGGACAAAATTAGTGAAATTGGAGGTGATCGGGGATTCTAAAACGTTATTTCCTGACAATGAAGAACTGCTTATTGCCGCCAGAGAACTGGTTTGTCAGGGATTTACCGTGCTGCCTTACACCGGCGATGACGTGGTGGTTTGTAAGAAATTGCAGGATATTGGCTGTGCCGCGGTGATGCCCTTAGGCGCGCCCATCGGTTCCGGCCTGGGGATTCGCAATCCGTTTAACATCAAAATCATTTTGGAACAAATGGAGATCCCCGTGATCGTCGATGCCGGCGTGGGTACGGCGTCCGATGCTGCCGTTGCCATGGAGCTTGGTTGTGACGGCGTGCTGATGAATACCGGAATTGCGGGCGCAAAAGATCCGGTGAAAATGGCACAGGCCATGCGGAAGGCCATCGAAGCTGGCAGACTTGCTTATGAGTCCGGCAGAATTGACCGCAAATTGTACGCCACGGCTTCCAGTCCGCTGGCAGGGATAATACATGCTTAAGGAATGTCTGATTTACCGTTTCGTTTGCTGCTGATTACCAATCGAAGGCTCACGTACAGCCGCCCCTTGATTTCAGTGCTTGAACAAGCTTTGCAAGCAGGCCTGAAAGCCATTCAGTTGCGGGAAAAAGATTTGTCTGCTGGCGAACTATATGAACTCGCACTACAAGTGAAACAGTGTTCTCTTACTTATCATGCAAAACTTTTGATAAATGAACGATTCGACATCGCGCGGGCAGTGAATGCTGATGGTGTCCATTTGACTTCGCAAAGTGTACCAGTTCCGGTTGTGAGAAAAAGCACTCCGGAAGGTAATCTCATTGGTTGTTCCACACATTCTTTGCATGAAGCAGTATCTGCAGAAGAGAACCGTTGTGATTATATTCTGTTTGGTCCCGTATTTGCTACACCGGAAAAACTCAAATACGGTCCCCCGCAGGGATTAAAAAGATTAAGTGATGTTTCCGCCCAGGTTCAAGTCCCTGTAATTGCTGTTGGCGGTATTACTCCAGAAAGAGCTCGGCAATGTATGAAAAACGGTGCGTCGGGCGTTGCCGTAATTTCGGCCATCATGCAGGCGAAAAACATCAAAAAAACAGTTAAGGAATTTAAAAGATATTTGGGGAGTTTGTAGAAACAAAAACCTTATTGAATATCAAATTTACGCAAAAATAAATCCATAGGGTACTCTAAGATAGAAAGTTTTTAAGACATGTGTCAAGGAGTTTTTGAATGAAATTTAACCTACCTCAATATAAAAATTTCCGCGATGAGCTTTTGGCGATTGCGAAACGGTTTTCGCTGAATCCGGACATGTTAACTGTCGAGTTTTATTCTCCTAGAAGTCAGGCAATTCTGGTGGAGAAAGTACAGAATGACAACATCAAAATACATATCGATCTTCAGGAAAGCCGAATTGTTTCAATTCAACAAATTTCTCCCTCAGTAAACGGCAACTTTGAGTTTCTTAAGCAGAAATACCGCAGATTCATGGGGTGAGAATTTTCATCGCTTTTTCAGTAGTTTAGCAAAAAGTCTAGCATAATCCTATGATTATTCTGGTTCATTCCTTCCTTTCCGCCCAGGTTTCGGGTCTGTATAAATTCGTAATGTAATTTGAGAAAAAAGTCACGTCGCATTTGCCAGCGTGTTTTGAATGCGAAGAACCGGTTCCGCTGTACGGTTCCGGACAAAAACCGGATTATGTCATCTTCCGGCCTTGCCCCAACTGTAATGTCATTTTCACCACGGCGTCTTTGCTCAAAAGAACCTTCTAAATTCAGGTTTTTGTGAACTTGCTTCGAGAAACTGATATACCAACTGTCGGCATCTGGTCCGAGCCAGTGCCCGAGAGTAAAACCATAATTTGAATAAGTGTTTATGGGTTTAACATGAGAATAAACGCGTGGTTGAATATGGACTACTTCGACGCGTAGGGCACTGTTTTTTACTCCGAATGGATCGATCCAGTAACCCCCTGCCAACAATCCCCACTTGTTCACGAAATTGTTGAAAATGTTTTTTGCGAAGCTGAAGTCATCCAGCAAAAGTTCACTGTAAAGCTTCATTCTGTATTTGGGTATGAACCAGGTTCCGTCAAAACTAATCGTATTATTGTCTTTGTTACCCAGGTGACGTTCTGCAATCTGAATTGGCATAAAAGGATTCAGGTAGAGCGGCTCCACGCTTCTATCACCATATATGACAGATTCTGAAAGTGCCAGCTGTAAATTTCTTAATGGCCGGATTTCAAAGCGATGTGCAGCCAAATACTTGGTGTCTTCTGAATTCAGAAAAGCATGAAGATATTCGAATTTAACCCGTGGGTAACGAAATGTTAATTTTATCATATCATATAGATTGGAATTGCGCGATAAGATGAGATTCCCACGCGAACCGGGGCCCCATTCCACAAGATCCCGTCCTAATTCTAGATCAAACCAGGGTGGGCTGAAAACCACATACGATGAAGCATTATTGGTTACGGCTACATCAACAAACGCCTTTTCCGTGACCGGAAGTCCTCCTCCTCTGCTGAAATTGGTGTTTGTAACGCTATCAATATTACTCAGAATATAAGAGCCGCCGTCAACATTAATGGCCATGCTTTCCATTAAATCAATGCGGAAAAACAGTCCAAGAAAAGTGGTAGATGTTGGAATGCCTGGCTCTACATTCCGGCCGGTTTCAAGCTTTAACTGTTCGGTAATTAGACCGTCCGTGCGTGAAAACAACCCCTTTGTCTTATAGGTAAACAGGTGTGGTTCATATTCTTTTTTTTGAATTTTTATGGGTTGATTTTCCTTGAGTAACTCTTCATAAAACTCACCTTTCAATTGTTCGAAAAGCTGTGTCTCCACATGAGATAACAAGGCCGGATTTTTTACCACCGCTTTGTCGATTTCCAAAATCATTTCTGCAACCGCTTTGCGCGAGTACGGTCTCGTATCAAATTCAATATTTAAGAACAAGCCCTTGGTTTGCAATCGATCGAGGAACGGATAGGCCCAGTGATCTACAGGTAGGTTTTGCGATTGCGAAAATGCAAAACCGGCGGATAAAACCACTATCAACAGGCAAAAAGTTTTGAATTTGCCCAGCAGAAATGATGGCAGATAACGTAGAATCATACTAGCTGCGCTTTCTTTTATGATCTTCGGCTTGCCGGAGATTCTGCAATGAATACTCACTCTTTTGAACAATTTTTTCCAGATCTGACTCATAAAAAAGTTTGCGGAATTCCACGGTTTCTGCCAGGTGCTGAGTAACGGAAGTATGGTCTCTTCTTATAAAATATTTCAACTCTTTTAGGTTTTTAGACCAGCAGAATCCAGTCGTAAACTCTGCTCCTGAGAATTGTGTTTTATAGAGAGCATTTCTTGAATAGCAGGTGCCCAGGTAAATATGCATAAATTTCTGTTTCGCAAAATAATCCACCGCTGAGGTCATCATGTACATACCGAGATTTCGTTCATAGTAGTTCAGATTATAAAAAGCGTAATAGTAATAGGCGAGTCCTGGCGGTTCCAGATACAGGGTCGCGAGGCCAATATCCTTACCGGACTCTGTGTCGGTGAAAATAAGCAGATGCGTTATAACCCGCGAATTAAAAAGGGTATTCAACCTCTCTTCGGTCATGACATTCTTGCCAAACTTAATATCTGCATAATGCAAACAAAAACGGCGCCACTGCTGAGTGAAATCAAATTGATCATTGGAAATAAGCCTGGACTCGATTCCCCTGCCTTTCCGGAAAATACGCCTGTTTTCAGATGATGCCTGAAATTCACGAAGCGCTATGCGTATTTGTCGGCATAAGTAGTAGCGATCCAGATCTCTTGACGCCGGCAAAAACCCATTGGCAAAAAATGTGGATGGGTTTTCATCCCTTTCCGGAAATGCCCAGACAGCATAGGGAAAGATGTAATTTTTGTAGTCTGATTGTGCTTCCGAAAAAACCAGTTTCATTTGCTGTTCCGGTTAAGATAAACTCTCGGCAAACGAGAACGCCAGCAAATCATTGAATCGTAGGTGACGCTGCCTTTTAGATCTGCGAGATCCCTGGCCGTGATTTCATTGTCTCGCTGGCGGCCTAAAAGAACCACGTCATCCCAGAGGTCTGCCTCAGGGATATCGGTGATATCTACCATCATTGCGTCCATTGCGTTACCGCCCACGACCTGAGCGTATTTTCCATGGATAAGTACTTGTCCTTTGTTGCGAACTCTTGGATACCCATCACCGTAACCGATGGGGAGAACGGCAATTTTGCGCGGTGAAACTGCCTCATAATGCATACCATAACCCACTTTATCTCCTGCCAGCAAATCACGGATTGCAGCTATTTGGGTTTTCACCGTCATAACCGGTTTTAGGCCAGGAATACGCCGGCAGACCTTTGATGGATAGACTCCAAGGGGTAGTGTTCCGACTCTTACCATATCGAAGTGGGCCATGGGCAAATCCAGGTACCCGCCAGTATTGCAGGCATGTGTATAACGGACATGAATGTTCTTTTTCTTCATTTGTGACAAGACGTTTTTAAAACGGTTGAGTTGTTTCATCGCAAAAGATTTGTCCAGCTCATCAGACATGGCAAAGTGGGTCATGACACCTTCTAACTCTAACTCTGGCATTTGAGATAGTTCTTCAATGAGAGGCATCGCATCTGTCCAGCGAATGCCGTAACGGCTCATACCGGTATCGATTTCTATGTGAATTGGTATCGTTCTACCGTGTATTTTTCCGAGCGTTTGTAAAATTTCTGCTTTCCGAAGATCATTTACACAGCAGGTTAACTCATTTTCCGCACAAAAATCTAATTCGTCATCAGTGCGTTCACCGAGCAAAAGAATGGGTTTTTGGAGACCGTTTTTTCGTAATTCCGCACCTTCATCTACAGTGACAACTCCAAGAAATGTGCACTCAAATTGCGCTGCAATTTTTGCAATTTCCACCATCCCATGACCGTAGGCGTCATCCTTTACGATGCACGTGAATGCCAAATTTGCCGGCCTGTCAGTAGCAAAGGTTTCAAAATTTTTCCGCAGTTGTGTGAGATCGATTTCAACCCATGCCGGCCTCGAAGGGTAATAATTCTCTTTCATTTTATCTCGTGATTGGCAGTATTATCTTCAGCACGTATTTTCCCGATATCCTGATTAAAAATGAAGTTCTGCTTAATCCGGATGAAAAAAAATTCTGCCAAAGCATCCCAGAAAGCAAACGATTCCGGAAAACGAATTTTGGCTGAGAAATTCTTTTTGAAAATGACATGTATCTGTTAGGCATGGATGAGTATTCTTTGAGCGAAAAAATAGCAATCGATTTTTTAAATGTAAAGAGAAAAATAGGTCTTCCATTTTTATCGGGATATTTTCATGCTCAGTCCGGTAAAATAATCGTTTTGATTTTTACCGGTACTGTGATTAAAGTCGATGACACGTTCGTAGCCCAAATCAAGTTTCATGTTTAAGTGATCGTTTATCCATTTGCGGAAGATGGTTCTTACCTCGTAGCGTTTCTCATTTGGTGCGCCGATAAACTCAGGAGTTGCATGTTTCCCGACGCCTCTGGACTGAAACCGATTTTCCACTGCTATGCTGATCGTCTTGTTCGGGCGGTAAGTGAATTTTAGAAAAAATTCATTCCCTGCGGGGCCGAGATTATTACCCAGAATTTTTTGATTGAATACTTGTCCGGAAAGAAAGGGCGCCGAGCCTACATAAAAAAGTGATGGTGTGTGAGTTCCTTCGAGTCGCAGGCTTACTTTGTTGTTCTGCAACAGATTCGGGATGTAAATCCCACCGTGAAAACCGACATTGTCGTGAATGGAACGGTCATAGTTGAAATGAACATCTTCCGTATAGATTTCTCCGTAAATGTTACTAAATCTCAATCCGGGGAACTGTTTACTGAAATCAACTCCCATGAAATGATTACCAATATTATCTTCAGGACGAATCTCCCCAAAATCTTTGTTAAAAATAAAGTTTTGTTTAATGCGGATAAAAAAGAATTCTGCCAGGGCATCCCAGAAAGTAAAGGATGAAGGGAAGTTTTTACCGCCGAGAATAAATGTGTGGCTGAGACCGAATTCTGTGGTTTTCCCGGGTTTGAAATTCAGACGCTGACCGATATACCACGGCCGGTTGAAGTCTCGCCTGTTTTTTTCAAGCTGCGAGATAAAAACAACGAATCTCATTGGACCGAGACCTTTGAAAACCCACGGTAGCTTTACAGGGCGCCGGTTTGAAAGCTTGACCAGAGGAAAGGTTTGGAATGAACCAATCGGCGCCGCATTGCCGCTCAAACTGAGATTACTGCCCGCACCGGGCCCCCAAACCATGCTATCCTTGCCTATTAACAGATTGAGATTCTTCATGGAGAAGATAACATGTAAACGGAGCGTTTCGTAGTCCAGGTCTTGCTGGAGTCCGTTTTTTGACCGCGGGTTGCTGAGAAGCAGCCGTCCCTGATAAAACACAGAAGCAAAATTACCGACTGCAAGCCAGTGACTGCTTTCAAATGCTACATTCTGTCCATCAACGATTTTACGGTCTGCGGTCTCCCGGGTGAATGGCTGCAAAATGGCATCGATGCGTGGATTTGGTAACGGTCGGGATTTACCTTTTAAGTTTATGAAGTCAAATTTCATCCTTTCGAAAAGCTGCAACCGCCAGGTTGCAGTGTGCCCATCCGTCATTTTTTTTAAATCTTTCCTGAACCGTTTTGCTAAATATAGCAGCGAATGGGGAACGATTCCCTGACGGATTTGAGACGATTTTTTGTAAGCAAGGCCGCCAAGCAAAATAGCCCGGCTAAATTGGCCGCGGCTCAGAGGTTTTGTGGAAAATATCTCTGACTGCTGGGAGAAGGATGATAAAAGCAGACGTAGCTGTTCATAGGCCGGGTCCTCTTCCGGGACATTCAGGTTTAACTGGGCATTGACAGGCTGTGTAAGTATTAAAACACCCAAAAAGACTGCCAGGTAAGGTAGGCATTTGGGTTCTGATAAATGAAGTTTCAGAAAAATCCGTTGCACGAATAGTCTACTTAATGAAAGCTAATTGGTCGTTGCTTTATGCAAAACGTTCTTCAAAGAATTCATTGTCTTTTCAAATTAGTGATTTACCGAAAACTCACGTCTCTGTCATTTCGACCCGGCCGACGCCGGGGAGAAATCTGGTTTATACGCGTGTCAGACCTTTCGGCTCCGCTCTGCTATGCTCAAGGTGACAAGATAAAATTTAAAACTCAGCAGTAAATCCTGCTACAAAATTCCTGATTTCTTCCAGGCTCTGATCACGCAACGTGTAAGCATAATTTCCGATATTGTTCACACCTATGAAGAAGGAATGTTTTTTCCAGTAAAAGAAGATCCGGCCGTCCAGCACTTTTTGCGGTACCAATTGATTCGAGCCGCTTAGTTGGTACCGTTCCTGCGCGCTGGCATATTTGTAATCCATTTGAAATTCTACATTGTCTTCAAATCGATAAGACGCGGAGATGAAAGAAAGAAATTTTTCACGATATGGCAGGAGTTCATGTGTGGATTCATTTTCAGGATTCATGAGCAGAAAATTTGCTTTTATGCCAAGCCGGTTATGAAACCAGTGTCCTCTGGTAACAAATTCGAGGCCGGGGATTTTTACTTTGTCGATATTGATATATTTCACCTCGCGGGTGAAAGCGTTGACACTCAGTTCGATGAGATCATTTACCTCGGTGTAGAAGCCGTTGATTTCAAAAAACCAATTGGGGGTCAATTTTTGTCTGTACCCCAATTCGTAGGTCCAGGATGTTTCTGAATTGAGTTCGGGACTTGGCCGAAAGGTAAATCCGGGCCCATCAAACCGCAAAAATAACTGTGCAACAATGGGGAATTTAAACCCGTTTGCCACAGATGCCCGAATGGTGGTGTTTTTTGTGGGGCGGTAATTTATTCCGGCTTTTGGACTGAAATGGTCATACAGTCGTCCTTCACCTAAAACTGCTTCACGGTCACTGTAGATTTCGTAACGATCATAGCGACCGCCTAAATTCAAATTGAAGTTGTGAAAAATTTTCCAGTCAATCTGAAAGAAAGGCGCTGCGAGAATTGCATCGCGGTTGCCGTATAATTTTTTTGTTGATTTAACCTTATCAAGTTTAAAATCGGAGCCGTAAACGATGGCGACCGGAGTGAAAGGGATAATATTTCCCTGCAGCGAGCCCCCTAAACCCACTGCCGGCGAAAATGTTCCGGCTTCGGTGGATTGCGTTCCCAAAAGGAAACGGTTGAGGTAGACCCGGCTGGTAATGGCCGACTTAGAGGATAACGGCAACGTGTATTTTGCGAAAAAAGTATATCCGTTTTGGGTTTGTTCTTTGTCGCGTTCAGTGGGTGGTACTTTAAGCGCCTCATCCTGATCTTTCCAGACCGTGAAAACGCCTGAACGGTCATGCATATAATTTCCAAATAACGTCAGGGAAGATGCATTGGGGAATTTATAGTCGATTTTCCCGGATAAATTGTAGCGTTCATAGTTCATGTTTTGTGCGTATCCGTCAGAAAAACTCCTGCCGCCGGAAATACGAAAACCGAAATTTCCAATCCTTTGACTGTGAGTGAAATCCTGACGGTTGAATTTGAGCACGCGTCCTTCTTGTGCCGCCCAGTTCCATTTTGGTTCATGAGAGTTATCATAGGCACCAATAATCGTGCGGATATATGTTCTGCTTTTCGGCTGCGGATTGCGGGTGAAAAAATTGATGACCCCGCCCATAGCCGATGATCCGTACAGGGCTGAACCGGCACCGCGCACGATTTCAGCACGTTCGATATCCGGCGGTGAAATCATAAACCAGTTGACTTTACCGAAATCGCTGTTCATAACAGGAATGTCATCGATCATCACCAGCACCCGGCTGCCCACACCGAATGTGTAGCCATCGGAGCCGCGAATGGTGACGTTCTCCTGAATAATTTGGACGCCGGCTGCTGTCTCAAGAGCGTCTTCTATGCGAACCGGATTGCGTTTCAGAATATCTTTTGCCGTCAGTACTTCCACAGCTACGGATGTACTTGCTGCTTCCTGTTTCCATTTACTGGCCGTTACAACTACCGGATCGATTTCCACAAAAGATTCTTTCAGTTTAATCGTTGCCACCGCTGTTTTTTTTGCAAAATGTCGCACGTCATTAACATGGAATATCCGGTACCCAATCATGGAGATTTGCAACGTGTAAATACCGAAAGGGACTTTCTTAATCTGAAAAACACCTTTCAGATCGGTGCTGGCCCCAAGTACGGTATTTTGAATTTGAATATTTACGCCGGGCAATGGTTTTCCTGTTTTTTGGTCTACAATCTGACCTGTAATTGTTCCCTTTTGTGCGAGTAAGGACGCCCCGGAAAAGAGCACGCTCAAAAATAGAATGATACATTTTGATTTCACCATGGTCGTGGTCTCCATCATGCTTTATTGGATGCGGGAAAAGTCTGCAATAAAATCGATGCCGTTAACCGTTGAGCTGTCCAACACGGTAACGGATGCCGGGTCGGTGATATCCCGGTATTGTCCGATGATTCTGATATCGCGGATGAGATTTGTGAACCCCTGCGGCAGCCAGGCAACAGCGATAATTTTGTAGGTGTCTGGTGGTATACCGATGTTGTAATGAATAGAGTCAATCCCTGCAGAAAAGAAAAGAAAGGCCTGCGGTAATTGTCCGGAGAGGAGATCGGTGACATCTCTGTAGACCACCAAACCGGTCAGGAATGTATTTGACGGCCATTCACCGATAAAATCAATTTTTCCTGCGATATTCGCCGAGCGGTTAACTCTGGTGAGGTCGAGTGAAATGTTCACACTGTCCTGTGTGGGATGTTTATCATTGAGTTCGATGCTCTTTAATTCAAATTTTTGGAGGTTGCCGTAAATTCCGACGATATCCGTTAAATCCCACGAGCGGTCTTTGCCTTTCCAGATGACCACAGCGGCTTCATAATTGCCGTAAGGCACTTGCATGTCAAATGGTACAGCGCCGTTTGTTTTTAAGGCGAGATTATCAATGGCTTCACCGATCTGCAAGTCTAAGAAATTTGAAGGGGGAAAATCCGAAGATAAAAATACTCGAATTTCATCGGTGGCATCATTGTAATCGGAAAGGAGTTTTAAATTACCTTTCACGGTTCCCTTGAAGAAGTCGGCCTGGACGCCGAAATCCTCACAGGCATAGAAAAATAAGATTGCAAGAGCGGCTACGCCTAAAACACAAAAAGCGCCGAACCGTCGCCGCTTATTTTTTAATGTCATATTATTTTCCCTCCGAGGAAATCACTCCATGGTCCTTTTGCCGAAAATATAGCGTTTCACGATAAGAAAGTCAATAATTTCATGGTAAAATAAATAGCAGGTTTTGATTGCGAAAGAAAGTTTAGTTTAATATTTTAGGTCGTGTTTCACTGTTTTGTGTCTGTTGCGTAGTACTTCATCAGTAAGTTTTAAGTTCCATTTCAATGCTTATAAAGACAGGAACCCTCACTGAATAAAACAGCAAGACAATATTATATTTATCTCGTTTTTGCTGCTATTTTTTATGGCTTTATTACTGTTGGCGGACAGTATTTTACGAGTAAAGGGTTCTCTTTGTATGAAACGTCATGCCTGATTTTTTTCATCTGGATTCCTTATTTACCACTATTGCTTATCCGGCCCGAATTCCGTATTCGAAAACAAAGGGTCGGCTTTTTTATCGGTTTTGGGTTGATTGGCGCCTTGTTACAACTGACACAATTTGCCGGAATTGTTCTCGGTGTTCCAGTGGCTGTGGTCGCGTTGCTTCTTTACACACAGCCGGTCTGGACAACGATTCTGGGGAAAATCGTTCTAAATGAAACGATTACATTTAGGAAAGTCACCGCATTGTTTTTGGCGATAGTTGGCATAATCGGATTGCTCAATCCGTTTTCACAACAGTTTCAGTTCAACGTTTGGGGGGTTATAGCGGCTGTCGCCGCAGGCTTGTTTTTATCTCTTTGGGTAATTTGGGGCCGAAAAAGTGCCATCCATTCTTTGCATTTTCTTACCACCAGTTTTGGGTATGCTTTCTTTTCATCTGTTTGGCTGTTAATTTTACATCCTGTGGTTACGTATTTAATTCCCGAGTTGACGTTTACAAGATTGGAAGTTGCGATTTATTTGAATGAGAAAACGGCCGTTGTCTCTTTTGCCTTTTTTGCCGGCATATTACCTGCGATGTTGGCGTTCGCAGGGATGAAAAAAGTTGAAGCCTCTGTTGCTGGTCTTCTCCTCCTGTTTGAGCCTGTGAGTGCAGCATTCTTAGCTTTTCTGTTTTTTGATCAGCCAATTACCGCGAATGTCTGGTTTGGTGCGGCGTTTATTTTATTGTCAAATGTCCTGCTGATGAAGAATAGGTGGTCGCTATGATTTATCATACTTGTGCGCGTTATGCCTACCCGTAACTTTCTTTTGTAATTTTATTTTTTGGTACGCCCATGTCATCAAGGTATGTCAAAACGCTGCTGAGAAATGACGGCGGCAGGGTTTCCCCTTTCTCCCGGGCGGCTTTCTTTTGCCAGTTGTGATGATCCGGACCGCAGGTAAAAAAAACACTGTTTTCCGGGTTCGGAATAAGTTCCTGTAGTAATTGTTTTGAAATTCTTCCCGGGAGAATTTTATCGTTGAAGGTAGTCTGATTTTCTTCGCGGGTTAATGTGTGTATGACACGCAGTCGGTTGGGAAATTCCTTTTCGAGCTCTGAGAGTTGTCTGAAGAAAATGATATCATCCAACTTTTTATTGCTGTAAATCAGGGTATGTTTCAGCTTTTCATTGACGCGCAAATCATGTTTAATAATACTGAAACTGGGTACAATACCGCTGCCGGCACAGATGTGAAAAACGTTGTCGTTGTACCTGTGCATTTCTTCGGTTAGCGTATAAGGCCCGGTAAATCCCGTGACGACCATTTTCGTACCGCTGGGAGTTCTCATAGCTAAAATAGGTGAAAGTAATGGCGGGTACGGCGTGACACCGGGCGCGTATCTTTCCTCTTTCACGGTAATTGCCAAATATTTTTCATCCGGAGAGCTGCACATTGAGTAGGCGCGCGGTTTTTCCTTTTTTCCTTTTAAATTTTCCAGGTAGTGAGTCCATCGCTCAAGAGCCGGAAATTGTTGTGGAGAAATCGTTAAAAAATGACCGGGCTGGTAATTTAGCTGATCGTTACCCGTGAAGAGCACAAGGGTTACGGTATCGTGTGCTTCCGGGATAACATCAGCCACCATCACTTCCATCTCTTTGATTTTCTCTCGGGTTTCACTCATTTTCGCGTTTTTCCTTTTTTCTATGATGTTCGATTATTTTTATCATTTAAATAGAGGTTAGGTGGTATTCATCATTCCAGTTCGAAGACGATGTAACGAAATCGCCCAGAGTGTTCCACTTTAATAACGACCGGTGCATAAACCATCAGTGAGGCCACCGCAGATTTTAATTCTGCCAGGGTTGTAATCGTGTTATTATTTATACTGTGAATGACATCGCCGGGAAGAAATTCGCCCTGGTCGTACATTAAGTTTGCGCGGTTTGCTACCACGACACCGGATTCTTCACGCAAAGGCGGCAGCATTTTTTTGATAACATCCGTTAGGTCTAAACCTAAAATACCCAGTTTGGGAATGAGATTTTTTTCAGGACTCACCAGATCTGAAAAACGTTCCGGATCATCCGGACGTTCAATGATTTCCACTTTCACCGTCTTGTTAACCGTTTTGCGTTGAATGTTTAGAAGCACCGCGTCGCCGATGCTGCGTTTGTAGAGGTTGACATCGAACTGCCGGGCATTTTCCATGGATTTCCCGTTAAGGGTTAAAATAATATCGCCCACTTTTAGTCCGGCTTTATCTGCCGGGCTATAGGGTTGTACGTCTGATATAATGACTCGGCCAATATCCGGTAGGGTTAACCCTGTTGCCATCAAAGGAGTGATGGTTTGTACCTGTACGCCAATGACCCCCCGTTTTACTCTGCCTGTAACTTTGATTTGTCGATAGACATTTTTCACAATGTTGCTGGGAGCTGCGAACCCGATGCCTTCGCTGCCGCCGGATTGAGAGAAAATGAGGGTGTTGATGCCGACGACGATCCCGTTTGTGTTTACAAGCGGGCCGCCGCTATTTCCAGGGTTGATGGGAGCGTCGGTTTGTATGTATATCATCCGGTCGCCGGTTCTGAGCTGCCGGGCAATGGAACTTACAACGCCCATGGTCACGGTGTTTTCAAGACCGAGCGGACTGCCGAATGCCAAAACCACCTGTCCTTTGCGAACGTCGTCAGAGTTTCCGAGTTGCAGATAGGGTAAATTTATTTCACTGATTTTCAAAACGGCAAGATCGGTTTCTCTATCCATACCGACGAGTTGGGCCCCGACAATTTTCCCCCTTGGTTTTAGGATGGACTCACCGGTCAATGCATGTTTTTGAAAGGAGAGTGCAACTTGTATTCGTCTCGCGCCGTCTACCACATGGGAGTTTGTGACGATATATCCTTCCGGGTCCAGAATAACGCCGGAACCTGTGCTTCTTTGTTTTGCAAGTACCGATGTAGATGCTCCCCGCAGAGGCACGTATCCCGTTGAGAGTATTTGTACAACCGCCGGGCTTACTTTTTGTGACAAAGATTCAAATTCCATACTGAGATTTTCGAGTATGGGCGTCGTTTTGTTTTGTCCCCAGGCAAGTTGCCCAAAAAACAGAAAAGACAGAAAGAAAATGATGATGCTTGGTGTTTGAGTTGATTTCATTTCAAACCCCTCCCGTAAAGGGTGCATGAATAATTTTAAAGTTAAAACGTATTGATTCAACTTAGAAAAATTACGTTTTATTTCGTAAAAATAGGTTTGTTTAAGGTAAAATGCAACCTTTGGCAGGCGTTTTAAATTTTTATTTGCAGGTCGAATCCGCGCTGCTGCATCGCTTGAATGTATTTCTCAGGGTCGATCGCTTGTTCTAATCGAATACTTCCTTTCGGTAACACCGCATCAGCCAGCATAATTCCCACGATGGCGGCACCGAATCCGGTGGTGCGCTGCATGGCGGTAAAACCGGTACTCTCATCGTAGGTGTCGATGAGGTCCATGACCATTTTTTCATTTTGTCCGGAAACCACAACCCGCAGCAATACCACGTCTTGTGGATCATCGGTTTTCAGTTTTGGTTCCACAACCGCATGGAAAAGTTGGCGTGGTACAACGGTTTGTTCCCCTACCTGAACGGATTCTAAGTCCAGCAAACCGAGTTCGTGGATGGTTTTCATCTTTTCGTAGTGCCCGGGGTATCGAATGGTTTTTTCATCGTACTCCTCGAGAATGCCCTCAAAAGTCCAGGGGCAGGTGGACGTACCACCGGCGGTCATGAAGGCTTCACATTCGCCGTAAGGTTCAGGAAACGTAATTTTTTCTAATTCTGTAAAGGTGTCAACCTCTACCCTTTTCCCGTTTTTTAAAACGTGGGCTTTACCAAAATATTCATTGGTCAAACCTTCCATGCTAAAAAACAAACTGTATCCCAGGGGAGGGCGCGGGTGCTGCGGCAAACCGCCAACGAGAATGTGTGCCTTTTGGGGATGTTGAAGGGAATTGATACCATGAACGGCCAGGATATTTGCCATTCCCGGGGCCAACCCACAGTCCGGAGCGATGGTAATGCCGATATTTTTGGCTAATTCATCAAACGCATGCTGTTTAAATACCACATTCGTATTTCCGCCCAGGTCACAGAAATGACATTTTGCCTGCACTGCAATGTTGGTCAATCTTACATTGAAAAAATACGGGACGGCGCTCAAACAGACATCGCCTTGCCTTAGGATTTCCAAAACATTTGTTTCATCGCGAACGTCAACTGTTGCATTTGTAAAAATATGCGTATGGAGAAGTTTATTTAGCCTTTCTGCAGCAGATTTCGCTGTTTCTTCATTCGCATCACATAAAATGATTTTACTGGCATTACCAAATTTTCCAAAATCATAAGCCGCTGCCTGCCCTTGCATTCCAGCTCCGAGTACCACATACACATGATTCATAGGTCCGTTTCCATTTCTTTTTTGTGTGAGAATAAAAAGCGGTAATAGTTAAAATATAGATGAATTCGTTCAAATTGCAACCATTTCAATGTAGATTAACAAAATAAAATTTTTAAAACCTTCAGTAATCTGGCTGTTTCAGTTTTTTGTTGAAAGTCTTAGTGTACATTTGCATTTTAAAAGGAACGTATTGAAATTATGAAGTCGAGGTAAAATGAAGACAAAATATGATTACAAAGTTCTTCTGACCGGTTTGCTTTCGTTTGGTCTGTTTGGAATCCTTTTGGCCTGTAGTGGAAAAAAGGTATTAAATGAGGATGCCAAAAAAGCAGAGATCGTCCTGACCACAAGCGACCATGTCGCTATTAAAGCCACGGTTCTTCGCCCTTTGAATACCTCTGAAAAACGACCGGCAGTCATTCTGATTCATCAGGGTGGGTCGGACAGAAGCGAATGGAACCCGTACCTGGATTCCTTGCTGAGAAAAAAATACATCGTTTTAGCTTATGATGTGCG
>CAYVXE010000068.1:0-23430 GCA_964455375.1 uncultured Calditrichaceae bacterium
CTTTTGGGGCAGCCCCAAGAAAATGATTAGTGGCAGAATCAATTCGACTGAACGACAATAATGCCGGAAGCTCCGGTAATCACAGAATAATAATTGAAAATGCCAGCGATAGGAAATGTGTGCGAAAAGGTTTTGTTGGGATCTATATTTGGTGACGCAAATTCCGTTGTCGGGCTCATTTCCGCACCGCTCTGAACATCACGAGTGTCATTATCTTTATTAATCCAGGTAACCGTCGTCTTTGGTGAAACCGTCAAAGACGCTGGATTAAATTGCCCGCCCTGAATCCAGACTTCATTCGGACCCGGTCCTGAAGGCTCCAAAGGTGAGTTGCTGCCGCAATTCCAAAAAAACGTTACCGCGACTAAAAACAAAAACCCCAACAATCTCACTTTTTTCATGGTCTCCTCCTCAATTGAATCATCGATGCAAGAAATATATTCACAAAGACCGTGTAACGCAAGATATTTTTGTTGCTAACCTGGCTTATTCACATATTTAACTTTATTCCTATGTAGTGCTTGACCGAAAACGCCAATTTTATGGTCATTCCTCATCCGTTGGCAGCCGGGTCGAAATGACAGAAATGCGAGTTTTCGATTAATCACTATGTAATAAACACTCAAATAACGAAGGTCAGCCTATCTATCTATTTCAAATTTACTAAGGTTTCACAGCCTGGTAAATCTGCACATCATCGCCAAAAATAAGGGTGTCGCTGACCGTTTTATAAACGTAAATCATGTCATAGACTGTAGAGTCCGCTTGAACAAGCGTGTCATTGCGAATGACATGCACCAGATCATAGGTTACCACCGAATCCGGCACCGGAGGTGGCGGCGGCGTATAATTCAGACTGTCCTGGTTGAACCCCCACATTTCAAACGTTACCCCGTTCTTATCCCGCTGGAACCAGATGTTGATGGGCTCATCTTCATAATTGCGTTTCACACCCTTTAAAATTGCTGCAAAAATACCATTTTCTGCTTTTTCCGTCGATAGGCTCTCGAACGCTTCAGGTTCCTGATTCTCTGTGACGATTTGGAAATTTGCTTTGAACTGCCAACTGTTCATGATTTTTTGTGCGGAATCCGATGGAACCGGGAAATAGATGGCCCCTGACGGATATGTTTTCACCAAATCGTTTTCACCAAATCCGTTACCCGTAGCGTCGATGATATCCATTTTTGTCACCAACGTTTCGGCAATGAAGAATTCGCTCATGAAAAAAAAGATAATGTCTGGGTCCTCGATGGAAACCACCGGAACCGTCATTTTATCTACCGACACCTTTTGTGCATGCAAATTTGCTCCGAACCCAAAAATGCAATACATAAAAACGACCAAATACGTTAAGGAATTATTTTTCATCGTTTACTCACTCTCCCGGAATGACTCTTTTTCAGCTCGACCCACTGAGCGTAATATTTTCTTGCTTCATTAAATCTGCCGCTCCGTTTGTACGCCTCTACCATAAGTTGATTGGCTTGCATTTGTTCATTCAGATCGAGTTGTTGTGATTCATGTAATGCACGTTCGCAACTTTCAATAACCGTTTTTGGATTATTGCGGGATAATTTGGCAAGCTCCAAATAACTTTTGGCTCTGCTTTCCCATGGCACCGTGACCGCCTGCTTAAAATACATGAAGGCAAATTTTCGGTTTTTTTTGTAATTCTCCAGACCCAGATTGTGACACATCACACCGTAACTGTTGAAATATTTTTTGTATGTTGTATCTGCCGGAGAACCGTCCGGCGTCTTCGGGGCAAGTTTCACCACGGTTTTCAGCCGCTCGATCCCTTTATTTTGCCGGTTCAGAAATTCGAATTCCAGGACAGCCAGGCGCCAGACCGTTTCATCGATCGCCTTTCGGGTATGCAATTTTGGAATGAGTTTTTTAAATCCTTTTGCGGCTTCCTTGTATTTTTTCTGATCCTGCAGAGCGATGAATTTATCGCGAAGCTCCACCGCCCGGGTGTTGCCATCATCCCAGTTTATCCACTCGATATAGCTGTGAATATCATCCCGCTCCTGTTGCGTGGACGCATACTGCAAGGCCCGATTCAGACTTTTTAATCCGTCTACAGCATCGTGCATTTTAATTTCAGTGTCGCCTTCATAATACACATAATAGAATAAGCTCGCTGTATCGAGCACTGCGTCCCTGGTTGAATCCGTCTGCCGGTTCAAATCCAGACCAACGGAACTGCGCAAAACCTGTTCGGCCTTTTTAAACTTGAAGTTGGCCATCTGCCAGTTCTCATTCGCGTAGTACGCTTCGGCCAGCCGGGCAAAGAGCGTGTGCTCTCCCTGTTCCATACGAGTTAAATTTTCGAGGATTCGAATGCTCTTTTTATTCTCATTTTCATCCATAAATCGAACCGCCAAATTCTGATACACACGGGCAAGCCAACTTTTTGCCTCCAGATCAAATGGATTCAAAATGACGGCACGTTCAAAATTCCTCCGGGCCTCATGTAATAAAATCATGATTCTCGCCTTTGCCACCTCATCCTCGCCGCTGCTTTTCTGCACCGCGGCGAGCTCCTGAAGATTTTTTGCACCTGCATTAAACGCCTTGATTGCTCTTACCGAATCATTCCCGGAGACGTTAAACTCCGAACCCGGATTCGTCGCCAACGCCTGCCACAGGGTATCACTGCGAACCGTTTCCTGCTTTCCTTGCTCCTTGTAGGCATTTGAACGTTTCTCCCGGTTGTAAGAGACAAATAGTCGGTCTGCCAGGGTATCCGCTTTCGCCGCCACAGAGGAATCCACTCCCGCCGGCACCATGAGCTTTGCTTTTCTTCTCGAAAGACTCCTGCTGCCGGAACAGCCGGTCAGTATCATAAAAAGAATGAATATCAGACTGATTACTCGTTTGAACATAATTTCTCCTGGTTGCTTTCTCATCCTGACTCTTTGACCTAATCGGCCCATCATTTATAAATATTGTTGTACTTCCGATTTCACAATTTCCCACCAGGAGAGAAACACCTGGTAAAATTCCTGTGTTCGGTGGTCGGACGCCTCCCGACGGGCGGTTCCGAAAGAAAGTATTTTCCCCGCGGGAGTGAGATTTACGGTTCCAACTCTAAGATAACTACTCTTTTCTTTAAAGCCCCGGTCGATGAGATACGTTGATTGTTTCCCTTCCAGCAGACAGACCCGGATTTCGTACAAAGTCACTTTGCACAGAATATACATTTCAAAGTCCCGTCCGTTTATCTGAAAATGTACTGATGTGGTTAGATCTCCGGGGGAATGCTCCATAAAACGCTTTACCACGCGCGGCAAATTCCGGGGGTGGCGTTTCATCCATTCCACCAATGCACGGTAAATTGGCGACAGATCTTCGAAGCTTCCATCCATGCTCGTCATATCCACCATGTTCACCTGAACAGAATTCGTACCTGCTGTCTTAGCCTGTGGAGCGCCCAAAGAAGCAACGCCGCTGCCGTAATCCCGCGCGCCTCCCAAACTGAACGCAGAGCCGGACTTCGCCGAAATAGCCGGAGAGTTATTTCTGCTGTGGCCTTTTTGCCCGCTTTTCGGTATCCTGAGCCGCTGTGATGATTGTCCGGTCAATGTATTCATTCCACTGAGTAAACTCGAACGATTCAAATTAATTTTAGTCTGCGATTTGGTACCGGCCAACGATTGCTGCGGCTTTTTCTTTTGCGCCAGGGTTTGCGATGGTTGTGTAAGCGTTTGATTTTTGAAAACATCCAACGAATTTAAATCGATTTTTTGAATCGCATTGGGCCTGGGCGCCGGCGGTGGCGGCTGTTCAAGTTTCACCGGTTCTTTGGCTTTAGCTGGTTCCGGCGCTTTTGGTTGTTCGAATATTTTTTTGGGCTTCGGTTTAAACCGGGTCCAATTAATCTCTTCGTAAATTTCAGTCTTTTGTTTCACCTCGGGCAAATTAGCCAGATGCAGTAACAAAAATGTAGAGAGCAGAAAAAAAGATGTGACAATTCCGGCAATGATTTTATCCGCGTGTGAAGTAGTCTGTTGTAAGGCGATCATTAGAATTGCATGCTTTCATAGTTAATATTTTTGGGGATTCCATGCCTTTCGCACACATCCAGTACATCGATAGTTTGCTGGATAACGGAATTTTCATCCGGTTCAACCAAAACCACCATGTCCCGGTTCTTGACTTTAAATGAGTCAACAAGGCCTGTCAGATACGTTTCCAGTTGGGATATTTTACCGGAAGAAAACAGCAGCGTTTCATCCTGTTCCACATTCATTCTGTTTTCCGGATCGATTTTTACAAAGATAAGCACCGGTTCTTTCTTTTCTTCGTTAACCGTTTCATCCTGTTTGTCCGACGGCAGTTTTATTTGTGCCCGTACCTTGATGTCACTGATAGCAATGAATCCAAATAAAATAATCATCGCTACATCGATTAAACGAATTAGAATTCCGCCTTTTGTCATTTCGTATAGTCCGTTTTGTCTTTAAAAAATAACGCTGATTTTGTAAGCATCAATTTCTCACAATTTTGATAACATCGATGCCTTTTTGAATTTTCAGATGATCGCAAATATCGGCTGCGGCCATGGTATATTTGATCGGTGTATCCCAGTTGGAACGGATTCGCACCCGAAACGAATGTTCTTTCGCATTTGCGTCCTGAACTTTATTTTGCAGATAGTTCAGCAAACCCTGCGGACTGGCAATGAGTTTGCTTTCGTTTTCCACCAAATAATCACCGCTTTCATCGATCCCCACAAAAATGACCTGTTCTTTATCCGGATTGGATGCCGGCGTCTCCGTACTTTTGGGGAGTTCTATTTTACTTTTATGGCTGATCTCAGAAATGGAAATAAAGCCAAACAGTAAAATAAAAACGACATCGATGAGCCGAATCAGTGTGCTGCCGGTGCCCATTTATGAAACAGCTCCTTTATTACCCGGTTGCTGTGCGTTGATTTCGCCATACGTGTAAAGATTCGGAATAAACGGTTGCGCCATGGCCACGAATTCAACCGCCGTTGCCGGTTTATCTCCGATTGACGCCTTCAACGCCTGTGGCCCAACCTGAGACCCAAGCGTCCAGGAAATTTGCGCAATGCCGGTCTTGTCGGTCTTCACCCAGGCAGATTTCCCCTGATTTTCGAGCAAGCCGCCCCCGGTAGCAACCACAAACTGTATGGGAACATCCGTGACCTTTTTGCCATCGCTGGTTTCAACAGCGATTTTAATGGGCTCATTTAATGTATGGCCGATGATGCCATCTGCGCTCAATCCGGAAACCGGATGCAAAGAAAGCGACGGTTTCTTTAACGGCGCTGATGAAGAGGCAACCGGTGCCGTTTTCCGGCCTAACCCTGAACCGCTGTTTGTGTCCGGGGTCTCCTGACGCTTTTTATTTCTTTGATGAACAATGGCCATGAGCCACAGTCTAAACTCATCCGATTTTGCAGAAATCATTTCCAGTCGTTTGTTGAACACGCTAAACACCTCCGTTGCAAAAAAGTTCAAAATAATGCTGACCACCAACCCGATGAGGGTCGTCACCAGCGCTAACCCCATGCCGTTCAGAATTCGCTGACTATCCAGATTGCCGCCGAAAAATGTTACGAACATTCCCCAGACCGTCCCTAACAATCCAAGCGCACCGGCAGTATCCGAAAGGAACGCCAGCCGGCCTTTAAAGGTGGAAAACCGGTCTTGCTGCAGTTGAATGTAATTGGCAATTTCGTCATGGAAATCCTGCGTACTGCCCGTGGCATGAAATATGGACAGCAAGATAGAATACAAACGGCCTGCATAGGTTTGAGGGTGCTGCATCACCAATTTATTTACCTCTTGAATGGACATTTGCCTGTAGGCCGTATTCATGAGTACTTTCCCTTTGATTTTGTCCATCATCAATTCATACACCTGCATAACGATGAGAAAAATTCCCAACGCCAGAACAAAGAAGATGGCCACCGAAATACCGCCACCCAATTTGGTCAAAGACCAGAATGTGGTGAGACCGCCCACGCCATCCGAGAGCGACGTTTGAAACATTTTACTCGGCGTTAAGGAGCTGCTGCCACCGGGGCCTGCCCACACGACAGCATTCAGAATTAAGAACAAAACCAATGTGATAAAAATAATAAACCTGTTTTTGACTTTCTGGGTCATATCAGTGTTTGAGGATAATGTCGATTTCATCTGCATGGTCTCCTATGGATTTTTGTTTATGAGTGATTTCAATGTTGATGTGTCGTATAAGTTTTTGTACTGAAATAAATTTTTCCTCTGTCTGATGGTATGCGCCCTGTTTGTCCTGCCATTCAAGAACATAGCTGTAAACACCTGGCGTGATGAGCTCACCGGATTCGTCCCGCCAATCCCATTCAATTTCTGCTTCCGGCATGCCCCTGCCGGCAAATGACTTAACCCTCATGTTGTTGCTGTTTTGAACGATAAGATTCCACGTTTTCGGCTTGATCATTTGTGATACCGGCGTAATCTGGAATGTCGTCGTGGCTGAAGAAAGAGACTGCAACTCCTCATGCGGTAAAATGGACTGTTTGCCGATTTTTTGCATGGCTACGAGACTGTCCGATTTGCTTTGATAGACCGGCTCTATAAAATGAACATTGTCGGCAGTCAACGTATCATTCAAAAAATATTTTTTTAAACCGGCTGCCCGCAAATAGGAGTTCTTCGGCGTAATGATGTTTGTTTGTGTTGCAGTGCCACCTTTGCTATTCTGGGCAACCTCCTTGAGAAAGGTTTTATATTTTTTCGATAAATTCGCTTCCTCGACTGCGGGAATCCTCCCCACATCCACGGATCGCTTTTCAAACGGCAACAACTGTTCTTCAAACCTGTTATCCAGGGCTCCAACATCGAATTCAGAAAGTTGAGCCAATGCCTTTGCATCTAAATTCGGATCAATTTTTCGGGTAAGCTTTTTCTCGATGATGTCCAGCTTTTCCACGGATGGGAACACATAAAACTTCGCTTCGCCAAAGTAACTTTTATCCGGTGGTTGGAATTTTAACAACATTTGCCTTGGAATTTCGAATTTTGGCAGCTCTCTTTTCTGGCCGAAATTATGAATCAACGTCACCTGATGAGAACCCTGACCGAAACTTTCATGATCAAAAATGGTGTTTTCGTAGCTGTAATTAATACTCAACGGACCGGTGATTCTGTATTGTCCTTCAGCCTGGAATGACCGCTCGTTGTAGCCGACCATGAGATAGCCCACGTGCGTCATGCCCGTACCGATGCTTGTTTTGGGCAGCCAGCGGCCATCTTCATAAGAGGCGCTCATGGACACTCGAATCAATCCGTATTGCCAGACGGCCCCGAAATAACTTTTGAACGGTTGATAAACATTATCATTGGTTAAGGAAATGTTTGCCCGGTTGATATGATCGATCCCGATGCCGATACTGAGATTCGACAGGGGATACATGAAAAGTCCGGCGCCAAAAGTCGCAGCCCATTTTGATGTCCCGTTCCGAAATACCGGATCATTGGCATCAACTAAGTCGAAATTGGCCTGATTAAACGATTTTGAAAAGACGTTAAATTTCAACCCCACTGCGAGGTTTCGTTTAATCCGCCTCGACAATAAGAAAGAAAGATCGCTCTGGCTGAACAGCGGGCTGTTGAAGTACTGACCCTGAATGCCAAGCCCCATCTTGTTGCTTATCCCAAATGGCAGAGATAATGAAACAAAACCCTGTCGAAACGGGCTGGTTTGATTTTGCACAAAACCAAGATGAAACAATTTCCCACCCACAGCGACATATCTATCCTGGAAAGAAAGAATGGCCGGATTCACAAACATTGATTTAAAATCGGTGTCTTCTGCAGGGTTGGCAACGATCAGATTTTGCGCATGACTCTTGAAGGCTAGCGCTCCTAAAAAACAGAAGATAAGGAGCAACCGGACACCCTTGTTAATTTTATTGACCATCTGAATACCTGTTTTCAATACTTGTGTTTGTTACAGAAAAACTAACGGGCTAAAACCACGTAACCGCTGCTAACACGAACTGCATTATCCGAAAGAATATAAAGATAAACGCCCGGCTTTTGTTCACGTCCACCCGAATCAAGCCCGTCCCACTGAAACACCGTGTTGCGGATATTTTTAAGTGTTTGTAAAAGAACACCATTGAACGAAAAGATTTTCAGCTCGGGGTTGGCCAAAACCAGCCGACTGAAATCGAACACAGCCTGATCATTAAAGCCGTCGTTATTGGGTGTAAAAGGATTGGGGCGCACCACAAGTTCAGCATTCGTAACCTGAAGTCTCAAGGTCGCTGAATTATTGGTTTCATCCGTCTCGTTTATTTGATTTTCCCGATCGATTTCAAAAATAATTTCATGCGTTCCCAACCGGGTAAAGGTCGCCGGATAGTTGAAATTAATTTCCTGGTTTGCTCCCAGACCGATGACCACCGTATCCGCTGCGATGGTCCCGTCGTGATAAAATGTCAATCGAAATGCCCCGTTTGCAGGAGCGACATTGCTGCGGGCGATGCCGGTAATGGTTCGTCTCTGGTTCAATGCAATGTTGGTGTTGTTGATGCTAAGGGAAGAAACCACGAGATCGGGCAAAGCTTTCAAAACGGATATTTTCACCACGACGGAGTCACTCAGGGGTGGTTGCCCAAGAGCTTCTCTGGCGATAAATGTGACGAAATAATCGCCTCTTGAACCCACAGGCGGCGTCCAGGAAAATGTGGCGCTTTGGTTGCCATTATCGATCAAAATCGCACCGGCAGGTAAATTGAGCGCACTGAAAATGAGCGTACTGTCTTCCGGATCGGTCGCTGTCACATTAAATGTGAGTAACTGCACCTCCGGCGTCGCTTGATCTGCAACAGGGTCAATTACCGGCGGATCATTCACGGGAATCACCCGAACGTAAACCTGCAGCGTATCCGCAAAAAAACCGTCATAAGCAATGACCGTGAATGTGGTGTCTAAATCGCCTTCACGGGGCGTCCCTTCAATTGAATTGTTTGCCGGGTCGGTCGAGCTTAAGCTAAGCCAGGACGGCAGATTGCGAAAAATGAATTTCGGCACTGTGGCGTCCGAATCGGAAGCGGTGGCGGCATACTGGAAAAAGACGTCTTCTGTGGCAACAACCGTATCCGCCGAAGTGATCTTCGGCGGAAATTGGTTGGGGCCTCCTAACAAAATAACCAGAAGTTGCGCATTTAAACTGTCATTGCTAAAAATGCTCAACGTGTCTGAATAAGCAAATGGTAACGTCGGAGCAAACCTGATATCCACGATTTCATTGGAATGTGGCGCCACCGACAGTGTCGTTATGAGGGCCGAAAAAGCCGGGTCGGTAAATTGCAACTGACTGATATTTAGAGCGCCATTTCCTGAATTGATAATCTTCAGCGGTAACATGGCGGTTTGCGGCGGCAGGATGTTGCCAAAGTCCAACGTGTCCGGAATGACGCTGATCAACGCCTGGATGCCTTCACCCCGCAGTCCCACGACCAGTTCCTGCTGCAAACCGAAGGCTATGGAACGAATTTTCAGTGAATCCACATAAACGACTGTATCCGTTGGGCTGAAGGTCACCGAAAGATTGAAAACTTCGCCGGGACCAACGGTCGCCTGTGAATCCGACACCATAAAAACAGGCAGCGTCGTGGAAATATCATCTATCTGAATGACCTGATTTGTGGGATTGACCAAAGAATAAGATTGCGTGGAATCCGTCCTCACATACACCTGGCCGAAATCGATGACTTCCGTAGGGAGTGTAAAGCGGATGCTGCCGCTGCGTCCGCCACGATTGAGCAGAACCGTAACCGTTGTAGGAGTCAAATTGGTGACCACTAAATCGATATCTCCGTCCTTGTCAAAATCCGCACCGGCGATGCTTGACGGAGATTCACCCGTCGTGTAAATATCGTTACTGTTTGCCGTAAAATTATTGTTGAACTCATTTCTAAAAATATTGAGATTATTCGACAGCAAGTTCGGTACTGCCAAATCCAAATCGTGATCTTTCCCGAACCCGGATGAAAATGCGGTGGCATCTGTGGTGTCAAAATCGGCCAGCAGAACATCATAAGGTCTCTCTGCCGTGTCCAACTGCTCGGTGAGCACAAACCCGCCATCCTTTGATCGATTTTCAAGAATCGTGACGGAATTATTCGTGGGATGTACCAGGACTAAATCCAGAAAACCATCGCCGTATTCACCCTGTGTCCGGCGAATAATATCGTTTGATTTAATGATGGTGGGAAAATCCGGTACCGCAATGTCACCCGACTGAAAAAATTGCCCCATCCCGTTATTTTTATAAACCAAGATGGTATTGTTTCCGGAGTTGCTCACCACGATATCCGCATCGCCGTCATTATCGAAATCACCCGACGTCAGACCGTACGGTGTTGCGCCGGTGGGATACAACGATGAAATCGCAAACGTTCCATCACCTCGATTTAAAAACAGTTGCAACCGGTTAATTCCCAGAATCGTAGCAGCCAAATCAATGAAACCATCATTATTAAAATCATTGGCTTCAATTCTGGTTGGATGTTCATCCGTGGAAATGATTTGTAATTGTGAAAATAGTCCAGCGCCGGTGTTTCTTAAAATGAAAATCGTGTCGTCATCAAAATCGGTCACTGCCAGATCAAAAAGGCCATCGTTGTCGAAGTCACCTCCTGTAATGGCGTTGGCGCCGGCTCCAACCGGAATGTCATCTTGTTTTACAAACGATCTGCCCGGTACAAAAAAATTGTTTAACAAAATGGTCACGGAATTGGAGGTGTTATTGACCACTGCCAGGTCAGGAAACAAGTCGTTATTAAAATCTGCGGTGTAAACTGCCGACGGGTGGGAATCAGAGGTATCGAGAGGAATTTCAATGCGTTCATCAAAAATAGCCGTTCCATAGTCAACACGGATGGTAAATGCCCATTGAAACGAAGGAACTAACGGCTGACCGGTAGCGCTTAAAATAGCGGATGTCAGCGTAACCGAAACAACTTCCCCTTCTTTAAAAAAAGATGTGGGGATGAAACGTGCGGTCTTCGTGGCATCGTCGTAAACGACATTTCCCGGATACAGCCCCGTTTGATTCCCATGCACCAAAAACGTGGCGGTGTTCAGTGACGATGCATCCATGGCCTGAGAAAAAACCACTTCTACGGCGCCATTAAACGGGACGTTGATTTCATTTTGTCTCGGCGCAACCGAAACCACCTGCACCTGGGCCAGCAGCGATTGGGTCAGGGCAAAGAACAAAAGCACTGCAGTTAGTTTATGTATTATTGTGATGAATACGCATTGTCGCATTCTCATTTAAAACATCTCCCGTAGCTGAGGTCGTGACTAATTTGTTCGAATGATTTTGTTTATTTGCAGGCGGGCTTCCGACAGTAATTGCCGTTTGCCAAGCGCTTCATAAGAAACGGCAAGATTTTTCCATCCCACCAGATCGTTCGGATTCATCTCTACAACTTTCTGGTACCAGCTTATCATCACCGGATAATTTTTCATTTTCCAGTTGCATTCACCCAAATAGTGGAATAGTTGAAGCGGGCTTTGTGAGAAGTCTAAAGCAGCTTCAAATTGCTTAACTGCTTTCGGATATTTGTGATTTCGGAAATACATCAACCCGAAATCGGTAAGAATCCGTTCAGATGGTTTTTTCTCTGCCAACAACCGGTAATCCTGCTCGGCGTTTTTCATCTGACCTAAAGCGTTGTACGAATAAGCACGACGCATCAATGCATTTATTTGCTGATCGTCCCGTGCTAAAATTTCACTACATAAACGGATCGCTTTCTGATACTGTTTTTCCAAAAAAAAGATTTCGGAAAGATTATTCATCAGAACAATATTTTCCGTTTTTTTCTGCAGTAACTGCCCATAGATTTTTTCGGAATCGTAATACCGGCCGGTCATAAACAGGGCGTCGGCATATTTTTGTGCACTGTATTTGTTACTTGAATCGATGATCACAGCGCGATAAAAACTGGCCAACGCTTCATCGTAAGCCTTAACATTAAACTGTTTCACCCCAAAGTCAAAATTTTGCAACCAGTATTTTTTAATAAGGAAGGTTGTCGGTTCCTCATATTTTGGCGAAAGCTTACGGAGTGTAAGGATGGTGGTCATCATTTTTTCGGCCATATCCAGTTCCCCGTAAACCTCCGCCAGCAATAGCAGCGCCTCCCCGTCCCTGGGATTATGTTGAATCGACTCTTCCAAATCATGCTGAGCCTTTTGCCAGTCCTGCTGCCGAATGGACAGTTGTACATTTTGCAAACGACTGGCGGCGCAACTATTTAAAATCAGAATACATAAAACAGAAAAAAAGGTTACATTTTTATATGAAGCCCGGTGCTGCAAATTCTTCATTGATGATGTCCTAACATTTGAGCTTGTATAGTCGTAGAGAATAATAAGCCATTGAAAAAAACATAAAGTGTCTATTTTGATGGCAATACCTATGGCAACTTGTATGCCATATTTTTTAAAATATGCCCCCTGGAAAAAATACAGGTAATTTTGTTACTGTTTCAGGCAGAAACAAAAAAACTGCATGGCGTCCAAATGGTAAAAAAATGCACAATTGAACAAAAAATGCACAATTCACTGTACAAGTAGAGAATAATTACATACTATTTTGTAAACGGTAATTACTATTCTGTATTTGGAGCCACAAATAAAATAAATATTTGTAACAAGTGTAGCATTGTTTCCTCTTAATATTTATTATTATTTCATGCCTTTCCGATATAGTATGAAAAGATTTTTTACCTAACTTTTGGGAGCACGTCATGCGGATACTAATCGTCGAAGACGATATTGACTCGAGCAAAATTCTATCTCACTATCTCAAACAGTTTGGCGAGTGCGATTTTGCACTTGATGGAAAACAGGCCATCGAGTGTGTGAAAATGGCTTTCGAGGAGGAACTGCCCTACGATTTGATCTGCATGGATATTATGATGCCGAATTTAAACGGCCAGGAAGCCCTGCGAAGAATTCGGGAAATAGAACAGAATAAAGGAATTACCATCGGCCAGGGAGCAAAAATCGTCATGGTTTCCGCACTATCCGACCATGACAATATTATGAAATCTTTCCTACGCTTGTGCGACGCCTACATCGTCAAACCCATCGATAAAGATGAACTAGTGGAAAAACTTAAAGAGATCGAATTACTCAACTAAGGAAGTCATAATAAGACCGATTACATTTGACAACAATGTGTTGTTTTCTCCTAAAACACCATCGAACTTCCTGACAATTTTCAGCCAATTCCGGTCCGCATAAAAACTCTCCTAACTATTTAATAATATTTCCATTAAGATTAATTTTAGAGAGGGCATTTTTCCGGTACACATCTTGCGTCATGCAAAGGCATCATGTCAGAGAGCAATACGACAATCGCAAAAAAGGATTTCTCTATCGTCAGGCAGGTACGGCAAATTGTTGGTGATGATTATTCCGACTGGGGTATTGGGCGAAAACCGGATCCCTGGAAACATAAACACCAAAAAGGTCACCCGCTTACATGGTTGCAATGGAAAGCGCATTCATCTGCTTCCGCTAAAGAAATAGAGCGATTTTTTCTGGAAAAAGGCATGCGAACAACGGGAGAAAAACATCACTTTGCAAGATATATTTTTCTCTTCCAATAACACAGAATAAATTTTTTCTTTAAATCACAGTAAAAAGTCAGGTTCGGGGGGACCTGACTTTTTTATTTTACCTGCAAAACAGAAACCGGCTTTCTCAAAGAAAGTCTACGCTACGCACGGATTTGCCCGCTACCTTTAATCACGTATTTATAGGTCGTCAATTCCTCCAGCCCCATGGGACCGCGCGCGTGCAGCTTATCCGTGCTGATGCCCATTTCCGCGCCCATACCGAATTCGGCGCCGTCCGTAAAGCGAGTGGAGGCATTCACGTAAACCGTAGCGGAATCCACTTCCTGCGTGAAAATTCTCTGACTTTCCGCAGATTCACTCAGGATTGCATCCGAGTGACGGGAACCGTACGTGTTAATATGTGCTGCGGCGCTCTTGGTATCGGGAACGATCTTCACCGATAGAATGAGGTCTAGATACTCGGTGTACCAGTCCTCTTCGGTGGCGGGTTTCATAGCGGGAACGATGGCGCGTGCGCTTTCATCGCCACGCAATTCCACACCCTGCAGACCCAACCGTTCCGCTAATTTGGGCAAAAATGTGGAAGCAATCTTTTCGTGCACCAGCAGCGTTTCCATGGCGTTGCACACCCCCGGACGTTGGCATTTCGCATTTTCACAAATGGCCAGCGCTTTTGCGACGTCGGCGCTTTCATCTACAAAAATATGGCACACCCCTTTGTAGTGTTTAATTACCGGCACCCGGGACATTTCCGCCACGGCGCGAATCAACCCTTCACCGCCGCGTGGAATGATGAGGTCGAGTTTGTCATCCATCTGTACCAGTTCTTTGACCGCCTGCCGGTCGGTGGTCCGTATGAGCTGTACGCCATATTCTGGTAAGCCGTGCTTTGTACCCCCCGCCTGCAAGGCATCGGCAATGGCGGTGTTGCTGTGTATGGATTCGGAGCCGCCGCGCAGAATGACAGCATTGGACGATTTCAGGCAAAGGGAGGCGGTGTCCGCGGTGACATTGGGCCGCGATTCATAAATAATGCCAATGACCCCGATGGGCACGCGCACCTTTTCGATGATCAGACCGTTGGGCCGGGTTTTTGAGTCGATCATTTTTCCCACCGGATCTTCCAGCGCCGCCACCTGCCGGATGCCGTCGCTCATGCCCTCAATGCGGGCATCGGTGAGTTCCAGCCGGTCCAGCATGGCGGAGGAGAGGCCCTTTTCCCGGCCGCCCATCAGGTCTTTGGCATTTTCCCGCTTGATGATGTCCTTGCGGTTCATCAGTTCCTCGGCCATGCCCAGCAGGATAGCATTTTTACCGGCCGTGTCCAGCAGCGCCAGTTTGCGCGATGCGAGGACTGCTTTTTCTGCGATGCCGGCAATATCATTATGAATACCCATTTAATTCTCCAGGTTTGAGCTAAGAATCACCATATTTTCACGGTGAATGACTTCATCATAATCCTTTGACCCTAAAATTTTTTTAATCTCTGCGGTACGGCAGCCTTTTATTTTCTCCAGTTGTTCATTGGAGTAATCCACCAGCCCTTTGGCGATAAGTCTCCCCTTTTCCGTTTTCACATTCACAACCGCGCCTTTGGTAAACTTCCCTTCGACCTTTTTAATACCGATTGGCAGCAAGCTCACATGATTCTGAAGCAAAGCTTGTTCAGCACCATCGTCTATAAAAATGGTCCCGGTTGGTTTATGAAAAAAGGCAATCCAGCGTTTTCTACGGTTAAGAAGTCTGTTCGTGCGCCCGTTAACATCTCCGATAAGTGTTCCTAAATCTTCCCCTCTGAGGATATCCGGAATGATGTCATCCTGACGGCCATCGGCAATGACCACATAAATGCCGCTTTCCACGGCCTTTTGGGCAGACTGCAACTTGGACGCCATGCCACCGATGGAAAAATCACTGCCTTTGCCAACAGCCAGTGACAGAGCTTCATGGTTGACGGCGGGAAGAAAAGGCACTCTGGTTCCTTCCCCGGATTCGTTAAAATTTCGAAGACCGTCGGTCGTAGAGAGCAGAATCAGAACATCCGCATCGATTAATATACCCACCAAAGCAGCCAGCATGTCATTATCGCCAAACTTGATTTCATCAACGGATACCACATCATTTTCATTGATGATGGGAATGATTCTCTGTCGCAATGAAGATAAAATGGTATTCCTGGCATTTAAATGCCGGGCTCTGTTCTTTAAATCATCATGCGTGAGAAGTACCTGCCCGATCTTACAGCCCTCTTTGGTGAAAAGTTTATCGTATTCCGTCATGAGGCGCACCTGACCAATAGACGCTGCCATTTGCAATTCCGGCAAATTATTTGGCCGGGTTTTCAGCCCAAGCGCTTCTATTCCCGCGGCAATTGCCCCGGAAGAAACCAGCACCACATCCTTTCCGGAGTGATGCAGATCAGCCAACTGGCGGATAATCGCATCGATTCGATTTAAATCCGGCCGACCGGTTTTTTGTACCAAAACTCCGCTGCCCACCTTTACAATCACTCTATTGGCGTTAGCAAGAGATTTTCTTTCGACTTTAATTGGAGCCATAAAAACAATAAGTATTTTTTCTCACGGAAGATCAAACCGCTGTTCAATAAGGATTTGAATTTAATAAGGTTATATAATAAAAAAAACGCCTGACAACCGCAAGTTATTTTTTTTCTTTTAAGTTAATGTAGTCGCATCATGAGTCAAGAGAATGGGTTACAGCCATCGACTCCTCTCAGGCTGAGGGTGGTAATTACTTTTTCGACAGTCTCGGTAGAAACGATTGCCCGAAAGTACGACATCTGACTTGCCATTTCTCCACAGCAAATTAAACGAATTGCCTTAATTCAGTAAAGAGTTTATTCGATTGTTTCGATATAGTAGTATGTACTTACATAATTTATTTTAGGACAAAAACTATCTATGCTAATGAAACCGCCTCAAATTAATCGACTTCGAATAGGACGAAAAATATGCAATAAATTTTGTTTTACCTTATATGAAGCGGAGGACCTATCCCGAAAATCAAACGTTTCATTAAAACTTCTCAATCCGGATATTGCAAAAAACTCTTTGCTTCGGAACCGGTTTTTAACCGCAGCTGAGTTCGGAAAATTTTTGGACAGTCCATCTATTCCCAAAATCGACAAATACGGTATTGAAAATGAACACGTTTTTGTCATTTCTGAATACATCTCTGCAAAACCATTAAGCCTGTTTTTACATGAACAGTCCCCTCTAAACTTCATGAAAGTCATTGACATCGTGATAACCGTTGCAAAAATATTGCGTTACGCACACTTGAAAGGCATCGTACACGGTTTATTAAATCCCGGCACCATTTATATAAATGATTCGGGAACAATTCAAATCGATGATTTTGGCTATGACTGGCTGATTCCTAATCTCAAATTAATAGCGGAAACAGAAGCATTATACCTTTCTTATTATATTCCACAAGAAATATTCCTTGGAAAAGAAGAGATCGACGGCCGGATTGACGTTTACGCACTAGGGGTTATTTTCTTACAACTGCTGTCAGATGAATTCATTTTTAACGGAAACGGTCATCTTACGCTAAAATTTCATAACCTCAATTCTAAGATACCCGCCGTCGTGAAGCACTTTCCGGAATCTGAACAATTGAGTAACATTTTGAAAACCGCATTAAATCTCAATATTGAAAAACGCTATCAAAACTTCAAAGATTTTATTGACGATTTAAACCAATTGAAAGACTCCTTGCCCGCAAAAATCGACACTTCAAACGTAACCCGTCAAAAGTTTCCTTCCTTTTAACTTTACTTTTGCATCTTGTCGGGAACGTTTTTATCCCCACTTGAGAATATTCTTGATTTTCCTGCTTAGTTTTGTTACGTTTTACCACTTTAACCTTCCGGTATTTGTCCAACTGGAATCTAAATTCGTGTAACATAGAACATTCATTAAATAGTCAAGAATACGCATGTCGATTTTTTTTCAAGGTGAAACCTGGATTGCACTGCTAACGCTGACGTTTCTGGAAATTGTTTTAGGCGTCGATAATATCATCTTTCTTTCCATCATTTCAAATAAAGTTCCACTGGCGCAACGGGGGAAAGCCCGGACCATCGGCTTATCATTAGCACTTATTTTTAGAATTGCCCTCCTTCTGGCGATTACATGGCTGGTACATTTTGCCAAACCTCTTTTTACTCTCTTCAGTTTCGATGCCAGCGCCAGAGATATCATTCTCGCACTTGGCGGTTTGTTTTTGCTGGCAAAAAGCACCTCTGAAATTCATCACAAAATGGAAGGACAAAACGATGTACAAAAAGAGAGAATCGGTACATCCTTGCCTTCGATCATTGTGCAAATTGTTTTAATGGATTTGATTTTCTCACTTGATTCCATCTTAACGGCAGTCGGTCTTACAGAACATGTTTTGATCATGATTATTGCGGTCACAATCGCTTTAGGAATTATGATAATTTTTGCGGGAAAAATAAGCGACTTTATTCACAGTCATCCCACTTTGGAAATTCTCGCTCTTTCATTCTTAATTTTAATTGGATTCATGCTCATTTTAGACGGGCTGCATTACCACGTGCCCAAAGGATACATTTACTTTGCTGTGTTTTTCTCTTTATTGGTTGAATTCCTCAATATGCGGATCCGTAAAAAAGGAAAACCAGTACATCTGATGAAAAAGCTAACTCCGGACGATAATTCATAAACAGAGCATCCATATATCGACATTAAACTTACATTCATGATGAGCCGATCTAATATTAAAATCGCAAAACTTACTTTATTGGGCCTGGTACTTTTATCAAGCAGGTTTTCCGGTATCTACGCACAGGAGGTGAATCAGCAGGTGAAACCTAAATTATTGGCTATTACCGCCCTCGACAAAAATACTGTTCAACTACACTTCGACGGGAAAAGTCCCGTTTTACATAAGCGGGATATTCATTTCAACGGCGATTTAACCATAAAAAGTATTCGCACAAAAAAAAATACGACGATCCTCAAAACTTCGAGACTTCAGATCAACCGGGATTATCTTGTTAGTATAGATGGCTATGAACAACTGCCGGTAGACCTTGGACCTGTTCTCGATAAAGTGAGTTCTAGAAAACATCTGGGATTTTCCATTGAAGGAAACCAAACGGTGTTTCGGCTTTTTGCCCCAAGATCTCATATAGTTAAGCTCGTGCTGTTTGACCGGCACGATACAACAGAGGGCAAAGAGTTTCAAATGACCCCTGCGCCTGACGGGGTCTGGGAAGTTCGTCTTCAGGGCAGGTTTTGGGGCAAATATTATGGTTACAAACTCAAAGGACCAGCTGCTCCGTTTGAAAAGTTTTCCCCCGACAAAGTCATCGCCGATCCGTACTCCATTGCTGTTTGCAGCAAAAACAACTATCACCATGAAGCGAAAAGTATTATTTTGGATACGAGTCGTTATGACTGGGAAGGCGACAGGCCTGTTCATATTGCATGGGAAGATTTGATTATTTATGAAATGCACATCCGGGACATGACGGAGCACGTTTCTTCAGGGGTTAAGGAAAAAGGCACCTACCACGGCTTCATCGAAAAAAATCGACGCGGCGGTTTTGATTATGTAAAAAAGTTGGGGGTTAACGCGGTGGAACTTCTCCCGATTCATGACTTTGGCAATATTGAACTCCCATATAACGTCGAAATCAACGGTGTGAAAAATACCTGGAATCCTTATGAACGCAATCATTGGGGTTACATGACCTCCTACTTCTTTGCACCCGAGTCTTACTACGCTTCAGGGGGTAACATGACTTTGGGAGAATATAATGGAACTCATGGACAGCAAGTGAATGAGTTTAAAGACTTAATCAAAACTCTTCATGCAGAAGGAATCGCGGTTATTTTGGACGTTGTTTATAATCATGTTTCGCAGTATGATCTGAACCCGTACAAATATATTGACAAAGTTTATTATTTCCATTTGAATCCTGAGATGGACTTTTTAAGCTTCAGCGGCTGTGGCAACGATTTTAAAACAGACCGTCCTATGGCCAGAAGAATGATTTTGGATAGCATAAAATATTGGTTAAAGGAATATCACGTGGATGGATTCCGCTTCGACTTAGCCGCAATGCTCGACTGGAAAACCATCGAAGACATTACCAAAGAAGCCCGGAAAATCAATCCGGATGTTATCCTCATCGCAGAGCCGTGGGGCGGTGGCAAATATGATCTCGGCGGTTTTTCAGATAGAGGTTGGGCTGCCTGGAATGATCTTATCCGCAACGGTGTGAAAGGGCAAAATCCCGAAAATGGTCTCGGGTGGATTTTCGGCGAGTATTGGAATGACACCTCCGCCGAAAAAATAAAGAGCTATATAAAAGGAAGCACAAAAAAATACGGCGGCCCCTTTAAACAAAAATCTCATTCCATCAATTATCTCGAATCACATGACGACAACACACTGGGAGACTTCATCCGCATCGGCAGCGGCGAGGTAAATCCGCAAGACAAAATTCGTGACTTAAAAGCGAACGCAAAACTAACACCATTGCAGTTACAATTAAACAAGCTGGCGGCTGCTTTTTTATTTACCAGCCAGGGGGTTGTTATGATTCATGAAGGACAGGAATTTGCGCGCAGTAAAGTTATCGCCCAAACAGACGTTCCTGACCCGAACATCGGTCACATCGACCATAATTCGTACAATAAAGACAATGAAACCAATTGGCTAAATTTTGACTTTGCTGCATTAAATGAGAATTTGGTTAACTATTATCGCGGTTTAATTGCGCTGCGAAAAAAATATCGTGCCTTTCGGGCCACATCCGCAGAAAGCATCCAATTCATAGAGGCCAAAACCAACTTTGCAGTGGGTTATGTGCTTCCGAAAGCCGCGTCAGGTGACCCCCATAATCTTGCGGTCTTAATGAATGCCAATCCGCACGAAAAAGCCAGATTCCATTTACCCGAAGGCCACTGGCAAAAATTAGTTGATGGCAACAAGGCCGGAATCACCCCTTTCGGCATACCCGTTAAACGAACAGTGACCGTTCCGGTGAGAACGGCGCTGGTTTTGATTGATTAAATACAATCTCCGGTAAACACGTGCAGTTTCTTCGACTGAACCACATGCACTAAAACCTTGATCATCTGATTTCATTTCTCTATTTTTCGTTAGAAAACAATCCAGGAGGAAATTGGATGCCTACAAAAATTGAATCCCGAAAAGAACGTTATAAAGCCGAATGGTTGCATGTTGAGTTTGATATGCTGTCGATTTCAGAATCTCCGGTTATTTCGGGACTATCGAACAAAATCTTCACTAAACTCGCCCCAGTTCAACAAAAAACATTTTCGGAAGCCGAATTCAAAAAGTTGCAAGTAGCGTTTATTGATGAACTTAGCCGGCGATTAAAATCCTTTACTGCCAAATCACGAGGTTCGTTCAACTCTGACGTCAACCATGACGCCTGGCTGAAAAATCAACTGGACCTTGTTAAGTCAGCATTTGAGCGTACACGGTTGCGCGCCTCTCTGACAAAGAATGAAAAAATTGAAATCCTGCGCGGCATGGTAACCACACGGTATCTTGACGCCAGATTAAAAAAGTTTTTTACCGGGAATGAGATCATGACTCCCGAAGGCAAAGTATTCCAGGGTAAGGGCTTTCGTTCCATGGGTCAGGAGGCGATTTATGCCGCGGCAATTCGGTTAAACCGCGTTGGTCCGCACTATTCGAGCCATCCGGCCAGGCCAGTCAAAGAGGGTGGTTATCATGGAGATTTCGCTGCTGTGATGATTCGGGACTTGGGTCTTGCTCTGGCCATGGGCATCAGCCCGTATGACGTCATGGCTGCACAAATGGGTAAAATCGGTATACCCACAAATGGCAAAGACCTGCATATCGGTGATTTACATTGTGGCGTTCTTCCTCCTTCAGCTCCGATTGCCTTAAGCGTTGGCAATGCAGCCGGTATGGGATTAGCGCTCAAAGACACAGGACGTGTGGTCATCAATTGCAATGGCGAAGGCGGCACATCTACCGGTGAGTGGCATGAAGCGATCAATTTTGCCGCGGTGCACAAACTACCGGTGGTCTTCATTGTTCAGAATAACCAAACTGCCCTTTCTACTCCCACAAACGAGCAATATGCTTGTGGCAGTCTCGTGCAAAAGGCTGCTGGATACGGCATGCGTTCCTGCACCATCGACGGCACTGACCCGGAAGCTGTTTTCGCTGCGGTAACCGAAGCAACAGAAACCTGCCGCAAAGGAAACGGTCCCATTATGATAGAAATGCGATGCATGCGTATGTGCGGACACGCCCATCACGATGACATGTTATATTTCGGCAAAGAGCCAACACAGTTCCTCGAGTATCCTGAACTGCATGACGGTGGTTACATCGATGCCGAAAAATATGAATTCTGGCGACAAAAAGATCCGGTCACCACGTACAGCCAAAAACTCATACAGGAAAATATTCTCACTCAAAGTGACTATGCCAAAATGCTGCATGAGGTAAAGGAGGAAATCGAACAGCAGGCTCAGAAAGTGATCGCAGCCCAATGGCCTGCACTCGAGGTTGCGCAAACACCTGTCTTCACTGACGGCCAAGCTCAACGTCATACAGAATGTTTAGAAAACCGCGCTACCCCGTTTCCGCAAATTGAAACGTGGCAGTCAAACGAACCGGTTGGATTCACACCTTCACCTAAAGGAAAAACGTTCTGGCAGGCAATTGTCGAGGCATTAGATGAAGAGCTTGCGCATGACGCGTCGACATTTATTTTAGGGGAAGACGTGGGCGGAAAATATGGAAACGCTTTTGTTATATTAAAATCGCTGCTGGCAAAATATAGTGAACGGATGTTGAACACACCGTTGTCGGAATCAGCTATTATTGGCGCAGCAACCGGGGCGGCGCTCCTTGGCAAACGTCCCATCGCTGAAATTCAGTTTAATGATTTCGTGGCCAGTGGCTTCAATCAACTGGTAAATAACACGGCGAAAACTTACTATCGATGGCAACAGCCGGTTCCGGTGACCATCCGTCTGCCGTGGGGAGGGTTGCGGCACGCCGGGCCTTTTCATTCACAAAATACCGAACCCTGGTTTTACCGGACGCCGGGCCTGAAAATCGTCTGCCCTTCCACCCCCAGTGAAGCGAAAGGCTTGTTAAAAGCGGCAATCCGGGATAACAATCCGGTTCTGTTTTATGAACATATTGCCTTATACCGGGATTCCGGCATAAAAGAAGACTTACCGAATTCTAAAGAAGATTTTGTTTTACCAATAGGACAGGCTCATTTAAAACGGGAAGGCAGGGATTTAACAATCATCACGTACGGTGCGTATGTTCATAAGTGCCTGGCCGCTGCAACCCAACTCCAAAAAGAAAGAGAGCTTTCCTGTAAAATATTGGATCTACGCTCACTTCAGCCGCTGGACAAAACCGCAATTTTATCTACGGTTAAAAGCACCGGCAAAGTACTGATTGTTCAGGAAGATAGCAAAACCGGCGGGATCGGCCAATCGATCTCTGCAATTATCGCGGAAGAAGCGTTTGAATATTTAGATTCCCCTATAAGAATTCTTGGTGCCCTGGACACCCCGGTACCATACAGTCCGCCTTTGGAAAACAGTTTTCTAATTAATGTTGAACAGATAAAAAAGGCAGCGATTCTTTTAACAGAATATTAATCAGAATCCAAAAATATCTTGACTCTTTGAGAAACATTTTTTACATTGGCTTCGTTTTATATTTACTTTTTCCTCGGTAGCTCAATCGGCAGAGCGGGTGGCTGTTAA
>CAYVXE010000069.1:0-10801 GCA_964455375.1 uncultured Calditrichaceae bacterium
TCTTAATATTTCCCGAACCAGTAAAACGCCAGATCCCACCTCCAATAAAAATTCAGTGGCACCACTATTCATCATTGAACTATATTCACATAATCGCAACTTTATTGTTATTTTATTTGTATATTAATTTAATTTATATTATAATATTCACCATTAAGGCATTGTTTTTTATTTTATTCAATACAATTGAAATTCAGGAGCGAGAAAATGCGACAACGTAAACGTTAGCTGCCGAAATATATCTCGATTCCGGTGTCCGCAGTATGGAACGCGGCGTGGTTTCCGCGGGTAGAAATAAAGAGAACGGCGAACACAATTATCCAAAATTAGAATTGGTACGCCTGACGATTCCACGGCGTGTTTACACACAGGCACACATGGATGTCGTGGCGGAATCCATTGAGGAAGTCTATTTAAAACGCCATGAAATCCACGGACTGAAAATGGTTTACGAGCCGGAGTACCTGCGGTTTTTCCAGGCACGATTTGAGCAGCTTTAAAAAAACAACTGAGACTAAGATGAATCTGGATAAAACCGATCGGAAAATATTAAATATTTTGCAAGCTAATGGCCGCATCACCAATGCCCAGCTCGCCGCGGATATCGGCATTTCACCACCGGGAATGTTAGACCGGGTGAAACGCCTGGAAAATGCCGGTATCATTCAAAAATATGTCGCTCTGTTAGACCCGGAAAAAGTGGAACACGGCACACTGGCCATGGTCACCGTTTCCCTGGCAATTCACCGTCTGCAGTCCATCGACCGCTTTACGGAAGAAATCAACAAACTGGATGAAGTCCTGGAATGCTACCACATTACCGGCGCCGATGATTTTTTGCTAAAAGTAGCCGTGGGGAACATCCAGGAATATGAACATTTCGTCCTGCACAAACTAACGCGCATACAGGGCGTAAATAAAATCAACACATCATTTATTCTCTCAACGGTGAAATATGACACACAATTTCATCTGAAAGAAATTGTTTAAAAAGAGGAGGAATCATGACATTCGATCCGGCAAGTAACGTTCAGGATTTCCTCGTTTTCGGGGAATATGGGGGAGTCAACCCATCGGTGACCGATTCTTCAACGTTTACGTTTTTGAATCCGGAAACTATGAAAGAACTGTTCGACCATGAAATTGAAGGTTGCTTTTTGTACTCACGACACTGGAATCCGTCCACAAAATGTTTGGCCGATGCTCTGGCAAGATTAGAAAACAGTGAAATGGCTCAGGTAACGTCTTCAGGAATGTCGGCCATCAGTTGTGCTATTTTGCAGCTTTGCGGCTGCGGTGATGAAATTATTTCCAGTCGCACCATTTACGGCGGTACGTACGCCCTGTTTAAAAATTTCCTGCCAAAACTTGGCATCACGACCCATTTTGTCAATCCGCTTGACCATGAGGCCATTCGCAGCAAAATCAACAAAAACACCAAAGTCATTTACTGCGAATCCATGAGCAATCCGCTTCTCGGAATCGCTGATATTCCGGCGCTCAGCAAAATCGCACATGAACACGATTTAAAATTAATCGTGGACAACACATTCAGTCCTATGATTTTGTCACCCATTAACTTAGGCGCCGATATCGTTGTACACAGCCTGACCAAATTCATTAACGGAACCAGCGACTGTGTGGCCGGATGCGTTTGTTCCAGCAAAGAGTTCATCGACCATTTGATGGATATCAATGCCGGCGCCTCCATGCTTTTAGGGCCGGTTCTGGACAGTATAAGAGCGGCCAGCATTTGGAAAAACCTGCACAGTCTGCACATCCGGATGCAGAAGCACAGTGCCAACGCCCTCTTTCTGGCCGAGAAGATCGAAAAAATGGGGTTTACCGTTTTTTATCCCGGATTGCCGTCTCATAAGCAACATCAAAAATTAAAGGAAATGATGAATCCCGGGTACGGATTTGGCGGGATTCTGGCAGTTGATCTGGGAAATCACGAAGAGGCCAACCGCTGTATGGCCAAGCTACAGGATCTGAAAGTCGGTTATCTCGCCGTGAGTCTCGGCTATTTCAAAACATTGTTCAGTCTGCCCGGCAGCAGTACATCATCTGAAATACCGAAAGAGGAACAGGAGGAAATGGGTCTCAGCGACGGTCTGGTGCGCATTTCCATCGGTATCGACCAAGATATCGAACGGACGTTCGAACGAATTAAGCACTGCCTGGGCTAATGAAAATAACATACGATGGACATGGACGTACATCGTACGTTGTTTCCAATTTTCCGGAAAACGCCAAAAATCCGGTACCTGCTACTGTCACCATGGCATTCATTCCGAATCCTGTAGTGGCCGGTTCGACATGACAAAACAAAAAAGACCTGTAGCGTGGGCTTTAGCCCGCAATGACAAAACACGGCTTCGATGTGTAGTGTGTCTGTGCCCCTATCCTGCATGAGCATTTCATAAAACACCGAGGGTAACCGATGAGCACCGAAAAGCCGACACCAGCTAAACTTTATCCTTAGTGCTACTTTCATTCGAAGTCGAAACTTCCGGGCAAGTGTGTTCCAAAATAGAAATTTTGGAACAAGAAGCAACATTGCCGAATTCGTCCCCGACCGGCGCCGCATCTAATTACAAAAGCAAAAGAAAGTTCTCAGTCAATCAGTAACCAGCTCAAACTTCGCTCTTATTTCTCCAACTTCAATTCCCACACAATTATGCAATACCGGATGGTAGTACGACCATAATTGCTGCAATTCAGTATCGGAAATCAAATCCATTTGCTGAAGAATCTCCAGCAAAACGGCGGCGGAGACCCGCTTGTGGCCGTCTTCAATTTTCAGAGCGATACCCAATGCTTGTTTTCCTTTCACGGCTAAACAGCGAACGCCTTCAGCGCCGACTTTGCTCACCATTCGCCCCTTCATCACACGCATTAAGTCGCTGTCGAATCGACCGGCTCCGGCAACCATTTCCGGATGCGAGGACATAATGTTAAAAACGTCCCGGGCAGTTTCAGTCTTCTCATCTGCAAGGCCGGCATACATCAGCGCCATATTTTTAATGGGCAGATAAAAAACCGGCGCACTGCAGCCGTCGACTCCGGTTTCGATTTCACTTTCAGGTAATCCGGAAAACAGGGATATTTTTTCCTTGATGAGTTTTTGTACGGGATGAGATGTTTTAAGGTAGGTTTTCAGCGGCCAGTGTTTATACTTTGCCAGTGCCAACATGCCGGTGTGTTTGCCGGAGCAATTGTTGTAAATTGCTGTTTTCGGAAGACCCGTAAGCAGATGGTTTTTTGCACTTTTTCCGTGCATGGGCGGATGAAAACCGCACTGTAAATCCGTAACCGTCAACCCCGTTTTTTGCAACAACTGCTCAACCATCTGAATATGAAACGGCTCGCCATTATGCGACGCCATGATGACAGCAAGCTCTTCTTCCATAAAACCAAAATGTTCCACGGCGCCACTCTCGAGAAGCGGCATCACCTGAAACGGTTTGGCCGCCGAACGCATGTAGGTTTTGGTTTGCGGCTTCCCCAAACCGGCGAGCAACTCACCATCCGGCGCCACCACTGCAACATGGCCGTAATGACAACTTTCAATACGCCCGCTGCGGTAAACTTCTGCAACGATCTCACACAAATCTTTTCTTCCGGTTAGTGAACGCTTTTTTACCCGAGGCGGATAATATCCAGCATTTCACGGACCGCCCGTTCCATGCCCACCATCACCGCTTTTGCGATAATGGAATGACCGATGTTCAACTCTTCAATCTGGTCAATATCCAAAATATCCCTGACATTTTGATAATCCAATCCATGACCGGCGCTCACGCCCAGCCCGAGTTTTTCCGCAGCCATAGCCAGGGAACGAATTTTTTCAAGTTCATCCATCACCGCCCCCATATCGTCGGCGTTCGCATATCTTCCGGTGTGCAACTCCACATAATCCGCTCCACAACGGGCAGACGACTTTATCTGTTGAATATCCGGGTCGATGAACAATGACACAACAATATTGTGCGAACGTAGTTGTTTCACCACTTCTTCAATCCAATCGTAGTTTGCAGTGACATCGAGACCGCCTTCCGTGGTGATTTCTTCCCGCTTTTCCGGAACGATGGTCACCATGTCAGGCACCACCTCCGTGGCAATTCGTACCATTTCGTCGGTGGCAGCCATTTCCAGGTTCAAATGTGTTTTCACAATTTCTTTCAGCAAATACAAATCTTTATCCTTTATATGCCTGCGGTCTTCCCGCAAATGACAGACAATTCCATCGGCACCGGCCATTTCAGCAGCGATTGCCCCGGCCACCGGATCCGGCAATTTCCCTCTTCGGGCTTCGCGCACCGTGGCTATATGATCGACATTCACACCTAAGCGTATCATTTTTTATTTTCCTCCTTCATTATTTCTGAGATGGTTACAAATTGAAAACCGCGTTGTTCAAATTTAGGCAACTCCTCTTTTAAGACAGACAATGTCACCTCGTGGGGATGACCGATTCCTATCGCGTAGCCTTTTTTTACCGCCATTTCAGCCAACGTATTTAACTGCTGCCGAACAAATGGTTCCTCCTGAATCGAATCAAGAAATGCATTATTATAACCGCAGCTTAGCTTCTTTTTTTTCGCAATGTCATAGGCAATTGATTTTTTACTGGTGCGGCTGTCCAGAAAAAAATATTGATGCTTTTTGAGTTCATCCATCACCACGCCCATCATTTTTTTATCCGTTGTGGCCAGCGACCCTTTATGATTATTCGCACCACGTGCAAAAGGCACCGCATTTAAACTTCGCCGTACTCTTTTTCGAATTTCATTCGCCTCCATTTTCGTTAATAAAATATAGTCATCTTTTTTATAGTTACCGTTCTCCGGTTGCATCGGTAAATGCAACAACACCTCCCTGCCATTTTCATGCGCAAGAGCGGCAATTTTTTTTGAGTAGGTTAATCCTGGCAAAACAGACAGCGTAATGGTCTGTGGCAAATCGATAAATTCCCGAATATCTGATGAAAGTGCGTACCCGAAATCATCAATCACAATGGCAATCTTTCCTGCCGATCTATGCAATTCGGGATCCTTTACCAAATGTACCCGAACTACCGATTTGCCGCCGTAACCGATTTCAACTTTCATATCGGTACCATCCGGATTTGATTTTGCCTTGAGCACGTTTCCGCCAAGTTGCTTAAATTTATCCAAAAGGGCAACGTAAGGTACCACCATTGGCAAATCAGCAGGAATCCTAACTTTCTTATCCCGGCTATCGCCGGAAATCCAATCCATACGAATATCATAATTTAACAATACATCGTAAATGCTGAATCGCAGTGCTTCCTGTTGTTCCGTTGACGTCGTAGTAACAGCTTTGGTCACCGTTTTATGGGGCACTACTATGAGATACGCCTGTACCGACCCAAGGATTACAAAGAGTCCTGAAAGCAGCCAAAATAAATTTCTTTTCCATCTCGGAATAATCGGGGTTTTTCGTTTTACATGTTTCATATATTTAAGGAATAATCACGTCTATTGAAAAAATGCTTTCAAATCGCTCCATGAGGGATCTGTACCATTGCCAAAATCTTCCCATTTATCAATTGCCCAGTCACCGGTCTCGTTGCGTTCCAATTGGAATCTGGCCTGACCTCTGTAAACAACAGGAACACTTTCATTCTGCCTCGTGTGATGAAACGTCAGGGTGTAATCCTGTGTAAAGGTTGCTGTATCCTGCAAAATAACCGGGGTCTCGGATTCCACGAATCGCAAACTGTGCAGAGAGTCCGCTGGTGTTGCCTGAAACAACTGAAACAAATAACGCCTTTCATCCGATAGACTCCAGTTCAAAAACGTTCCCGGTTGGGTTGTCGCCACAGCCGGATCAGGAACAAACAAAAACCGTTTTGCGGAACGGCTGCTATCCACAAAACTGCGAATATAATTTTCAACATTCCTTTCAGCGATAGAAATTTGTAGATTTAAAAAGACGTCCTCTGGACTGTTGGGCGTAAAAAATGTCGAGTTATTCTCTTCCGGGAGCTCGGGTGTACGGGTTGTGAACGGATTTTCGCAGGCGAAAGAAGAGAGCAAAAACACAATAGACATAAAAAATAGTAACATGACAAAATCGATACTCTTTGTTATTTATTCGAAACTTTCTTACATTCTTCGCATAAAACAGATAATGGTGTTGAAAACTTAACCAGGCATTAAAATATGTTTTTACGCTTAATCATTCTTTTCACGCTCATACCTCTATTTGAACTGATGCTGCTCATCAAAGTCGGAGAGCAAATCGGTACGCTGAATACCATCGCCATCGTCATTTTGACCGGAGTTGTCGGCGCCGGTCTGGCACGAGCTCAGGGCTTTGGAATTATTTCAAAAATTCAGCAGGAACTGCAAAACGGGCAAATTCCCGGTGAAAGTCTCATCGACGGCGTCATGGTGCTTGCCGGCGCTCTGCTGCTTCTCACCCCGGGTCTCATAACCGATAGTATCGGATTTTGTTTTCTCCTGCCCGCAACCAGAAAGCTACTAAAAAAATATATAAAATCTTATTTCCAAAGAAAAATTAACACCGATGAGATTCACGCAAACTATACGGTTGAAAAATAAGTGTTAATTCCGGGTAGAATATAGAAGGTTGGACGGTTATTTTCAAGGGATATTTTGTTTGCGCTTTATCGAATTTGACCCAACCCCATGCGTCCAGCCCCAAAGCATATCCTGAAAACAGGAAAAACAAAACCTGAGTCACTCACAAACCATTTTTTCAGAAAAAAAACCAGATAAAAAAATTAGTGATCGTCGAAAAAATAATTTTTTTCTCCGGCCTTTACAGGAACATCAAGACGGTTTTCCTGGGGTGGTAAAGGACAGTTAAAGCCTTTTTTGCCGTAAGCACAAGAGGGGTTAAAGGCCATATTAAAATCTATTGTATACGTATTATTTGCCGTTTCTTTGAAATCAAGATAACGCCCGCCGGGATACGATTCCTTCCCCGTGGTCGCATCCAGAAACGGAACAAAAAGATAATTCGGATGTGATTCTTGTACATCAAGAAGTTTGTACACTTGAAGGACACAGGGCATATTTTCCATCTGAAAATTAAAATAGCCGTACTTAAGCGCCTCTCTTTCCACGCCGAGGCTGGTCATCATTCTAATAACGCGTGGATGAGGATATTTGTGCAGATTAGTATTAAATCGATACGTCAGGTTTACCGGAAAATACTTTAGCCCTTGAAACTCTTTTTTATGCTCATCGGGAATTGGAGAAAGCACGCTTTTTTTGTATGAACGATTTTTATAGCGCCGGTGGTTCTGAATTTTTTCTATGATCTTTGTATCATCTTCCGATATTGAACCGCAACTTCCAAATTGAGAGGCCAGAAAAAGGCAAACGAAACAACCAAAAAGTTTTTTCCACTGATGCTTGTTCATAATACTGTTTCCAACAAAAATATTTTGCCTTTTATTTCCGCCTCAATCACATTTTTCGGGTGTCGGGATCAGGCACAGAAACCGCAATGGTTTATCGCCCTTGTTGCGGAATTGATGTTTTTCGTTTGGTTCAACAAAAATTACGTCCCCGGCCTCAAAAGGGTGCTCTTTTTGTTCACCCTGTAGTGCGCCCTCACCTTCCAAAACAAACACCTCATGTTCATAATTGTGGAAATGAAATGGGGTATGCCCACCCGGCTCAACCGTAAACATTCGCATAGCAAAGTTCCTTGCACCGTCTTGCTCGGAAATAAGCAGGCGCATTTTGGCGTCTTTTGTACCTTCCATGGTCACCGTATTCTCATCTATTTCCCGGTAGTTTTTTACTTTCATACAACCCTCCTGAAATCAAATTTTATGTATACTGTTTGCAACTGTGTTCCAAAATAAATCTGTAGGGGGTTGTCTAAAATGCCCCGGTTTGTCATTCCGACCGTAGAGAGGAATCTGGTAAGGAACTTATCATAATAACTTAATAAAAATAATTACTTATATTACAATCTGTCTCAGATCCAGATTTCTCCTCAGGCTTTCGCCTGATTCGAAATGACAATTATTTTGACTTTTTGGACAGCCCAGTATGCAAAAGACCTTCGTTAATTCCAATTCGTAATTGAAGATTCGTAATTAAAAGATTGAGCATCGGCACACGGATTTCAAGGATAAAACGGATTAACACAAATTCCATCATAATAATCTAAAATCGACATTCGTCATTCCTTGTTCTGAAATCGATTTCTACGTTCAGACCTTCCCGCTCCACTGCATTGGTGATGTCTCAGCACTTCCCTCCCTGCGAGATCCTTTCACGAAACACCGAGGGTCACCGAGAAACACCGAAAAAGCGATGACAGATAATTCAACTCTCGCAAAGGCCACGAAGAGCGCAGAGAATTTGTACTCATTGTTAAACAAATGGACATTTCAAACATCCGATCTCAGGCTTCTTTATTCGAAGTTGAAAGTTCCCGGCAACTGTGTTCCAAAAATAGAAATTTTGGAACAAGTAAAAAACAGAGTTAATGCTCATTCGTCATTGAAGATTCGTAATTAAAAGATTGAGCATCGGCACACTCATTGATAACGCGGTCGCTTGGCGTAGGAAATGGGGTCGTTCACACCGGCGATTTGAAAACCGCGCAACCGGAATCCGCAACTGTCACACACACCGCAGGCGATATCTTCACGCTGATAACATGACCAGGTCAGCTCAAACGGAACTCCTAACTCCACACCTTTCCTGACAATTTCATCCTTTTTATAATGAATGATTGGTGTAACAATCTCCATCTTTGTACCCGGTTTGGTTCCGGCTTCAATCACCTTCTCAAAGGCATCGTAAAACTCCCGCCGGCAGTCCGGATAACCGGAGCTGTCTTCTTCCACAGCTCCCACAAAGATTTTTCTGGCAGCGATCACCTCTGCCCAACTGGTGGCGACAGCCAATAAATTTGCGTTGCGAAACGGCACATACGATGTCGGGATTTCATCACTTTGCAGGTTGGCTTGCGCAACCGATATCGTTGCATCTGTTAAACTGGATCCACCAATTTGAGCCAGATGTCCCACATCGACAATCAGTTTTTCTTCCACGTGATAAAATTCACTCAAAGCTTTAAACGCCTTCAACTCACGCTTCTGAGTCCTCTGGCCGTAATTTAAATGCAACAACGCCACCCGGCAGGATTGGCTGGCAATGGCCAGCGTCACCGCGCTATCCATCCCCCCACTGACCAGAACCACCGCGACGTCTTTGGCCATATCAGGTTTCCTTTTCATAAGATGCTTCAACCTCTGAGTAAATTCCACCACGAACGGTGAACTCCCCCTTGACCGTCATTTTTCTTGGAGCACAGGCCGCCACCAGTTCATCCAATATTTGGTTGACCACCGCTTCGTAAAAAATACCTTCGTTGCGGAAATCGAGAAAGTAATACTTCAACGCTTTCAGTTCCAGGCATTTTTTATCGGGGACGTATTGAATGGTAATGGTGCCAAAATCGGGCAGCCCGGTCATGGGGCAAACCGAGGTAAATTCTTTGTTGACAATCGTAATTTCATAATCCCGTTCGGGATATTTATTGTCAAATGTTTCCAAGCGTTCCATCATGTACCCTCCTTCGTAATTTAACCGCAAACTTAAGGAGGAAAGGGGCAAAAATCAAGTTCATTTTAATAAATTACGTGAGGAATCGGGCGCAGGTGATGTGGCGAAATGGTCAGTGGCAGGCACGTCGACCAATTTGCGCTGTTGCAGGACAAACTTTTTCACCCCTTCCGTTATGGCATCTGCCATGGAACGCAGAGCATTTTCACGCAACAAAAACATCTCGTCCAGCGGATGCGTTAGAAAGGTTCCTTCTACAAGGCAGGAAAGAAAATCTGTCTGCCGTGTAACAAAAAACGGCGCTACTTTGCAGCCGAACGGCCGCAGTCTTAATTTTAACAGTTGCGAATAGACGCTGCGCGCCAGGTTTTGTGACTGCGAAAATGAAAAATAAGTAGCCGCTCCACGACCCCGCAGCGGGTCGGTATGAGCGCTTACCGAATTGTAATGAATGGAAAGAAACACATGCGTTCCGGCATCACGGGCAATTCTCACTCTCTCAGATAGCGTCAAATTTTCATCACCCGTGCGCGTCATGATGACCTTGGCACCCAGGGCCCGCAAGCTTTTTGCTACATCCTGAGCCAGAAACAAATTCAGATTTTTTTCCTGTAAACCGGTGGCGCTGATAGCCCCCCCGTTGTCACCACCGTGTCCCGCGTCCACGGCAAAGATCAATCCTTTCAATAGTGAATCCGTACGAGTAGAGAAAACCGGTGCCTTACGAATATTCAAATAAAGCCGGTCTCCCGAATACCAGGCGCGATATCCCCAGGATTGATTTTGGTTTAATTCAAACCGTAAGATGCAATTATCGCCCTGCTGCTGTCGCACAATTCTCCGAACAATGTCACCACTGGTAGGATGCAAAATCCATTTAGGAGAATCTTCCACATGAAATAATGTGAATCTAAAAACCGAGGCAGCCTGACCGGACTGAACAACAAACGGCATTTTTTCCGACACAGCCATGTTAAAATACAACCAGTTTTTATCCTGCCAGACAGCGGGATTTGCAATTTTAGCCAATTGAAATGGTGTGCCCGGCAATAACATCTCAAGCTTTTGAGAACGAACATACCCGAACGTTTCATTAGAAAATTTGATTTTTATAAATCCGTTCTGATGACTGACAATTCTCACTTTAACATTTTTCGGCATTGTAAACCAGAAATCACCGTGAGGCTTTCTATAAACGGACGTCAAAGAATCAT
>CAYVXE010000069.1:10901-13854 GCA_964455375.1 uncultured Calditrichaceae bacterium
ATTGTAAACCAGAAATCACCGTGAGGCTTTCTATAAACGGACGTCAAAGAATCATGCGTCATGGCAATTCTGTAAGTCTGAGATGGTACGATGGTTACTTTTGCCGGCAATCGCGTTCTTACCACATCGCGGTCTTTACCTGTCAGCGTAATTTCAATGTTCGTCACTCTCTCACTTTGAACGTCCGGAATCAGAATTTCACCGCGATAAAATCCCGGCTTGTCATTGTTTTTGCTGGCCGGCACTTCTTGCAAGCGAACCACTTTGTCCAAACCGTCAATGCGGCAACTCGCACGTCCTCCCGGACTTCCCCAGAAAGATACCTTGAGTTTTTCCCCCGCAGACATAAAGACATCTGTTTGCGGACTTAACCTCTGTATGTTTATTCTGGTGGGTATCGATGGCAATGGAAGGGAATCATCGGTGCGAAATATTTTAAGATCTCTCTCAAGTGCTCCATTCCGGTCCCGCCCTTTAATTGCAATCGTATTCCAACCCGGTTGCAAATCCACCATTCCTACAAAAGCGCCGGAGGAATACACGTTCGTTCGCTTTCCCTGCACCCAAACCTTTGCACCTGTTAACGTTGACCCGGCAAAGCGAATACGGTCAAAATTCAAGGTATCACCGGAGACAGGAAAAACGACATGCAACCGCAGAGAGTCGGAAATAGTTTGAGTCTTGAGAAATTGAGAATACAGTGGTAATTGGATTCCCGTGGACAACATGAAAATGATGTAAGCAAACCTGAATAACATGATTGGTTGTCAATAGATTTTTTAAGCAATATGATTATATTATAGGTATATTTTCACAAAAACTCAAAAAAAAATCCCTGGGCTTCCCGACCCAGGGACTTCGAGGAGGAAGGGGAATAAATTAGGAGGTTACCCTTTCTATCACCTTCCAAGCGCATTTGATAAGTAGAACAATTATTTTCTTTTATTTCTTCCCGTCATTCATAAAAAAATTATTTTTTTATGAATCGGTGTGCAGGTCTAAAAAAAAATTGTCATTTCGAGTCACCACGTTTCTTCCTGAGACCAAAAATCCGACCATAGCCGGATGATACACGAGATAAGCAGTTACAAGAATTACTAACTTAAATAACAATCTTTTAAGGTTAACATTCCGCTTCCGTTTGGGTCACAATTTTTTCGATTTCCTGTAGATCTACATGTGTGAGATGCCAGTTTGCGGCTTTAATCTGGTCATCGAGATGTTCCGGTCGACGTGCACCGCACAAGGCACAGGAGATTGCCGGATGTGCTAATACCCACGCAATTGCCAATTCAGTGACGGTACGTTCAAAATTTGCGGCATAATCTTTTAGTCGTTGTATGATCCTTAAATTTCGTTCAAATGTTTTCCCATTAAAAAGCGGCTCCCGCCTTCTGACCGTCTCCTTTAATTCTGAGTTCACATTAAATGTGCCGGTTAATAGTCCCTTGCATAACGTACTGTAATTGACAACACCAATGTTTTCTTTGTGACACACAGGTAAAAGCTGTACCTCCGCGTTGCGTTCAAACAAATTCAAAGGCGGTTGCAGTACCGCAAGGGGAATTAATTTGCGGTACGCTTCGAGCTGCTGCAGCGACAGATTTGATGCGCCGAGAAACTTAACCTTGCCGGATTGTACACATTTCATTAAAGCTTCGGCAGTCTCTTCAATTGGCGTATCGACGTCCGGCCAGTGAATCTGATAGAGATCAATGACGTCGGTTTGCAATCGCTGCAGACTGGCATCTACTGCTTTGGCTATATATTCTCTGGAAAGATCGTGCCTGATTTTCCCTTTCTTGTTCCAGCGTAAACCAACTTTTGTGGCGATAAACACATCTTTACGCTTTTTGCCCAAAGCCTTAGCAAGCAGTTCCTCCGAATGGCCAAAACCGTAAAAATCTGCTGTATCAAAAAAATGAATGCCCAGATCAACTGCTTTCTGTATGGTACGGACAGACTGCTTATCATCCGGCTGCCCCCACCAGCGACCGCCCATAGACCACGTTCCCAACCCAATGGTTGAAACGTCGCAGCCAGTATGGCCTAACAAACGAGTCGGTAATTTAGTCGTCATTTTGCAACACCTGCAAAATGCGCTCGGTATCCTGGAAATTCATGAAAAGATAATCCGGCTGCGAATCACGCAATTCTTTGAGGGGAAAAAATCCCGTGGCCACCGCAATACTTTTTGCACCGAAAGATTGTGCACAGGCAACATCCAGAGGCGTATCGCCAATAACGAAAACCCGCTGGGGAACGACGGAATGACCTGTTATTTCTTTGAGCCGGCGAACAGCGACCGCGGGAAGATCATTCCGGAATTCCGAATCGTCCGCGAATGCCCCAAACTGAAAAAAATCATAAAGGCCGAAATGTTCGAGCTTGATCTTCGCCCCTTCCCGCCAGTTCCCGGTGAGCAAAGCGACAACAAATTGTGAATCGGCCATGACCGTGGTTAATATTTCTCTTATACCCGGCAGAATACATTTTCGGCTATTTTTCGCTGACAGTTCGAGTGTCAGCAATTCAAAATACTGTTTCTTAAACCGTCGTTCAAGGTCAAGCGTCCATCGCGTTTGTGCTTTCCCTAACGCATCCTTAAAAATCGCTCGATCAGTACGGCCGGCAAAGTCAACTCCATCCATACCATCTGCAACGTTGAAAATATCCACAAACGCTTTATTCATCGCTTTCCTGCCTGCGCCACCCGTTCTTATTAACGTTAAATCAATATCGAATAAAAGTAGTTTCATCGAAATGAATGACCTGTCATTAAAACTTCCTGTTGAAATTGTCGCTTAAACATTGTAATTTATCATTAACGACACGAAAATCAAGGAAGAAAACATTCGCTCTGTAATATGTCAGTAGTGGTAGGGATGGGGGATGGGCTCATACTTCGACTTCGCTCAGTATGAAGTCATTTTATTTTAATTGTAAGCTTCAT
>CAYVXE010000069.1:13954-23159 GCA_964455375.1 uncultured Calditrichaceae bacterium
ATTCAGGTCGAAGCGGGGAACGACATTTTCGCCCGTCTCAACCTTCTGCAAAAATCATATTTTCCTGCCGATATTTATTTTTAATGAAGGACTCACTCAACAAAACAAATAAGATAAAATCATGAAATTCAGAAATCTTTCACTGCTGTTACCCTTTCTTCTGCAAATTATTTTCACTCACCATCTCACTGCCCAGGAAAATCATTCCGGCTTCACTCTTTTTCCACAACAGCGCTTATTCGGGAGACTCCTGGCGGATCCCGCAGAAGTGCAATTAAGTGCGAGGCTGCTCATGCAGCGGAATCAATTTGCCGGTAATATGGGGTATTCTGTCGGGCTCATCCAATTTAATATCAGGAATACACCTGTACAAATTCGTATGGAAGGAAACACACTTCTGGTAACGAAAGTCAAAACGCCGGACTTTCCGGTGCAATCAACCGACTTCACCGTCGGGCTGCCCATTGAGTTACAAATACATCATGTGGAATTGAAAACACGGATTGCACATATCAGCAGCCATCTCGGCGACAACTTTAACGGCATCGACGACGTGAATGACTCAATAGACGCATTCGGGAATGAAAGAACTTATTTCACCGTACCCAAAAAATTCAGTAAAGAGTTTGTGGAAGTATTGACCGCTTTCAACGTTAAAGGGGTACGATTTTACGGCGGAGGAATTTGGGATTTTCATATCGTACGCAATCCTTCCGACCTTAAAAGCCAATCTGTTTTGACCCTGCACTATGGCATAGAAAGCATATTTCTGAAACCCGGTCAATTCATCCAGCCCTACATTGCCGCGGATATCAAACAAAAAGAAGAATTCAACTGGCATCTGGACACCAATGTGCAGGCAGGAATTACGATTAATAATAGGTATCTGCGGCGAATGCGATTTGCAGTTGAATGGTACCGGGGGTTTTCGAGTCAGGGACAGTTCTTTCGCAGAAAGGAAAACGATCTGAATCTAATGCTGACATTCGATTTTTAGAATGCACGCAATGCTTCTTCTTCACTCTGCCAGTGCGGCATATATTTTGTAATGCCAACCATGTCGAAAATTTTTTGAAAATGCTCGGTGAGTCCACAACCCGACAATGATTGATTCAGTTTTCGGCTTTTCGTCAAAATGCCGATAATGATGGCCATCCCGGCACTGTTTATGTAGGAAACGTTCTCGAAATTAAAACAAATTTTCTTGAATCCTTCACTTGAAACCTCCCGGTAACTCTCTTCAAGAATTTTTTCTGAGAAACTTGTCACTTCGCCGGAAACAACTAAAACCGCAATGTCGTTTATTTTTTTTATTTCAACCTGTGTTGTCTGCTGCATTAATTACCTTCTTTCTTTGCTCTGGGATTTGAAACGGCCAAAACTCGAATACCACAATATTCTTATAATTGCCGTAACAATCAAACAGATTCTTAACATCTCATTTAGGCCGGGAATGCCTTTTTGACGCCCGTGTTTTTCGAAATAGTGGTAAAAAGAAAGATGTGACGACCAAATCATGGATTGCCGGCGTTGAAAAATGCTGATTCCCTGCTTATGCACAACTTTTGCTTTTGGTTCAAAATAAATCTTATAGCCATTCAATGCAACACGCTTACACCAGTCCACATCACTGAAGAACATCGGGAATCGTTCGTCCCACAAACCGACCGTATTCAAAACATCTCTCTTCGTCAGTAAAAAGGCCCCTTGCGGCTGTTCCACAACTCTCGCAGTGCGGTGATCAAAATCCCCCATTTTCCAGTAGTTCAAACGTTTGCTGGTTTTAAAAAGCAGGGACAGGCAGATCATTTCAATAAACACATCACGACGGCGGGGAAACCGGCGGCATGAAGGTTGAATTGAGCCATCGGAGTTCAGTAGCTGCGGCGCCGCAACCCCCACCCGGTTCTTCTTCGTGAATAGATCGGACAAAATCTTTACACAGCCGCGTTGAATCTGTGTATCCGGATTGAGCATTAGAACGGTGTCTCCGGTTACTTTTCTTAAACCCTGATTCAAGGCACGGGTAAATCCGCAATTGGCTTTATTTTCGATGAACAAAAAATCCACACATTGTTTCAACAAATCATCTGCTTTTGACCGAATGATCTCGCCCGTTGCATCCTGAGAAAAATTGTCGACGATGATCAGTTGACAGCTACGTCCCGGCAAATCAGCAAAAAGTGCATTCAGGCAATCGGAAATTTCATGCGCATTGTTAAAGGTGACGATAACGATGGAAATGTCGATTGCCGTCTCAGCCGACACACAAAACCTCCCGCTGAAACGGGGATAAATTTTCGACGCCTGTTTCCGTCACAAGGAAATCATCTTCGACGCGGACACCACCGTAGCCGGGAATATAGACACCGGGCTCCAGCGTCATGACGTTTCCGGGGACCAGCTTATCCTGACTGTTTTCGCCAAGCCGCGGTATTTCGTGAACGTTCAGTCCGAGACCGTGACCCAGAGAATGCATAAAATATTTACCCAGGCCATCATGCTCAAGAGACTTTCTGGCGACTGCGTCCAGTTGCCAGCCGATGAGTCCCGGCTTAGCTGCCTTCTCAGATTTTTCAAGAGCGGCAAGAACCGCTTTTGCCATATTGGATTGCTTCTCCGTGGGTTCGCCTAAAATGAAGGTCCGTGTGGTATCTGCCGCGTAGCCATTGAACACTGCCCCAAAATCGATCACGACAGACTCTCCGGTTTGTATTTTTTTGGAAGAAGATATTCCATGAGGCAAGGCTGATCTTTCGCCACTGGCCACAATCGGTTCGAAAGGGTCTTTTTCACTGCCATACCGTCGTGTACGGTAGGATATTTCAGCGGAAATATCCAATTCACTTACACCCCGTCTAATCAACGGCTGAATCTCCATAAATACGCTGCCACAAATTTTCGCCGCTTTTCGAATCGCGGCAATTTCTTCTGCTTCCTTCACGCTGGCAACACCTTCAACAATACGTTCGGAGGCGAGAAACTTCATTCCGGGAAACGTTTTTTTTAACAAAGAAAACTCTTTTACCGTGAGAGAAGCCGCTTCAATACCAATTCTCAAACCGGCCTTCATTGCCGGAACGGCTTGTAATTCCGCAAGCAACTCTTTTTTAGCAATAATAATTTCAGCACAGGAAACTTCTTTGTGGGATTGTTCACCGTAGCGGCGATCGGTGATAAAAAAGGAAAGGCCGTCTGTAATCAAAGCAATTGCATTCGACCCGGTAAAACCAAACAGATAACGCAGATTTACAGAAGAGCTAACAATCAGAGCATCCAACTTGTGAACAGCCAGTCTTTCCCTGACCCGATCAACTCTCTGCATCTTTTGATTCAACTAATTTTTGTTTCAGGTTCTCGATTTTCTTTAAATAAAATTCGTTGTCCGGATATTTTTTTAGAAGCGTTTCAAAAACATCGATCGCCTTTCCGTATTGCCCCTGCGCCGTATAAATTTCTCCTAAAGTGGGCGTAACGATTTTCTCACTATTATTTTTCTTTTTCCCCGGAGTATTTTTTTTGCTTTTCTTTAATTCATTTTCAATGGAAGGCGGCTGAAGAGCACCAAGCGGATCGGGATAATCCGTCATCTCCTCTCCAGGTTCAAAGCCCTCCTGTGCATTTAAACTATCCTTTGCTACCTCTCCCAAAGAAAGTGATGAAGCGTCATCCAAAGACGGTTCCTGAATTTCATTATCTACGGACTGTATCGGGTCCTGTTTGAGTTTTTGTTGCGTTGCAGTGTACTGCAAATCAGCTTCGATACTGGATTCCGTGACCACATTGGTATCGTCCCCATCATCGATGGTTGTTATGTCACTCCCATTCAATTTTTCATCTAAAAAAGAATTAGAATTATTTACGGGCTCTTCAATAACGTCATCTTTAAAAATATCATCTAAAAGATACGAAAACTCCTCTTCCTTCTCTTTGTCCAACTCCGGCACAGTCTGTTCCGGTTCAGAAGAATCAACGGTTACTGATTCCTGTTCATGGCCGACGGGGGGTTCGTTTTCTTGATCTTGCTTTTCCTCTTCCTGTTCAAAAAGGAGATCGTCTTCCACGGCACTTACCGGCATGGAATCGATTTTATCGACTTTCTCCTCAGGATGCTCAAAATCGTTTGTCGTCTGAGCATTCTGCTCAGGACGCTCTCCTGGTTCAATTTCAGATGTTCTTTCTTTGTCCTTTTGGACAGCTTCCGTATTCTTAAGGTCAAACTCCCGCACCTTTTCCCGGGCAGACTCATCGAGCGGATCGATCTGTAAAATCTTGCGGTAGCTCATCTCGCACGTATTTTCCCAACCTATCTCTTTCATCAAATCGCCGTAATTTTTGTGGGCGCTCAAAAATTTCGGATCAAACAACAGAACCCGCTTAAACTCTTTTTCTGCCTGTTCATACAACTTCTTAGCAAGGTAACTTTTTCCGAGGATATAATGTCCTGTAGCATAAAATGGATATTTTTTGGTTCCGGCTTCACAAATTTTAATCGCTTCGTCAACTTTTTCTAATTGCAGATAAGCATCCGCTAATCTGGCGAACAAAATGGAACCCGGGTTTTCAGATAGATGATTTTCTAAAAATTGTACATCCTTTTCTGTAACCATAATTACATCCTTATAAAATCATCAACAATTTCATAAAATTTAAATAATTAAATCGCATAAAGCAACATTTTTCTACCAGCTCGAAACAGATTTATTTAAAATTTCGTTCGCAATTTTTACAATTGCTTCATTTATGCCCTGGTCACGGCTCTTTTGGCCCTCATCCGGGTTAAATGTGCCCCATTGAGAGATATCATCCTCCCAAACGGTTTTCCGCTTTTTCAAATCTTCATACCGCACATGAACGGTGATGAATACCTTGATATCCTTTACCGTTTCGTCATTTGTAAATGATCCGGCACGGTCGTCCACACGCACGACGGTACCTTCCAGCAATGAATCTGCATTCCGCCGGTCGGTTATTCTCAAGGTATTATCCCGGGTAAATTCCGTGATAACTGCATTGGTTAACTCTTCATCAATCCCAAACTCCGATGTCTGGTCCTGGAAAATAGGGATGTTGACCGATTTCAAATGCGGCGCACCGGAGCCAGAAAAAGAATAAGGGCCACATCCGGCAACAAGAGCAAACATTGCGGAACTGAGTACGATGACAACCGGAGATGTCTTAAACATTTTTCTCACCTAATAGGGTAAACCAAATTCTTTAATTTTACGATAAAGCGTGCGTTCACTAATGCCTAACAACTTGGCAGCTTTACGTTTGCTACCGTTAAATCTTTCAAGCGCCCGGTTAATCATAATTTCCTCCAGCTCCTGCAAGGTTTTACCCTCCATTTCAACACCTGCAGGTGCCTGTGGGTGAATATCTTCAGGCGCCGATGGCATAATTTCGGAATAATATGGTAATGATTTTGGCTTCGGTTCGGTGTAAGATAATTGAAAAATATCTTCACGTAGTTTTGTTATTTCAGATTTCAAATCGAGCAGAGCGTGATAAATAAATTCTCTTTCCACCTGGTCTGAGGCGCGATGCGTGGGAACGGGTAAATTCCTGTCCATTGGGCCCTTTGTATTGATATACTTTGTCAATATGTACTCATCAACCCAATTCCCTTTTTCTAAAACAATAATACTTTCGATGACATTTTTCAGTTGACGTACATTCCCGGGCCAGGGCTGTTGTTCAAGTAGATGCATAGCGGTGTCCGTGAATCCTGCAAATTCAATGTGATTTTGCCGGCAAAAATCGGCTGCAAATTTCTTCACCAGAATTTTAACATCTTCCTTTCTTTCTCTTAACGGTGGAATGCGAACATGAACAGCATTCAACCTGTAATACAAATCCCCCCGAAATTCCCCGGCTCGAACAGCTTTTTCAAGTTCTTTATTGGTTGCGGCAATTATTCTAACATCCACTTTTTGCAGTTTTGAACCACCGACACGCATAAAATCTTTGTTCTCCAGCACACGAAGCAATTTCACCTGGGTCGCCAGAGGCATCTCGCCGATTTCATCCAGAAATATCGTTCCTGTATCTGCCTGCTCGAAATACCCTTTCCTTGCCCCGACCGCTCCTGTGAAAGCACCTTTTTCATGACCAAAAAGTTCCGACTCCAGAATACCTTCCGGTATGGCGCCGCAATTGACGATGACTATGGGGTTGTCTTTGCGCAAGCTTTGTTCATGAATAGCCTTTGCAACTAACTCTTTCCCTGTTCCGCTTTCCCCGACGATTAATACGGAAATATCCGTAGGTGCGACCTGCCTGATGGTCAAAAGGATTTGTTGGATTCCCAACGAATCGCCGATGAGTCCAAAATTATTATTCATGTCCTGCAATTAGTTTTTATTTTTATTCAAAAAATAGTCAACCGTTTGTTTGAAACCTTGCTGTAATCCGATTTCCGGCTTCCATCCCAGCACATTCTCCGCTTTTTTTATATTCAGACAACTGCGGAGTTGTTCTCCTGCTTTAGCCGGGCCATGCATTTCCAGCATTCCCGCACTAGTCAGTTCATTCAAATGTCCAAAAAGCTGATTTACATCCGTTTCAACCGACGTCCCAAGGTTGAACACATCGCTTTTCCCGTAGTCCAGAGCTTTGAGATTTGCCCGTACTAAATCACCTACAAACACGTAATCACGGGTCTGCTTGCCGTCGCCATTGATGACCGGCTGCTCACCTGCAAGCAATTTTTCAGTAAAGATTGCCACGACACCTGCCTCGCCGTGTGGATTCTGTCTTGGCCCGTAAACATTGGCATATCGAAAAATCACATGCTCAAGACCATGAATTTCCTTATAATAAAATAAATATTTTTCACATGAAAGTTTGGTAATGCCATACGGACAAATGGGCCAGGTGGGATGCTCTTCATCCGCAGGAAATGTGTTTTGCTCACCGTAAACGGCACCACCCGTGGATGAAAAAATAAACTTTTTAACACGGTATTTGACACAATTTTCCAGCAGATTTAGCGTACCCAGAACATTTATCCGGGCATCAAATTTCGGATCGGCAACAGATTTACGCACGTCCATTTGTGCGGCATGGTGGTTGACCACATCGAACGCTCCCTGCGAAAATACAGATTCTATTTCATCATCCTGAATATTCATTTTTATAAAGTTTGCCTTTGGATTGACATTTTCCATTCGTCCGGAAGACAGATCATCAACGATGGTCACATCATGTCCGTTAGCAAGGTAAGCATCGGCGACATGAGACGCTATGAATCCGGCACCACCAGTCACTAAAATTTTCATAGCAAATTCCCTTTCTGTTTAATGAATTGCATTCGTGCAATTGGTTTTATTGTTTTATGTTATTATCAGACAAATGACAACAGTCTTGAACTCCACGGCTCATAAACTATTTTATTTTTTTCAATGTTTTTTCAGGTATTTTATCGCTTTTGCGCCAATGTCCTTGCGATAGTAAGCGTTGTTAAATGCTATTTTACCCAAAGCCCAGTAGGCTTTCTCACGTGCCTTCAGAAAATTATCTTCGACAGCGGTAACGCCCAATACCCGGCCCCCGTTTGTGACAACACAATTATTTTCTAGCTGCCGGGTGCCGGCATGAAAAATATGAACAGATTTTCCAAACTTTTTGTCCAGCCCGTAAATGGGACTACCTTTTTCGTACGGTCCCGGATAGCCTCCCGAGGCAACCACCACACACATGGCAGATTTTTCATGTCGTTCTATCCGATTGACAAATCGTTTTCCTTTGACAACTCTGAACATAATATCCACAATATCGGAACTTAGCAGTGGTAAGATAACCTGCGTTTCCGGATCTCCAAAACGGCAGTTGAACTCAACAACTTTGGGACCATCTTTTGTGATCATCAAACCGGCGTATAAAATTCCGCGATAAGGCCGGTTCTCCAACGCCATCGCCCTGATGGTTGGTTCCATGATTTCCTTTTTAACCCTTTCAAACATAGGTTCATTGATCACGGGTGCCGGTGCGTAAGCCCCCATCCCGCCGGTGTTTGGCCCTTCATCATTATCGAAAATGGCTTTGTGGTCTTGTGCTGCAGGCAAATAACCAAGTGTCTCACCATCTGTAATTGCGATGATCGAGGCTTCTTCACCGCGCATAAATTCCTCAATGACGACCTTGTTGCCGGCATCTGCAAAAACCTTCTCGAGCATTATTTTGTTCAAGGCGCTGAGAGCTTCTTCTTCATTTTTACAGATGAATGTTCCCTTTCCGGCTGCAAGCCCATCCGCCTTAATCACGGTTGGATACTTAGCGTTTTGTACATATACTTTTGCCTCGTCATATTTTTCAAGGACCACACACTCGGCAGTGGGAATATTATATTTCTGCAATACATATTTTGAAAAAACCTTGCTCCCCTCAAGCTCTGCGGCAGCTTTTGAGGGGCCGAAAATAGTCAGCCCCTGATCTTCAAACTCATCCACAATGCCACTCACCAGCGGCTCCTCGGGCCCCACTACTGTCAAGTCGATGGATTTTTTTCTGGCAAAACCAAGCAATCCGTTGATGTCATTCTGCTCGATATTTACACATTGAGCAAGCTGTCCGATGCCGGGATTACCCGGTGCACAGTAAATTTTCTCAACCAGAGGACTTTGTTTTATTTTCCAGACAAGTGCATGTTCACGGCCACCACCACCAACAACCAGTATTTTCATGACCCTTTTAAACCTGTTTTATGTTCCATTTATAATTTGCCTACCGACCTTTGTACGATTAAACCAATAATCATTGCCAGCAAAATACTCAACATCGTACCGGCTAAAAAATACTCGGCAAACGCCTTTTCTCTCTGCACACGTTCATAACGGGCAATCGATTTCATGGCGACCACAAACCCCACTCCCGAATAAGCATTTAAGCCCACCAGTAAAATGGTTAGAATTCGTTCCAGCGTTCCAATAAATGCACCCATTCTGTCATCCGGCTCCTCTTCATCGGGCTTCCAGCGTTTTATTATCTTTCGGATAATCCAATTTGACGGCCAATGGGCAAGCACCGCGGCTAAAACATAAGCACCGATTTTTATAAATATGCCGTAATTAATTGCCATTTCTTACAGTTTATATAGTTATCGTTTTTTTGATAACTTGGTCTTAGTTATCGTTTTTTTGATAACTTGGTCTTAGTTATCGTTTTTTTGATAACTGCCTATTTTCTCATATCCGGCAGTAAAGAG
>CAYVXE010000070.1:0-8855 GCA_964455375.1 uncultured Calditrichaceae bacterium
TTTAAATTACTCATGGAGAAGCAATGAGTCAGCATAAAGACAACGCCGATGCAATGAATGCATATAAAAAACAGTTTCGTGATTTGAGGAGGCACATCGCCGCCAACTGTCCGCCGGCTAAAAAACTGGCATCTTTCGCCGACCATGACCTTGCAGGGGATGAGCTCCGGGCTCTGAAAGAACATGTAGACCTGTGCCCGGTCTGCCTCGACGCGTTACAGCGGTTACAAAACGCCCGAAACACGACGCAGGACGCCGAAGGCCCGACGCCACCAAACTGGCCGGCAGTGGAAGCCGAAATGGATGCCAGGGTGTATTCCTACTTAGACGCAAAGGCTCCCGCCAAGGCTGCGGAAGCCGGAGCAGGTATTTTATCCCGCATGATGACATACCTCAACAAATTCCTCCTGCCGCCCGTACCGGTTTATGCCGGACTTGCGATGGTTATTCTGCTGGTTTCGCTCTACGGCTACGCATTTTTCAAGCGGCCGGCCACCTTTGAGGTTGCGCAGATTCAGCTTCCAACGAACACTCAATTACGTGGAATCTCGGAGCAAATAGATTTATTTCAACAAGGGCTGGCAAACTTTCACGAAGAGCATTTTCAACGCGCCATTGAAAACTTCACGGGATATCTGCAGGAAAGTCCAAACCATTATTTGGCAAATTTCTATTTGGGGGTCTCGTATCTTGCCAGTGCGAAACTCAGGCTTCTCGGCCTGCACTATCAGTTTGAGTCACGAAGAGTCGAACAAGGAATCGAGTATCTTCAGACAGCGCTGAGTCTGGCAGAAGGGAACGCTTTTTATACGGAGGATTGTCTGTGGTATTTAGGGAAGGCTTATCTCATGTTGGGTCGTGTCAACCAAGCGCAACAACATTTTCAGCGTCTGTTAGCTCTGCCGCAGCCGGACTTGACACGAAAATCACAGGCCAGCCAGATACTGCAACAAATGTCACATTTTGGGGAGACGAAACAATAAATTAATCATGTCCAATCAGAACGAAAGCGCCCCAGTAAAAAGGATTTCGCCGCCAATTTTCTGATCGAATTAATTTTATTTTCGCTTTTTGTAACGCCCGAGCCATGGACATGCCGCTGGTTAGATTTGCATAAAAAACTTCCATCAGCTCAGCGGTGGATTCATCATTCACCGGCCATAAACTCACCAGCAAATTTTCGGCCCCGGCATACAGGAAAGCACGACTCATCCCCATAAGTCCTTCACCTCTTCGCAGCCTACCCAACCCGGTACTGCAGCCACTGAGCGCCACCAAATCGGCGTGCAGGTTGAGATTGAACACTTCATAGGTCTGCAGGAACCCATCTTCCTCGCCATGTTCCTGTTGCGCAAACACGATTTTCGAATACATCGGTTGTTGGTCATCGGCAATGTTGTGGGTGGCGAGATGGATATATTGGTAGTCGGGAGATTTTTTCTTAAACATCTCTTCGGTGGCATCTGCATGCAAGAAAATGGTTGCTTCGGGAAAATCCTTCGCTATCGCCTTCACTTCCAACTCGGAAAACGGCAGAGATACAAATTGTTCCATTCTGAGGATGGACTTAAAGGGAATCATAGCATGTACCCAGTCAGCGATTCCCTGATTTTGTTCGTTTTGAAAACTCGGATCGCCAAAAGCGAGCAGATTTTTGACGGCCCGTTTTCTCTCATTCTTTTCGCGCCTGAGCAAACTCGCTGAGGATGTGTAAAGGATGGGATGATCCTCAATCAAATAGCGAACCGATCCTTCCCGGGACGTGGTTACTAAAATGTCAAAAGGGAAATAATGCAACACATCATCCGGGGAGATAATGAGTCGCATCCCCGGACGTAAAACATCTTTTAAAGGCCGGGCTACGAGCTTCTTGTATAAGTCATGCAAGCGTTCACTTTTAATATTTGCCCATCGATGATCGATACTCACATCGGCGGGACTTTTGGTTTCGTGAAAAAGCGGACTGATACCGGCTAATTTTTCTTTCAACTCCTTTCTCGGCAAATCGATGCTTTGAAATAGAAACTTGTCTCGTGTGACAGCCCAGAGATACGTTCTGTTCATTCCCACCAGATAGTCAACAAGAAGGTCATTCTCAGCAAGAATATCTCGCTGCAATTCTTCGACCGATACCAGGTGAGGATTCATCAGGCGATAGAATTCCGGATATGCTTCCCGCATATTACCCCAAATACGGACGCCTTCACGTTGCAAACTATCGAGATCATTTCTTAGACTTAAAATAAGGCTCTCGTCCCGCTCACCATCACGCTTTGACAGTTCTTTGGATAGTTCTTTATGTTTTTTCTCTAATACCTGTTGATTTATAAAATATTTTTGTTTGAATTCCGGAGCAATATCTTCCAGTTGTTCAAGGATTCTCCCCTGATTCAAAAAATTCAGAAGAATTTCTGCTTTCCCGCGTTCCGCAACTGAAAATGCCTGCTGATCATAACCTTTACCAGGTGCATGTTGATGCAGAGAACAAAGTACGCCGACAAGACCGCTGTAGACATCAAACTTATCGGACAAAAAACCGGATTGTTCTTCCGCTGTTCGGAAATTACGTCGGATAGATTCAATATGACCAATTGCCTCAGTGAAATATTCAAACGCTTTTTCAGGATTATCCAGTGCCTTATAGATGGATGCCAACCCCGCATCAGCCTGCCACAACAATTCCGGATCGCCAATTTTTAAGCCGTAACTCCGCACGTCGGAAAACGCATTCTTCGCTTTTTCATATTGGTGAGTGACAAAATATAAATTCGCAAGGCTCAGACGCGTCTCTTCATTCACCTTTTCCTTCCAAATGACAGGCTTGGTCTTGAGCGCCCGCGCATAATAATCAAAAGCTTTATCATAGTCACCATTTTCGCGATAAATATCTCCCATAGAAGTCAACGTACTGCTGATTTGATGCTCTTCTGTTTTGAGTTGTTGCAGAATTTGCAGCGACTGCTCATAATAAGTTAATGCTTTCTGGTATTGACCAAGCTTTTTGAGTGCCATTCCTTTCACACGCAGATAGTTCGCCAAGGGTTTTTGCCAGGCCGGACCGAGTTCTTTAAAACTGTTTATCGCCCGATCTGCAAAAGCGATTGCCTTATCGTATTCCCCGAGTTTCAAATGACCCGAGGCAATGTTGCCTGTACAGATAGCGACGCCGCTTTTGTCGTTTAGTTTTTCATAGATATCCTTCGCCCTGTAATAAGAATCCAATCCCTTTGAATAATTCCCTATGTTGAAGTTCATTATGCCGATAAAACCAAGATTTGAAGCTGCCCCAGTTTCATTGCCGAGTTGTTGGTCGATTTCCAGTGCCTGCTGAGCATATCTCGCTGCCTGTCGAAAATCATCAAGATACCAATGGACGCGCGTCATGCTATTTAACGTATCGCTGAGTTTTCGTTTGTTACCGATTTTTTGAGCCAGGTCGAGCGCGGTCTTCAATTGGTTTATTGCATCTGTAGGGTCGTCAAGTTTATTCAGAATAAATGAGCTCAAATTCAAAAACTCGATCTCATTTTCAATTTCTTGTCGCTTTCGCGCCAGTTCAAGGCCTGTTGAACACGCTTTTTTTGCCCGTTCCAAGTCGCCAGACCAGTAGTAACCTTCAGCCAGATAATATTGTGCATTGAGTAAATTCGGCTGCAACTGTAACGCCTTACCGGCAAATTCGATCTGCTTTTTTCTATCAAACTCTATACTGTAAATGTAAGCCAGCCCCAGGTTTGCCGCCGCAACATCGGGTTTCGTTGCGAGAAGTTTCTTTATCATCGCTGCTGCCTCCTGTGATGTACGGTTCACATGGACAAAATCCTGATAGGCCGGATAATAATTAAAATCGAGCTGGAGCGCCTTTAAAATGTGCTGATACGCAAGTCCCCACTGTTTCTTCTCCTGATAAATCAATCCGAGTGCGTGGTGAAGAAACGGATTGTTTGGAGAGGTTGTTAGCGCTTCTTTGAAATACCGTTCACACTGGTCCAAAGCTCCCTGGTACTTTGCCACTTCGACAATTTTCAGGTAAGCCGGAAAAAAAGATGAGTCCCTGGCGATAATCACTTTCAGGCTATCGATGGCCGCGTCATACTTGTTCTGACCCACTAAATATAACGTTTCCAGATAATCCTGTCTGAGGGTTGGATGTTGAGACTGAACGATTCGGGGTGCAGTAATCAGTAAGAGCACCGTTAAACTGAGCACGCTTAAAGATGATCGATGCATTGTATTATTTTTTCTGCTGTTGAAGAATAAAGAAGTGCCTTTTAATGTAAGAAAAATATCTTATAATGCAAATAGTTTCATAACCACAACTTCAAATCACTTAGAAGAGGGTAACCTGTTGACAAAGGGTCACTCTCTTGCGGCTATACTCATTTCATCAAAATCATCTTCTTCACAGCTACAAAATCACCGGCTTCAATGCGGTAGAAGTACACACCGCTCGACACCCGATGCTGATGGTCGTCGGTGCCGTCCAAAAGTAATGTTAAAAAGAGAGAAATAAATCAGGTCGGCGCCTCACAAACAACCCTAAGAATTCAACATCCCATGCACAGGGATTTTTTATTGGGGAATCGAGTAAAAAGACTTCAATTTATAACGCACAAGCTCGTCTTAATTCGACGAGAAGTTAATTTAGAAAACCGTTTGCCTTTTTCTTAATCAATAAAAATAAACAAATTTATGTTAACTTTTCGCAATTTTAAAAACCGTTTTTGCTGTTTTTCTTATTTATAAGAACTCCACAATTCCAAACAGCGCTATTTGCGCCCAAAGACAAATGAATTTTCCTCTTTATTTTGGCACGACTGTTGAATATATTGAATTATACTAAATTTGCAAATATCTGATAATCTCACAAAATGGAGGAATCGTATATGTATACCATCATTCAAATTATTATCGGTGTCGCCTTCATTACCGCACTTACTTTATTAATTCGCAGGCTTGTAAAAATCTATGTTCGCTATCGGGGGAAAATGGTTGTCACCTGTCCTGAAAATCAGCAGCCGGCAGGGGTTGAAGTGGATGCCAAATATGCTGCGGTGACCGCGACCATGGAAGGCGAAAATTTAATTTTAAAGAATTGTACGCGCTGGCCGGAAATGCACGATTGCGGGCAGGAATGTCTGGCGCAAATTGAAAAAGCGCCGGAAGACTGTAAAGTCCGGAATATTCTGGATCATTGGTTCGAAGACCGCTCCTGCATTTTTTGTCACAAACATTTTGGCCATACGCACTGGCATGACCATAAGCCCGTTTTAATGAGTTCGGAGAAATCTTTTCGCGAATGGAACGATATTCCGGTCGAAAAATTACCGGACTTTTTGAAAACGCACGAAGCCGTCTGCTGGGACTGTTTTATTACGGAAACATTTCGCCAGCAGCACCCGGAACTTGTGACTGACAGACCGGCTAATCGAGAGCACTTAATCAAATAAGCATGAACTGATAAATTCCTTATCTTTTATTCTTTTCCCCGGGTATTTGCAATATATAAATTTGAAAAGAGGGGGCGATCTTGAGGTTTGGTATTTCAACTTTGGGATTAGGATTTTGGGGGTTGAGAATTACAGCTTCGCCGCAGTAGGAACCCACCCCTCGATTTATGACTTACCGGGGCTGTCTAAAATGCCGCAATCTGTCATTCCGACCCGGCAGCCGCCGGGGTGGAATCTGGTAGAGCGCTAATCATTATTAAGGGAATATATATGTCAAAACAATTCTGGCTGATGAAATCGGAACCGCAGGTTTTTTCTTTCGAAGATCTAAAAAATGCACCCGATTCTACCACACACTGGGACGGCGTTCGCAATTATCAAGCACGAAATTTCATGCGTGACCAGATGAAAATCGGCGATCTCGTTCTTTATTACCACTCGAACTGCGATCTTCCCGGCGTTGCCGGCATTGCTGAAATCGTCCGCGAAGGTTACCCGGATTTCTCAGCGTGGGATTCTTCGTCGCACTATTTTGACCTGAAATCAACCCCGGATAATCCACGCTGGTTTATGGTTGATATCAAATGGAAACAGGCTTTCACACGTGTGGTTTCCCTGAAGGAGATGAAAAAAAACCCTGAACTGAGTGGTATGAAAGTCGTGCAACGCGGGATGCGTCTGTCTGTCCAACCGGTGGAGAAAATTCATTTTGATCGAGTGGTCGAGATGGTATGATTCTTAAATTTCCATCCGTCGAAAATGCCGACCCAATTTCAGGGCTGCTCGCTGTCGGCGGTGACCTGGAGGTTGGTTCCCTTGAAATGGCCTACCGCAACGGCATCTTTCCCTGGCCGGTAGAAGACGAACCCTTGTTGTGGTTTGCCCCCGCAAAGCGCGCTATTCTCGAATTCAAAGACCTCAGGGTCAGCAGCCGCTTGCAACGCTATCTAAACAAATCCAATTTCGAATTTAAGATAAACCATGATTTTGCCGCGGTCATCAACGGGTGTGCCACCAGCAAAAACCGCAGGAAACAAAAAGGTACCTGGATTACCGAAGAAATGATTCAAGCTTACATCGAATTTCATCAAGCCGGATTTGCACAAAGCTTCGAAACGTATAATTTCGATGGTCGCCTGATGGGCGGGCTGTACGGCGTTTTGATCAACAAATATTTTGCCGGCGAAAGCATGTTTTATCTGGAATCGCACGCATCCAAATTCGCACTCATCAAAGCCATACAACATCTGAAATCGATGGGACTTACCTGGATAGATATTCAGATGCTCACGCCGCTGCTGAAAAATTTCAGGGCAAAAGAAATTCCACGCAGTGAATTTATGGAAAAATTACGCCAAGCGGTAACAAAATAACTCTGTCATTTAAAGATGGACTTCCTACCGACCTTGCTGCACAGCGGACATGCCTTCGGATCGTGGTTTCTCGCAGGACAATAGTTCCTGCCGAAATAAATGATCTGCAAATGTAACTTGTTCCACTGCTGTTCCGGAAAGAGCCGTTTTAAATCTTTCTCTGTTTGCTGCACCGATTTTCCGTCAGACAGCCCCCAGCGGAAAGCAAGACGGTGGATGTGTGTATCCACCGGGAATGCAGGAAAACCGAATGCCTGCGACATCACCACGGAAGCCGTTTTGTGTCCGACGCCCGGGAGCTCTTCTAAATCTTCAAAATTATCCGGCACGCAACCACCATGTTTCTTCAGTAAAATCCCTGACAATTTGTGAATATTTTTGGCTTTGGTCGGAGCAAGCCCAAGTGGTTGAATGACAGACAGAATTTCTGCAATAGACAGGCCGGCCATACGCTGCGGCGTAGGTCCTTTTTCGAACAGTTGCGGTGTTACCCGGTTCACCATGACATCCGTTGTTTGGGCAGAAAGCAGCACTGCAATCAGTAACGTGAAAGGATTAACATGCTCTAATGGAATGGGCGGCTGGGGAAACAGTTCATCTAAAACAGCACTAATAATTTTAACTTTCTCTTGTTTTGTCATATCAAACCGCATTGGTAAATTAAACGAGTTCTGCTCACGAAAGCCCCAATATACAAATATGCAGATTCTTTTTCAAAAAGTATTTTGGCTGCCGGCCTGAAAATACTTTGCTTTGAACGGGCAAAATGGTTAAATTCCCATTGAATGAAATCGGCAATTTTGTGGTTATTTCGAATCCGGCAATTGCTCTTGTGCGTCACCTTGAACGGAACGTCGTGGAGTCGAAAGGTCTTATCGAACAAGTTGATCTCAGAACAAGGAATAACGAATGTCGATTTTTGATTAAATATGACACCGGTGTGCGGAAATACGGAAGTACGGAAATAAGGGCAAGATAGGGATTGCACTGTTTTACCATCGCGGGCTAAAGCCCACGCATGTCACAAAAACGGAACTTCCAAGAATCAAATGGCCAATGGGAGGCCAAACCGGCTTTTCGCTGTTTGTCTGACACCCATGATATAAAATTCAGACTTAAATTTAAGAAAATATGTCCCAGACAAATACGACACTCGTTCAATTAATTCAGGATACATCCGACATTCTAATTTTCACCGGCGCTGGGATTTCCACCGGTAGTGGCATTCCAGATTATCGTGGGCCCCAGGGCGTCTGGAAACAACGGCAACCGGTTTACTACCAGGATTTCATGGCCTCTGAGGAGGCGCGTATCGAATACTGGGATTATAAATTAGAGGGCTGGGAAACCTTTCGGCATGCAAAACCTAATGCGGTTCACAAAGCTGTGGTCAATCTGGAAAAGGCAGGCAAGCTCTTGATGGTGGTCACACAAAATATCGACGGGCTGCATTCGATGGCCGGAACTTCGGAGGATAAACTGGTGGAATTGCACGGCACCATGCGAACCGTGGAATGCCAGAGTTGTGGCGAACTCAGCAGCCCGGAAGCTCATTTCATGAAGTTTAAACAAACGCGAAGAGCGCCGCTTTGCCGGAACTGCAGCGGTTATCTCAAACCCGCAACGATCAGCTTCGGACAGAATTTGCGTCAGGAGGATTTGTATAAAGCACACGCCGCCGCCGAACAAACCGACCTCATCATTGCGATGGGGTCAACACTTTCGGTACACCCGGCAGCATCTATCCCGCTGATGACGGCGGAACGGGGCGTGCCGTACGTTATCATCAACCGTGGGCCCACTGACCACGATGGCAATCCACTGGTAACGCTGCGACTTGAAGGCGACGTGGTGCAAATGTTTCCTCCCGCTGTGGATGCGGCACTCGCAGTGTGATATCATTAAAATAAAAATGAAACCCGATGACGATGACGAAAAATCAAGATGACTTAAACGACATGATCCGGCAAGTGGAATCCATTTTTATGGAAAAAATTCCGTTTAACAAATTGGTGGGAATGCATATTGTTTC
>CAYVXE010000070.1:8955-22753 GCA_964455375.1 uncultured Calditrichaceae bacterium
CCATTTTTATGGAAAAAATTCCGTTTAACAAATTGGTGGGAATGCATATTGTTTCTCTGGACACGAAAGGTACAAAAATCAAGATTGAGATGCAGGAGAATCTGATCGGCAACTTCATTCAGGAAACATTACACGGCGGCGTCATCGCTGCTGTTTTGGATGTTACCGGCGGGCTCACTGCTTTTATTGATTTACTAAAAAAAATGGACGGTATTCCCAAGGAAGAAAAACTTGAACGGCTGGCCAAATTCGGCACCATCGATTTACGCATTGACTATCTGAGGCCTGGAAGAGGAAGCTATTTCATCGCCCACGGGTCGGTCTTGCGAACAGGCAACAAAATTGCCGTCAGCCGCATGGAATTACTCAACGACCAGAACAAACTCATCGCTGTGGGCACCGGGACGTATGTAGTCGTGTGAATTCATTGTACTGAAAGAAAATCGCGCCTGATAACTAACCGAGGAATCTTATGAAAAACTCTCTTCGAACCATCGCATTCGTTTGTTTAAGTGTCATGAGTGCACAGTTACGTGCACAAACCCATCCCACAAAGAAACTATTGAATGCTGCCTTTCTGTGTGTGGACGGCGTCTTCAACTCGGAACTCATGGCTCCGTATGACGTCCTGCAGCACACGCTTTATCGCGATTCGCTGAATTCTATTCAATGCTTTATCGTTACGCCAGACGGGTTGCCGTTCCTCACATTTGAAGGCGTCCGTATCACACCGAACTATTCGTTTGCCACCGCTCCCACGGTCGATATTCTGGTCATCCCGAGTACCGAAACCAGCATGACCACTGACCTGGAAAATTCAGCATACATGGACTGGGTGAAACACACTGCCGAAGCAGCCTCCTATGTCATCACGGTATGTGACGGTGCGTTCCCTTTAGCAGCCACCGGGTTACTCAACGGCCGGACTGCCACAACGTTTCCCAGTGACCGGAAAAGATTGAAAAAAATGTTTCCGCAAGTGAAGGTGCGGTTTGATATGAATTTTATCCAGGACGGAAAATTTATAACCTCGGTTGGAGGTGCGCTCAGTTACGAACCGGCGCTGTTTTTAGTGGAAAAATTGTACTCAAATGAGCATGCAAAAAGAACGGCGCAGGGGCTGGTTTTAGACTGGGATTTAGCCAAAATCCCACATATCGTCACCGATTCCTTTGCAAAAAAGTAATCGTGAATTCCCATGTTAGCAAGGAGTGCTTTGCAGACTAACTGTTTGCCTTTCTCAGAATCTGACTGATTTCAGCCGGAACCCGGGTTTTCGATTTTGACATGGCGTTTTCACTATAAACGTCATCCAAATCCACCACATGAACTTTCGTCGTCATCGTCTCCAGGGGCGTAAGATTTTTATTGTGTGCCGTATCCAGAATGATGTGGTAGACGTCGTTCGCGGTGGCTTTCAGTTGTTGAGTTTCCTTTTGCGATTTCTTATCGTTCAAACAGTTAATTCGATTGACGGTGTCCACGCTATCGTTTTCTTCATTCAGCTTCGCATCTACTTCCGCACCATTTTCGAGCAATATTTTCACAATATCCGTGTTGTCCAGAACGGTTGCTACCATGAGCGGAGTGTTCCCGAAGTTGTCCGTAACATTGACATTCGCCTGATGGTTAATGAGCATTTCCACGGCACTTGTATGGCGCTCAAAGATCGCATGAAACAATGGTGAGTATCCATTTAAGTCCACTGCATGTACATCCGCCCCCTGGTTTAAAAGTGTTTCTACGGTGGTGGTATGACCATTTAATGAAGCAACCATCAGTGCCGAGTACCCTTCTTTGCTTCTGGTATTCACATCAGCATTATGGTTCAGCAAAGATTTTACCGTAAGAGTGTGCCCCCTACCTGCCGCCCGCATCAGAGCAGTCCAACCTTCTTTGTCTTTGGTATTCACCTGTGCCCCTTTATACGAGAGGGTTTCAGTGACCGTTGTCTGGCCGTTGGAAGCTGCCACCATGAGTGGTGTCCAGCCGTTATTATCGACGGCGTTTACATCTGCACCGTGATAAAGCAGGGTATCAATAGTTGCACTATGGCCGTGTACAGCAGCAACCATAAGAGCTGTGAACCCCTCTTTGCTGCGGCCATTCACATTTGCACCATTCTTCAATAATCCTTCTACGGTGGCAGAGTGATCTTTGTTTGCGGCTTTCATTAAAGCGGAGTAACCGTTTTTATCCTGCAATTCATAATCGGAGCCCTTTTCGAGCAAAGCGTCAACGCAGGCATTTTGCCCGTTGGCAGCCGCAATCATCATTGCTGTTTGTCCATCGTAATCTGTGGCATCGATTTCCACGTCACCTGAGAGCAATGCCTTTACCACAGAATCCTGCCCGTTAAATGCAGCGATCATCAAAGCTGTACGTCCGTCTTTATCCCTTGCTTCCACATCTGCAGCATTTTTAACCAAAGCCCGGACAGTTGCCGTATGACCATTAAATGCGGCAATCATCAAAGGTGTCCTGCCATTGAGATTTTTCAAATTCTTGTTTGCATTCATATTCAATAAAGTCTGAACCGTTTCCGTGTGGCCATGACTTGCGGCTTTAAACAAAGCTGTGCAGCCATCCTTGTCTTTCAAATCCACATTTGCACCGGCATTCAACAAAACTTTAACTACCTCTGTGCGACCTTTACTTGCTGCAAGCATCAATGCAGAAAGTCCGTTTTGTTCGGTCAGATTAATATTCGCACCTTTTGCAATTAATGATTTGACCGTCGCGGTAAAACCGTTGAATGCTGCAACCATCAACGGTGTCAGACCGTCGCTATCTTTTATATTTACATTGGCATTTTTATCCAGCAGAGCTTCAGCGGATGCAGTTTGACCGTTAAATGCTGCAATCATCAGAGCGGTGCGGCCGTTCTTTTCGGCATCATTAATATTCACAACTTTCTGGAGCAGAATGTTCAACGTAGAGGTATGGCCGTTCTCTGCCGTTTTCATCAGAGCGGTCATACCTTCCTGGTCTTTGGCATTGACATCCGATCCTTTTCCAAGAAGGCTCTGCACCGTTGCGGTATGGCCATTCGCACCGGCCATCATCAAAGCCGTTTGGCCTTCATTACCACGGGCGTTCATATCGGACCCCTTATCTAATAAAGTATCTACGGTGGTGGTAAAGCCGTTCAGAGAAGCGAGCATAAGAGCGGTGAATCCGTCTTTATTTTTTTGATTCACTTTGGCATCATGGTTCAATAAAACCTGTACCGTCATGGTGTGATCATTCTTTGCCGCTTTCATTAACGCCGTCCACCCTTCCTGGTCGCTCAAATTCACATCGGCATTGTGCGCCAGCAACGTTTCCACAGCAGCAGATTGTGCCTCTCGTGCGCCGATCATCAGGGCGGTCTGCCCCGCTAAGTCTGCTGCATTCACAGCCGCATTATGATCGATCAAAGATTCCACCGTCGCTGAATGTCCTTCACTGGCGGCAATCATTAATGCCGTACGGCCTTCCTGATTGCAGGCATCAATTTCCGCTTGGTTTTCCACCAGCATTTCAACGGTATCTTTGTGACCATTTGCAGCAGCCCTCATAAGCGGCGTCCAACCCGTGTTATCAACCGTATTCATGTCGGCGCCGTTGTTCAACAGAATATTGAGGATGGTCAGATTCCTGGTTAAGACGGCATGATAAAGTGCACTGTATCCGTTCCAGTCTTTAAAATTAACGTCGGCGCCACCATTTAACAGGACTTCAACCGTGGTGACGTGTCCATGGTCTACGGCAAACATGAGCGCCGTTAAACCATCCTTGTTAAAAGCATTGACGTTCGCATTATTTTTCAACAGTGTCGCCACGGTGGCCGTATGACCTTCAATTGCCGCAGCCATCAAAGCGGTAATTCCAAACTCTTCTTTTAGTTGCATGTTCTGGGTAACCTTTTTCTGATATTTTTGAGGTGATTGAAAACTTGTTGCGGGCTTCACAAACCGGAATGTCTTTGTATCGGGCGAATTATTTTTCCGACGCACATGGGAAAATGCATACGTTGCAAAAGCAGCGCCTAACAGGAAAACACTCCAGTAATACTGCACCGGTAAAAACACCAGCAAAGCGATCCACGCTGCCTGGTGAATGAAAAATGCCGGCGTAGATGTGAGCAGCAACCCTGCCGGATGCAGAAACGTTAATGCCGCGACCAGATAAGGATTTCTGCGTTTACGTGCGTTACCGGTACTCTGTGATGAAGAATCGAAACCTTTAGACGTGTTGTTCGACATAAGCCCCTCTGATATCATTCCGTTGATTAGTGTGATGACATTTCAATCATTCGTTAAATCTTCAAGCTAAACGGACTCGTTTGCAGATAAAGCATTCGACATGCATGTTTAGACTCTACTTGTATCGGAAAGAAAAACAAATGTTAAAGGGAAAACAGGGATATGTTAAGAAAGATTAATGAATTGGTGATTGCCAATAGCGCATGTATGATTTCGGATTGCAGAAATAGTACATCTGCAATCCGAGATATCAACTACTCCGCGTACGTCGCAACCGGCGGGCACGCACAAACTAAGTGACGGTCGCCATAGACATCATCGATTTTCGCCACCGGCGGCCAAAACTTGCGCTCCTGTAAATAAGGCAGCGGGAAAGCAGCTTTACTGCGTGAATAGGGGTGCGTCCAGGAATCGCTACAAACTTCCGCCGCGGTGTGCGGGGCATTTTTGATGACATTGTCCTCCGGGTCGGCTTTGCCTGCTTCAATCTCCAGAATCTCTTCCCGGATTTGCAGCATGGCGTCGCAGAAGCGATCCAGTTCACCTTTATCTTCACTCTCCGTGGGTTCCACCATCAGAGTGCCATGAACCGGAAACGAGACCGTTGGCGCATGGAATCCGTAATCCATCAAGCGCTTGGCCACATCGCCCACCTGAATATGCCCGCCCTTCTCGAACGGCCTGAAATCGAAAATCAATTCGTGCGCCACCCGATCCTTTTCTCCTTTATAAAGCACCGGAAAGAATTTTTCCAACCGGCTTTTGATGTAATTCGCATTCAGGATGGCAACTTCACTGGCGCTGGTCAATCCCGCAGCGCCTAACATTTTAATGTAACCGTAGGAGATCAATAAAATACTCGCACTTCCCCATGGGGTTGCAGAAACCGCATGAATGCCTTTTGCACCACCAACATGCACTAGCGGATGGTTCGGTAAAAAAGGTACCAGATGTGCCGCCACTGCGATGGGCCCCATGCCCGGACCACCGCCGCCGTGCGGAATGGCAAACGTTTTATGCAGATTCAAATGGCAGACATCCGCGCCGATGGCCGCCGGACTGGTCAGGCCAACCTGGGCGTTGAGATTGGCGCCATCCATATAAACCTGTCCGCCATATTCATGAATCATGCTGCATATCTCACGAATCCTGCTTTCGTACACACCGTGCGTCGAGGGATACGTCACCATCAAAGCGGCTAATTCCTTTTTATACTGCTCTGCTTTTTCTTTTAAATCGTCCACATCGATGTTGCCCCGGTCATCGGTTTTGACGATGACCACCTTTGCTCCCGCCATGACCGCGCTGGCCGGATTTGTCCCATGTGCAGATGCAGGTATGAGAACAACATGCCGCTGTTTTTCTCTCCGGTCTATATGATAGGCCATAATGACCGACAATCCTGCATATTCCCCCTGCGCGCCGGAGTTGGGCTGAAAGGAGACCGCTTTGAATCCGGTAATCGCACACAGGTCTGCTTCCAACTCAGTAATGACGTCCGTGTAACCGTGCACCTGGTCCGCGGGAACGAACGGATGAATGGACGCAAACTCCGGCCAACTCACCGGGAACATCTCTGCCGCCGCATTCAATTTCATGGTGCAGGAACCCAACGGAATCATGGATGTCGTTAAAGAAAGATCTTTGTTTTCCAGGGATTTCAGGTAACGCATCATTTTTGTTTCCGAGTGGCAGCAGTTGAAAATCGGATGCGTCAGATAGCTACTGCCTCGCATCAAACTATCCGGGATATCTAGAGTTTTATCAAAAGAAATCGTCGGCGTTTCTTTGCCTAAAACCTTTGCAAAAACAGCGACGATTTGCTGAACATCGTCCGGTTGTGTAGTTTCGTCCAATGAAATACCGATGCCGGTTTTATCGGCGTAGCGGAAATTCATACCTTCCGAAAGCGCCGCGGCCCGGATTTTAGCAAGAACGGTTTCATTTATTTGAAAGGTTACCGTATCGAAATAATGGTTGTTTTGCAACGTCATGCCCAATTTGCTCAATTCCGTGGTGAGAGTTTGGGTCAAAAGATGAATCCGTTCGGCAATGGCGCGCAATCGTTGCGGACCGTGGTAAACGGCATACATGCCGGCCATAATTGCCAGCAGCGCCTGCGCCGTACAAATATTCGATGTGGCTTTTTCCCGGCGAATGTGCTGCTCCCGTGTTTGCAGCGCCATCCGGTAAGCTGGTTTTCCTTTTGCGTCCACGGAAATACCGATGATCCGCCCCGGCATCTGCCGTTTAAATGCTTCACGAGTCGCAAAATATGCAGCATGTGGTCCTCCGTAGCCGAGAGGAACACCAAAGCGTTGCGTTGATCCGACGACAACATCAGCACCAAATTCTCCCGGTGGTTTCAGTAGTGTCAGGCTCAACAAATCCGCAGCCACGGCAACGAACGCACCGCTGTCATGTGCCCGCTGAATAAACTCGGAATAATCGACCACCGCCCCGTCGGCATCCGGATATTGGACCAGTGCGCCGTAGGTTTGTTCATCAAAAGAAAAATCGGTATGGGCGCCAATAACCAATTCAATACCCAGCGGTGCGGCACGTGTTTTCAACACATCGATGGTTTGTGGAAAGCAGGTTTTTGAGACAAAAAACCGATTTGCACCCTTTTGGACTTTATCTCTGCTCCGGCCCCGATGTAACATCGTCATGGCTTCAGCGGCCGCCGTTGCTTCATCCAGAAGAGACGCATTGGCAATTTCCATAGCGGTTAAATCCATGACCATGGTTTGAAAATTCAACAGTGCTTCCAGACGTCCCTGGGAAATCTCCGCCTGATACGGTGTGTATTGGGTGTACCACCCCGGATTTTCAAAAATATTCCGCTGAATAACCGCCGGTACGATACAGTCATAATACCCTAAACCTAGATAAGATTTAAATATTTTATTTTTTGCGGCGATATTTTTTAAGTGACGTAGATGCTCAAATTCGCTGACTCCGTCAGGGAGAGAAAGAGGCTGCTGCAATCGAATATCTGCGGGCACGGTTTCATGAACCAACTGCTGTAATGAATCTACACCGATGACCTCCAGCATCTCTTTCATTTCCGTTTCACCGGGCCCATTATGGCGGCTCACAAATTGGTCAGTTTTTGCTAGTATTTGTTTCATGCTCATCTCTTTGGTTAATAAGAATATTGTTTAAGCCTGATAGTTTTGGGAATAAGTTTTACAAAGAATTCGTTGCAAAGTCAGAATCAAATTATCATGCATGGTTTTGCAACCAAAATCAAAATGAGTGTACAAAAAAACCGTTCAATTTTACAAAATAAAAATCAAAATGTCCAGCGGTTAAACAAGATTTATGAAAGTTTCTTAAAGGCACTTTTTAAACTTTACTTTCTAAAAGTGAAAAGTTATATTTAACTCCAAAATAAATGAATCACAAAGGATGAACCTATGCCTAAATTTAAACGAATCGGAATTACCACAGGTGGTGGCGATTGCCCGGGCCTGAATGCAGTCATTCGGGCTGTTGCAAAGACCGCTATGGAACAATATGATGCCCAGGTAATCGGCATTGAAGATGGGTTTGAGGGTTTCGTGGAAGGCCGGATGCACGAGGTCAGCAACAAAGAAGTTTCCGGAATTTTATCGCAAGGGGGCACGATTTTAGGCACATCAAACAAGGGTGACCCTTTCCACTATCCGCAGGAAGATTTAGACGGGAACATCACCATTGTAGATGAGTCTGCCAGAGTGGTGCTCAATTACCGCCGCTGGGGCTTAGATACGGTTGTGGCTATCGGCGGTGACGGCACCATGCATATTGCAGACAAACTAACCGAAATGGGGCTAAATATCATTGGCGTTCCCAAAACCATCGATAACGACCTCGATGCGACAGACCGTACCTTTGGCTTCGATTCCGCACTCTATGTTGCCACTGAAGCCATCGACCGGCTGCATACGACGGCATCGTCACACCACCGGGTCATGGTGATTGAAGTGATGGGACGGTATGCCGGTTGGATTGCCCTCGGCGCTGGTGTAGCCGGAGGCGCCGATATCATCCTCATTCCGGAAATTCCGTTCAAGTGGGAAAGCATTTACAAAAAAGTTAAAGACAGAAGTTTACACGGCAAACGATTCAGCATCATTTGCATAGCAGAAGGAGCTTTTCCCGAAGGCGGCAAGATTTCCGTAAAAGCCATGGACATTAAACGGACGGACGCAAAACAATTGGGTGGCATCGGAGAATTGGTGGGCTGTAAAATTGCCGAAGACACCGGTCTGGAAACACGAGTGACCGTTTTAGGTCATTTACAGCGTGGCGGCACACCCACTCCGTTTGACCGTATCCTTTCAACCCGCTTTGGTTACAAAGCCTGTGAACTCGCGGCAAAAGGAAAATTCGGCCGTATGGTGGCCTTAAAAGGAACAGAGGTGACATCCGTAACTATTAAACAAGCCATCGAGAAGCAACGCCTGGTTCCACCGGATTCGGAGACCATTCAGGCGGCACGGGCAATCGGAACAGCGTTTGGGGATGAGTAGTAGCAAACATCATTTAGAATAATGCCGAAGGTGGCGACGACTGCAATTAAGAATTAGGAATTACGAATAGCAACTTTTATGTCGCTTGTTTATCGTTGCTGAACGAGAACATGAGATGTCACACAAATGTCGCCATGCCAAATCCTGAGGTTGCCACTAAGCGTCAACCGAAAGATCATTTCACAGCTATTTTGTCACCTTGAACGCAGCGACGTGGCGTCGAAGAATCTGAATCATACGCCGATTAGATTTCTCGTCAGGCAGCCGTCTGAAGGGAAATGACAAACCGACAGAAAAAGGACGACCTGTTTCACAAGCCGTCCTCATCCTTGACCACATATTTCAACGCATCGAACTCAGATGACTTTTCGATCACGCCCGGGGCTGCGGAACTCAAATTCCATTTCATCGGAATCAAAATGCCGTAGTCGTGGCATTTTCATCCGCATTCGTTTATGCATTCCCGGTCCCCTTTCGATCCATATATCTTCATCTTCAAAGCCTTCTAAAGTCACACTAACTGTTTCAGTTTTACCTTTACGTACATATTCTACCTGAACATCGTCGCCATCATCGTAATCTTCTAAACTGTCAATTAAATCGTCACTGCTGGAAATCGCTTCGTCATCGACCTTGACAATAACGTCACCGGCTTTGAGCCCGGCTTTTCCGGCCGGACTATCTTCGCTGACTTCCGTCACCAAAACACCGGCACCTGCTTTCACTTTGAAGTAAGGCGCTAACGATTCTCCAATATCATGCACCTGAACGCCGAGACGCGGTTTATTGATCTCGATGACCAGGTTCTTCCCCCCACTCCAGGAAAACGAATGCTCCCGATTCCTGCGGCGTTTTTCAATGGTCACCTGTAACTCTTTTTCTTCACCATTCCGGAAAACTTTGAGATTTACGGTTGAACCGGGCGCAGTATCTCGCACCACTTTTATCAAATCACCGGCACGGATGACAGCATGTCCGTCAAAAGATAAAAGCACATCGTCTTCCTCAATACCCGCTTTTGCTGCCGGACTGTGTGCAACCACATTGGTCACCAAAAGTCCCCGACGGGAGCCCAACTCATAATCCTCTTGCATGGATGGCGTCATTTCTTCGATTCCCACACCCAACCAACCTTTTTTACTAGTCTTTGCAAATGAATTTGCTAAACCTGCGACACAAATGAATACGCCTAAAAGTGTAACAGTAAACATTGTTTTGAGATTGAGTTTCATCTTACTCTCCTTATATAAAATTTAAAAACTTAAGAATGAATGTTAATATTCTTTAAATAGAACACGCTTTTTAAAATCGGCTAACGTCAGTGAACCGGCATTATATGCATCTAAATTTCTTTTTTTCACTTTCACCAAAAAACGTTCCGGTGAGCGATTACGAAACTCCCACATTGAATTGAAATCCACCGAAACGACCACAAATTCTTCAGGTGACAAGGTCCGCAATGTATGACCGTAACTACCGAGAACTTCAATGAGATTATTTTTGAAATCAGTAACCGACTCTTCTCTGGTTTGCTGCAAATGTTTTCTCTGTTTTTGCACCACCACGCCGGCGTCTTTTGCCCTGGCATACTCTTCAAATACGTCAACTGGAAAATCGGTGCCCCGGAATTTACCATGCAAAAAGAATAATGCACCCAAACCCTTCAAGTAGATTCCCCTTGCATCACGAGCAGCACTGAAACCTCTTTGATATTTCCGTCCCAAGGCCGTTTCAAGTATTTCAGCCAAAATCTCAATATGTTTATTCACCATTTCATCCGCTGTCTTTTCTGTCACGGATACCTTTTTCCGAAAAGTATTTGTATTTAGTTTTCCTGTACGGAAAGCTAAAATGTCCTTTTTTGTTGCAGATATTTCAAGCATGGCAACCGGCTTTTTTTGTTTTTCTTTTTGAAAACTCAACATAGGGACCCCCGGCAACCGGTTAGACTCCGACAAATCCACTAACACGGTGATTCGATCATCCTGTTGCAATTGACCGATGGCATCCGCGTAATTGCCTAAGAATTCGATAATGCCGTCTTTCAAACTGCTTAGTTGTTTTTTCGCGGATTCCTCGCTTTCCGGTCTGTTCGCCACATCGGATTTAGGCGCCACGACTATCATTTTTTCCTCGCTCTCATCTTTATCCCCCTTTTTCATGGCCCATTCAAGGTTTTCCATAACGTCGATATTTATTACCGAAAGAAAATCATTCTTCTTATTCACATGAAAAACAACCCCGTAGTCCTCTAAAAAAACACCCACCGGTTCTCCCGAACTTATGCCGAGCCGCTCTTCTGCATTCAGGAGTTTCCCCAGAATTCCTTCCATGATATTCAAGTCTTTATTCATCCGCTCACTATCGATAGTTTTTGCGTGCTGTGCGTACCCTGAAACACAATACAAGGTCACGGCAGCCACCACTACCATTTTTGACAGGCCTTTATAAAAGTTTAGACACATAATATTAGTTCCTGTTTTTTTTCAATTTTATCTGTTCGTTTGCTTGCTCTGATAGCTTGCAACACGAATTAGCTGTTGCAGAACTTCATCTCTCTGTCGAAATTGCGTTTCGCTGCTGTTTTGTAGCACCTCAAGGCCTCGACCTACAAACTGCAAATCCTGCTGACGCTGGGCTTCGATACTGCTCGCTAATCTTAGAACAGCGTCGTTCAAATCCTGCTTCTGCTGTTCCCGGCTTGCTTCAACCATGTCCGAGACCAATTGCAACGAATTAACTTTCCAGGCATCGAATTCCTGACGGGTTACAGGTTGTGCTGCATCTGTCCTGGTCAATCCGGTTGTTTGGTGCATAAATCCAAATTGCATATAAAAATTACCATTCTTGTAACTCACCTCAAAATTCAACAATGAAAGCAGGAGTAGACCTGCAAAAGCGCCGACAGACACACCCCAGACAACTCTTTGAGGAATCCGTAAAGAGGCCCACTTCTTTTTTAAGAGGGGAAAAAGTTTCACTTTTTCCTGAACAAATGACAGCGCCAAATCGGATTCTTCGTCTTTTGAAATACTGAGTATATTTCTCGATGACCTTAACCCGGCAAGTTCTTTTTGACAGGCAGCACATCCTGAAATATGCTTCTCAAAATCCTTTTGTTCGCCCGGAGTTAATTCCTCATAAAGAAATGAGATGAGTATTTCTTTGGATAGTTTACACGTCATAATTCAGCAACTCCTCACTTATGTTCCAATGTTTAAAAACTTTCTTCAACGCAGTTAATCCGTAATACATTCTGGATTTCACCGTATTAATCGATGCTCCCAGAATGTCAGCAATTTCATGAAACTTCAATCCTTCATACTCTTTCATGATGATGACAATGCGTTGTTCTTTTGGAATTTCCTGCAATGCCCGATTGATAAGGTCGTTTAAATTATGTTGACAGGCATGCGTTTCCGGATGTTCAGATTTGTCGATTGTCAACTCTTGCAGGTTCGGCAGCCCGCTGTTTCCGTTCTCCTGCAATGAATCCAGAGAATAAAGCGGACGCCGGTTTCGCTTTTTGAGTTCATCACGGCAGAGGTTGACGGCAATCTGATACAACCAGGTCGAAAATTTTTTCTGATCCTTTAAAGTGGACATTTTTCGATAAGCCTTAATAAACGTATTTTGGGAAATATCTTTTGCATCTTCCCTGTGGCCGACGTATCTTAAGACAAAATTATAAACCCGGTGTTCCCAACGCCAGACCAGTGTATTAAAAGCACTTGCATCACCTTGCTGACATCGTTCTATTAAATGAGAATCTGTCATAAAATTCTGGAATCACTTTCGGATAATAATTGTTAACAATTAATTAGACGCTGGTTTTTAAAAAAAAGTTTTAAAATTGTATGGACTTGAACATCCAACCTTAATTTGATACATTTTTTTACAGTCACTCTAACTTGAATGAACAGGAGATTGCCCATGTTTAAAAAAGCCTTCGCTTTTTTTGTCCTTGCTGCGATGTTTTCCAGCGCACAAATTGTGTTTGCTCAAAAAAATGATTTACCGAAAGAATTTGAACAGCTTTTACCGCGAGGACGTATTGCGGCCATCACGCATCCTCAATTTGTTCCTGCCGAAAAAGCGAGTATTTCAAAAAATTCCTATGTTCTCGGCGTCGTCATCGACGGTCAGGCCCGTGCTTATAGCCTGAATTTATTGAACGCACATGAAGTGGTGAACGACCAAATCGGTAAAACCGCATTTGCGGCAGTATGGTGACCATTGGCAAATACCGCCGTCGTGTACGGCAGGGAATTCAATGGCAAAAAGCTCAACTTCGAAGCTTCCGGCGGGCTTATCAACAGCTCACTGGTCATGCAGGACTTTGAAACCGATTCATATTGGGCAATCATGAGTGGTAAAGCACTTGCAGGTAGATTTAAGGGAACTAAATTAGATGAACTTCCGGTTAGTGAAAAAATGAAATGGAAAGACTGGGTTAAGAAACATCCGGACACCGTCGTTTTGTCGGTAAACGGTCGCGAAGACGGACCGGATGTGTACAATGATTATTTTTCATCCAGCCGGGGATTCCGAAATAGCAAAGCAAAAGACAAGCGTTTAAAGACAAAAGAACCTATTTATGCTTTTCGCTATAAAGGAAAATCGTATGCCATTGCACACCAAAAAACCGTGGGCGGATTTACTGCAAAAGTAGGTGACATGAATGTTTTCTTTTACAGGCGGAAAGGGGCAGAATTATTTGAATCGACGACGATCTACACATCCAAAGCCTCGGGGTTCCACCAGGAAAATGATCACTGGGTACATGACGCCTCGGGTTGCACATTCAGTCCCGACAGTGGCTTATTTGAAGGGGATGAAAAACCATGCCCTCAGCGTTTGCAGGGTGGATTTGACACTTTCTGGTACAACTGGAGCCTGAACAATCCCGATACGGCCGTACTGAAATAGCGTTAAACAAGAAACCGGCTTTTCTTGCAAAAGCCGGTTTCTAAAGATAGCGGGAACGTGTGGGAATCGAACCCACCCATCCGACGGCGACGCCGGACGCAA
>CAYVXE010000071.1:0-10265 GCA_964455375.1 uncultured Calditrichaceae bacterium
ATAAGCTGAATGCTTTTGCAGAGTGTAAAGATTTTCTTTCTCTGCGCCAGCAATTTTATGAAGAAGTTCGAAAATTAAACCGTATACACCACCCCAACATTAGCGTTATGTACGAAGCAGGCGAAGAAAATGAACTGCTGTATTTAGCAAGGGAATATGTAGAAGGATTATCCGTTAATAAATTCCTGTTTCGTCACGGTATGCCAAAACTTAATATTGTGCTTGAGCTTTATTCCAAAATCTGTAAAGTCATTTTGTTCTTTCACTACCAAAAAATTTGGCACAAAAACCTGAAACCGAACAATATTTTCATCACGCCGCAAAATGAAATCAAACTTCTCGATGGCGGCATGATGCGGGTAAACTGCAACAATAAAATTGCCATCCAAAATCCCGATGCCTTACTTTACACTGCACCGGAACAAATTCAATCACAGAGAATTACCCAGACCTGCGACATTTTCCAACTGGCGGTTTCACTATATAAATCTCTTACGGGAAAACATCCTTTTAAAGCCCGGACTATTGAAGATATAAAAATAAAAATACTCACAGAAGAGCCGGCACCACCATCTGCTTACCGGGAGGATATTCCCGATGACCTCGACGACGTTATCCTGAAAGCGCTGACAAAAAATCCAGGCAGGCGGTTTCATTCCATCCAGGAATTTGAAGCGGAATTGCTGGGGATCTACAATATTTACAAAGCGGCAAACAGAAAAAACATGTTTGATATATTTTAATTAGTGCGCTTCAAGCCAATTAGGGCCAACGCCAACCTCTGCCTTAATTGGTACATCCAATGTCATGGCGCCTTCCATTTCTTCTTTCACTAATCGTTGCATGTCCAGCAACTCCCCTTTCGGCACCTCAAAAACCAACTCATCGTGTACCTGCATGATCATTTTCGTCTGATAATTTCCTGCTTTTAACTTTTTCCAGATATTGATCATGGCCACTTTTATGAGTTCTGCCGCTGTTCCCTGAATCGGTGTGTTCACGGCTGTTCGTTTAGCAAATTCACGGATATTGTGATTTTTGCTCTTTATCTCCGGCAAATACCGCCTGCGGTTCAGCAGCGTCGTCACATAGCCCTTTTCTTCCACCTGGCGGTGCATTTTGTAAATAAATTCCTGCACCTTTGTGTATTGGGCAAAATAATTCAGGATAAAATCCCTGGCTTCTTCATTGGAGATGTGCAGCCGCGAAGCCAGGCCGTACACCCCCATTCCGTACATGATGCCGAAATTTATTTCCTTGGCACGGCGCCGGTGCTCCGGTGTGAGATTCTCCGGAGCCACACCGAATACCAGTGACGCGGTTTTTGTATGAATGTCCTCTTCATTCTTAAAAGCCTCAATTAAAACAGGATCGCCGGAAAGATGTGCCATAATGCGAAGTTCAACTTGTGAATAATCTGCATCCAGAATGACGAAGTCTTCATCTTCCGGTATGAAGGCGCGGCGGATTTCCCTGCCGATTTCCGTGCGGATGGGAATATTTTGCAAATTGGGATCGCTGGATGACAATCTGCCAGTTGCAGCAACTGTTTGATTGTAAGAGGTGTGCAGCCGACCTGTTTCCGGATTGACCAGACTGGGCAGGGCGTCCACATAAGTTGATTTTAACTTTGTTAATTCCCTGTACTCCAGTAATTTTTTCGGAAGATCATGAATCTGAGCTAACTCTTCGAGCACCTTTGCATCGGTTGAGTAGCCGGTTTTTGTGCGCTTTTTTCGCGGTAAAGAAAGTTTTTCAAATAAGATAGTTCCCAACTGCTGTGTAGAGTTTATGTTAAAGGCTTCCCCGGCCATCGCATAAATATCTTCCACAAGCCGGGTCAGTTTGTCTCCCATTTTTCCCGACATGCGGCTTAAAAAATCCAGGTCCAGAGAGACGCCGTTTTTTTCCACCTCCAGTAAGACACGAATGAGCGGCAGTTCCACATCATTGAAAAGGTCCTCCAAATTTCCCTTCCGCAACTGCGGTTCGAAAATTTGTTTTAGTTTTAACGTAATATCCGCATCTTCGCAAGCGTACTTAGCAACCCTTTCAACATCGATATCCGCAAAGCTCAGTTGCTTCTTACCCTTGCCGATTAAATCGGATGTTGGAATTTTCACAAAATTCAAATGTTCCAAAGCCAGTGCATCCAAATTGTGTTGGCGCAGGGTCGGATTGATAAGATACGAGGCCACCATGGTATCGAAGTTCACGCCCTGCATTGAAATGCCATGTCGCTCCAAAACAAGCATATCATATTTGATGTTATGACCGATTTTCTTGATATTTGAATTTTCTAAAATCGGTTTTAATGCGTTGTTCAATGAGAGCGTAGCGAACAGAGCTTCATCATTTTTCAAAAACATTTCCCGCTGAATGTCAGTAACCCCATTTGCTTCGGTTTTTCGTCTTTCTACATGAACAGGCAGATAAAAGGCTTCTCCCGGTTTAAAGGAAAAAGCAATGCCGACCACCTCGGCACGCATGGGGTCTTTATTTGTGGTTTCCAAATCGATAACAAACTGCCTTGCAGCGTTTAGTGCGGATTTAAGCTTCAGAAAATCCTCTTGTGTGGAAATAATCGAATAGTGGGCATCCGTTTTTACTTGCCCGGTTTGAAATCTTTCCAGGAAACTATTGAACTCCAAGTCTTTCACTAAGTCGACAATTTTATCGGTGTGAGGATCTGCCTTTTTCAGAGCCTCCAATTCCATTTGCAGCGGAACATTCGTATCTATTCGCACGAGCTTTTTGGAAAGCAACGCAACGTCCGGACTTGCAAGCAGATTCTCCCTGACGTTGGCTCGCTTCACCTGTTCAGCATTTTCCAGAACCTGTTCAAGTGACCCGAATTCCCGGATTAACTGCACTGCAGTCTTTTTCCCAACTCCTTTTACACCGGGAACATTATCAGACGCGTCTCCCATCAAGCCAAGATAGTCGACAATTTTTTCCGGCGGCACACCGACTTTTTCCTCCACCCCTGCTGCATCCAATATTTCAACAGCCTCACCAGCACGTTTGGGATTGTAGAGTTTAATGTGATCATCCACCAACTGCATAAAGTCCTTGTCACCGCTTACGAGGTAAACGTCGAGATTTTCATTTTGAGCCTGTTTTGCGATGGTACCGATAACATCGTCCGCTTCAAATCCGTCTATTTCTATGCGCGGGATATTTAAAGCATCGATCACTTCATGAATGGTTGGAATTTGATCGCGCATATCGTCAGGCATTTTTTCACGCGTGGCTTTGTAGGCAGGGTACTGTTCATGCCGAAAGGTGGGACCTTTGGGGTCGAACACAACAGCGAGATAATCCGGATTCTCATTGTCCATGATCATAAAAAGAAATCTTAAAAAGCCGAATACCGCACTGGTATTTTGCCCTTTTGAATTGATTAAAGGATTCTTGATAAAAGCAAAATAAGACCGGTAAGCAATAGCTGAACCGTCGATGAGAAACAGCGATTTTAATGGCATCGATTTTCCTTACGATAAACAATCGTACAATTAAACAGACCTTTTATATTTTTTGAATAAAAACAATATAAAAAAATTTCATAAAGAATCAAATTCAGAAGAATTACGTTTGAACATTTCACATTTATTTTATATCTTTCACCGGACCATAAAACGAGAGGACAATGTAAAATGAACCCAACGAATCCCAATCAGCAAATTAACGTAGAATTAGGTGAAAAAGAAGCAGAAGGTATTTATTCGAATCTGGCGCTCATTTCACATTCGCCGGCTGAATTCGTCATCGACTTTACACGTATGCTGCCGGGTGTACCCAAAACAAAAGTTTACGCCAGGATCATCATGACACCACAACATGCTAAATCTTTTCTCAATGCTTTGAAAGACAACGTGGATAAGTATGAAAAACAGTTTGGGGAAGTAAAACTGCATAGCACTCCTGCAAACATGCAACAGCCCATCGGGTTTCAAGGCACCCAGACGAATAGCGACAAAGAATCAAAATAATTAGCAGGCGAAAAATCTGCTCCGTGTATGATTCAAACCTTTTGACCCGGCGCGGCTGCATCCAGCGTTACAACATGGCAACGAAATTGTCAATCAATGAACGCGTCAGACAACTAACCTTTGGCTTAGTCGTCCTGTTAATTCGGCGTCGAGACTTCTCGCCAACTGTGTTCCAAAATAGAAATTTTGGAACAAGAAGTAAAAACCTGTAGTGTAGGCTTCAGCCCGCCGGTGCAAAAACCTGATGGTACCAACAACGGTTCATTCACCGGTTGTTCAAGCGCCCGCAAAGGAAAACGCTGCTTTGATGTGCAATGCGTCGGCGCCCCCACCTTGCATGAGCATTTCATGAAACACCGAAGGTCACCGGAGAACACCGAAAAATCGGAGTTAGCTAATTATTGATCATTTGAACGTTAATATTGGGATTTTCGTCTTTCACGCTCGTTGCCATTTGGGAACAAGAAGCACACCTTTGCGATTTGTCCTCCAGGCGCCCGCTTGACTCAAAATTTACACATTCGTCATTCATAATTGTCGCTACCTTCCTATCCCACACCCTTTTTCCTCATAACCCCTTTTGTACATTGCAAAGCGCTGCTTTGTTCAGTCGAGTGAATAAAAGTGCCCAGGGTTCTGTTTCACAGGGTAGTGAAAACAGAAATTGATTGCATTCAATGACGGTAAAGCAATGCTCTTTTCAGCGTTAAGAATAAGGAATTCTTTGAAGGCGCTTGCGTCTCTCAAAACTCACCCCTGTTCGGATGTGCTCATCGATATTGTTACGGGAGAGACCCACATCAGTTCTGCCGGGTATCCCTACATTTGCGACGGTTGTTTTCAGCTCTTTATTGGCCAGGTCTGCCACCTGTTTGAGGATGGAGAAACGGTTCTTTCCTGGTTGAACATTCTTGAAAAAGAATTACCCAACTTTGATACCGCGTCGGATGAAAGGGAATCCGTAAACCGCGCCATTAAAGTTTTGCGCACTATCGTCTTCACGGCAGGTATCACGGCGCCGCCCGATTTGTGGGTTTTGCGCCAGGTCTTGTCTGCACACAAACAGTTGGGTACGCTGGATTGGCTATTGTCGGGACAGGTTCTGAAGCCCCCATTTTTTGCTAAAATGCAAGGGCTGAATGTCAAACAGTTGGAAATTGATTTACATTTTCTCCATGCGCGAGGGTACCTTACGACGACAGCTACCGGTTTCCTGATTACGAAAAACAAACACATTGACGACGTATTCCGGATGGTACAGCCACTGAAAAAAAATTATCAGACAAATATGGTTGGAAAAATAACTGACTGGTTTTCTGGAAAAAGCCGGGACAATTCTTCCCGGAGATTTCTGCAAGACTGGCTCGATTTCGCAGCCAAACCGCGCCCCACCGGTAGCTGGATTGCCAATTATTATCAAATAGAATTGGGCTATCGGTTAGTGCTGCTTGTACTCGGATTGAGGGTCAATGAGCTGACCGGACAGCTTAAAGAAGGCGTGTCATTCGCGGCACATGTACCCGGAATCTTTCCGGAACTGAACCGCATCTTTGACTCAGCCTATTTGATCAAAAATAACCGGGTTACGCAATTAGGTGCGAGAGTCTTTGCAAGAGGGCCAGGTCCTTTCGGTATCATTGCAGCGTACCATCCCTATCTCACTAATCTACCTGTAATCCTGACCTCAACATGGGTGCAATCGTGGGTTTGCCGCGGCGAAAATGTCGCTGCCAGTCAGGACGCCAATCGCAAAACATTTCAAGCGGCAAACAGTGCATTAGATGCATTTTGCAAAGAGAGCAAATTCCAGTATGATGTCTTCATTGAACATGCTGTGGGCCAGGGCGAAGCAACCCGGCAGCGTTTTGAGAGGAGCGGCGAGAAAACCATTCGCTATTTCGGCGCCGATCTTGAAGACGCGGCGATCGAACAAGCCATCGAACAGCAAAAAAAGGGAGATTTACCCACCAACATGCAGTTCATCCGTTGTGCTGATATCGGTGAACCGCAGCGGGTGATCGGATACCTGCAAAAGCAAAATCTATCCTCAGAATCTGCAGTCATGATGGTTGGTAACGGTTTTCATGAAATTCGTCGACAAACGAATGAAAAAATGATCGCAGTTTTCAGGCAGTATCAGGAAGCCGGCATCGTTCTGATATTTACGGAAGAATCCGCTTTAAACGACGATGATTTGTTAAATAGCGCCTGGAACACCTATCATGCAGGTTTCCGGTATGTGCATGAAATATCGGGACAGGGCTTGAGACCCTCTGAGGACGAGGGTGCTGAACCGGCGACCTGGAGCTGGCACAAATGCGCTACTCATGGCGGCTATGTTATCCTCGAGAAATTCTCTCATCGCACCAGAACGATCTATCCCTACAAAAAGTCACGCCGAAAAAACCCATCTATCAGCGTTACGTATTTCTGCATTCCACAAAAATTAGCAGTCAGGTTGAGCGGGGACATCACCTGAGAACAGCGCAGCCAACAGGAAGGAAGCTCTGAAAGACCGGCACAATGACAAAAATGGCTGCCTAATAATAATAACTTTTAAGCAGCCATTCACATTACTTCGGACAAACCTCATCGATCGATCACTCATCGGTCTTCTGTTCATTCAACCGCTTCTGAGCATCTAAAGCGAACTGCGTTCCAGGGTAATCAGAGATAATTTTCTGCCAGTACTCCCGTGCCTTATCATGCTCGTGTATGGAATCATAAATATCAGCCAGATCGCTTAAAGCAAAAACAAAATCCGGTTCTTTATCCAAAATCCCTTGAAGAATTTCAATAGCCTTATCTTTATTTTTGAGATTGAAATATGTTCTCGCCAAATATATTTTGGTTTGATTATTATCAGGCTCTACCGCAAGATGCATTTCAAAATATTCCCGCGCTTTTGCAAAACTGCCTGCGATGTAAAACATGTTTCCCAAGCTATCCATTGCTGCAACATTCTTCGGGTCCTCTTCAACGGCCTTTTTCAATCGGTCGAGCATTTCATGAACCTTTTCCATGTTGGCAGACATCGCCTGGTTCTGGCTGGTTGACGTAGCAGTGGGGGCGCTTAAGCTGCCAGGATCCTGATTTTTCCAGAAAAGCAAAACCACAATCAATATGAACACCGGAATAAATAAATATGCCCCATATTTGTTCAACCAACTTTGATGCGGCAAATCTACTTTCGACGTTCCGGCTGCCTTCACCGAATCCCCATTCTGTCCTTTGACAGGGGCACCGCAATTATGACAAAAACGGGCACTCTCTTTCAATTCATTTCCGCATTCCGTACAAAATAACGCCATATCCTCCTCCTGTATTAAATTTTATCAAAATTCACAATAAATAATTCGAAGCCACAAATATCTAGATTACAGATTTAACAGATGTAAAGGACTTTCACAGATTCTTTTCTTATGTTTATGATCCTACAGTCCAAAGCTTTTGTAATTTGCCTAATCCGTTTGCATCTGTGTAATCAGTGTTCATTTCTTTTAATCAAATTTAAATATTTCGATTAAACGGATTTTTACTAAACCGGTTCTCGGTCCCATTCAATAATCTTTTGATGTTAGCCCGGTGCTTAAAAACGATGAGACCACTGACAAAAAAACTGAACATGATAAAAGAATGCGATACATCTTCCATCAAAAACCGGTTAAAAGAAATTAAAATCAAAGGTAGCGCTGATGCTGAAACCATTGAGCCCAGAGACACATACCGGGTTGCAAAAACCGTAACCAAAAAAATAAATAAACAGATCACAGCCGCCCAGGGGCAAAGCCCGATAAGCACACCACCTGCCGTGGCCACACCCTTTCCTCCTTTAAACTTGGCAAGAACTGTCCAAATATGCCCGATAATGACCGATCCTCCTGCCAGTATTTGGACAAGCTCATTGCTTACAAACACCGGGTCAATTCTGATTTTCGATACCAGCAGCACTGCCAGAATCCCCTTGCCCACATCAACTAAAGCGACAATAACTCCGGCCTTCCATCCAAGAACGCGAAATGCGTTCGTACCACCGGCATTCTTACTGCCAAATTCACGGATATCAATGCGCCACGTCATTCTTCCCATCACAACCGCAGACGGAAATGAACCTATCAGGTAGGACAGTAACATAACTAAAATGATTGAATACATAATCATTCTCCTGAAAATAAAATTCCTGCAGCACCTGACCTTGCGTAAGCGCATAGTCAGGAAACACCTTACTACCTAAAATATAACTAAGGAACTTTTGTCGATTGCGGCGAAACTGTCAAATGATGAATTAATGTTAATTTATTTTAACAGCCGGCCCCCCAATTACCATTCCACTTTTTTAAATAAATTTAACATTTAATTTAATGGCATTTACTATAAAATGCAACAATAAATACAACGATAGCGACTTAGCGCCCCATTTTCTACTTGAAAAGTCACCGATAAGAAGCCACTTTTAACTTGCATTTTACCCATCAAGGTATTATGTTCAATCTGGTTAAAAGCCCAAACAACTGCCCGGCAGGAACAAGGCGGCAGAAACGACTATTTCAAACAAACATTGCAACTTCGTTGGAGTATCAAAATGAAAAGATTGATCTTTGCTAATTTAACACTGGTCTTCTTGCTGTCGTTGAGTCAAATGATCTTTGCCCAAACAGCAGATGAACTGAACGAACAGGCCATGAAACTCATAACTGAAGGCAAGGTGAATGACGCCGTAAATAAATATAAAGAAATTCTGAAGAAGGACTCGACGTACGCCAAAGCCTACATCAATTTAGGATTTATCTACTATTCTAACGGTCAAACCAACCCGGCGATTGCACTTTACCAAAAGGCGCTTTCTCTCGAGCCTGACAATCCTCTGGCGCATAACAATCTGGGAGTCGTCTATTTAGCCTTGGGGAAATATAATGCGGCCATCAACGAATATAAACTGGCTCTTAAGAATCAGGAAAATTATCCGGAAGCGCATAGTAACCTTTCGTTTGCACTGTATTCTGTAGGATTATCTGATCTGGCAATAAAAGAAGCCGAAATAGCCACACAATTAAATCCAAAATACGCCAGGGCATACAACAACTTAGGGTTAGCACATCATGCAAAGGGAATGTATAAAGAGGCGATTACGGATTATAAAAAAGCTTTGGAACTGTTTCCCGATATGGTACTCGCTCTGAACAATCTCGGCATCACCTACCGCACAATAGGGAAAATTGATTCAAGCATACAAATGCATCAAAAAGCTGCAGCTCTGGACACTTTAAATACCGAATCATTTAATAACCTCGGCCTGGCCTATATTGCCAAAGGTGACATCAATTCTGCCATTCAATCATTTGAGCGCGTCTTAAAAATACAACCGGCCAATGCTGTGGCACACAACAATTTAGCTTATTCCTATTACGAAATCTTAAACTATAGCATGGCCATGCAGCACGCCAAAGCGGCAGAGCGGTTTGGCTTAAAAATCAATCCGGATTTCATGGAAGATATGAACAAATCTTTAGACCCCGACTATATGCGTGCTCGTTATCTTGTCGTGAAAACGGAAGCCGAAGCACAGGAAATTTTAAATGAAATCAAAAAAGGCGGCGACTTTGCACAAATTGCAGCAGCGAAATCTTTGGACAAGGTCACTGCTGCGAACCGCGGTGACTTTGGCTATTTCAAAAAGGGCGATCTGAGGCCAGAATTCGAGAAAGTGATTGCCGGTTTGAAAAAAGGAGAAGTCAGCGGCATCATTAAAACAGATATCGGTTTTCAAATTTTCCAGAAAACAAAATAAAACAACATATCGCAATTTAATGAAAACAGAAAACGCAGAAAAATCCATTGAAGAGGTCAGAAAATTCTGGGGGTCAAACCCTCTTTTCGCCGGAGAATCAAAGTTTCGGGTTGGTAGCAAGGAGTTCTTTGAAAACCATCGCACGGTCTATATCAACGATTGTTTTGCCGGACGCATGGACACCAGCGGATTTTTCCAATAGAATCAAACAATCAGCGATTCTCGATCTTGGCTACGGTCCGGGAAAATATTTATTCAAGCGATGACGTCAACGGGACCGTCAGGCTGTTTGACGGAAAAGAGAATCAGGTGGGAAAAGCGTATTCAAAAAAAGAATTTTTGTCGATGTTAAAACCGCATTTCCAGGTTGACGAAACCTTCCTCCACTTCTTTCCCGCACGTTCGTTTCCAATCCGCATTCCCCGTTGGTTGCACCGTTTTCTCGACGCAAAAACCGGTTTTCTGATTTATGCAAAATGCCGGAT
>CAYVXE010000071.1:10365-22716 GCA_964455375.1 uncultured Calditrichaceae bacterium
TTCATCAGCACAGATGAGGGACTGACAATGCAAAGCGGCAGACAGTGCTCAAAAATCCAGCCGGAGTACTTGCGGTGCTTGTTTTTGGGGTTCACCCGCACGCCTCTACGAATCCATATTTCATCCGTGTAGCTGACCATCGCATCGGTGGCTTTCATCACTTCCACCTGCACGGCAAGTTTATTCTTTTGCCAGAGATCATCCGAGTCAAGAAAGGTAATATATTCACCGGACGACCGTTCGATGCCGCAGTTTCGTGCCGCACCGGGGCCTTTTTTCTCCTGGTATATGATTTGCAAAACGTTACCCAAAGAATGCAGGTAAGCCTGCGTCCCGTCCGTCGACCCATCATCGACAACGATCAATTCAAAATCCCGGTACGTCTGCTGCAAAACGGAATCAATGGCATCTTTTAAAAATGCAAGCCGGTTGAACGTAGGAATAATGACGCTGGTTTCTGGCATATATCAGTATATGAATTCGAACAATTTTAATCAAGAAGCAGTTTAGCAATCTAACCTCGACCATTCATGAATTTTCTTTAAACGGTAACGAAGCAAGGTGCAGGCTACGAAGGAGATATGTAGCTCGACATTTATGTCGAGAAATTACACTCATGCTCCACGACATGAATGTCGTGCTACAGACGCTGAGTGGGCTTTTGGGACAGCCTGCAAGCAGAAAATCAAATGAACGGGTTTTATGTTCTCAAGTCGTCAATCGCTAATGGGCGTTCTTAAATCATTTCTTGAATAACCAACAAGCAATGATGACCAGCGATTTTTGAAGAATCACGATTGTCCGGTTAAGTTTGTAGAACCCACTTCAGTGGGTTTAGCGCTACAGGCCAGCTTGTGCCGCACGTAGTCGGGGGCGTCTAAAAAGAGAAGCAGATGCGTAACTCTACATTTAAGTCCTGAGATTAGCCTGAAGCTCCACGACATGAATGTCGTGCTACAGACGCTGAGTGAGTTTATTCAGCAAATATTACGATGTTTCAGAGTCGTTTGAATAATTCAATCTAAAACTTTTCAGGATATATGAACTTGGCGCTACCGTTTTCAAATTTGAGACGATTGTGTGACAGCCTGTTAATTCCCGAATTTGTTTATTCAGTCGTTTTTTCGCTTGACTCGGTTTCATTTTTTTAACATATTACGTTCTATTTACAGACTTTATCTAGGGATCACTATCATGAAAAACCCAAAGGTCGTACTTGCGTACAGCGGAGGCTTAGACACGTCGGTTATTTTGAAATGGCTCATTCAAAAAGGGTTTGAAGTTATTTGTTTTGTGGGCAATGTGGGACAACAAGAGGATTTTGAGGCTGTTAAACGTAAGGCCTACGATACCGGAGCGTCCAACGTTTACGTGGAAGATCTACGTGAAGAATTTGTCACTGACTACATCTTTCCGGCATTACGCGGTAACGCATTATATGAAGGCAGATACCTGCTTGGCACGTCGTTAGCAAGACCGCTTCTATCGAAAAAACAAATCGAGATCGCCGCGAAAGAAGGTGCGCAATACGTCTCGCACGGATCCACCGGTAAGGGCAATGATCAGGTACGATTTGAACTGACCTACTATGCGCTCAACCCGAACATCAAAATTATTTCGCCGTGGAAAGACCCTGAGTTTTTAGAAACATTCAAAGGACGTACCGACCTCATCAATTATGCAGAAAATTTCGGTATTCCTGTGAAAGCATCGAAAGCAAAGCCATACAGTGAAGATGAGAACCTCCTGCACATCAGTCATGAAGCCGGCATTTTAGAAGACCCTTTATTGCGTCCGGATGAAAATGTCTTTTCGATGACCTCCTCTTTCCAGAAAGCGCCGGATAAAGAGACCGCCATCGAAATTCATTTTAAGAATGGAAATCCGGTTAAAGTCGTCAATCTTGAAGACAAGCGGACAGAAAGCAAACCACTGAATCTCTTTTTGTATCTGAATGAACTTGGAAGCAAAAACGGTGTCGGGCGCGTGGACATGGTGGAAAACCGTTATATCGGCATCAAATCAAGAGGTGTGTATGAATCCCCCGGAGCGACAATTCTCTGGGCCGCACACCGGGATTTGGAGGGACTCGCGATGGACAAGGAAGTGACACACCTGCGAGATATGCTCATCCCGAAATTTGCCGAACTCATTTACAACGGCTTCTGGTTTTCACCGGAAATGGACTTCCTCATGAGTGCTTTCAATAAGAGTCAGGAAGCTGTGGACGGTAAAGTTTTGGTGGCTTTGTACAAAGGAAACGTCACCATCGTCGGACGAGATTCCCCGACCTCGCTCTATCAGCAGGACTTCTCAAGTATGGAAGTGGAAGGCGGTTTCGACGCCACCGATTCACGCGGCTTTATCAACATCAATGCCATTCGCTTAAAAGCGCATCATTTGGTTCTACGAAAACATAAGCCGTACTCCTGGCGCAAAAAGGCAAATGAGGATTCCTGAATATGAAACTCTGGCAAAAAGGGGTTCCGCTCAACAAACAGATAGAAGCATTCACGGTGGACAATGACTATCTTCTCGACCAGCAGTTACTGACTTACGACTGTACCGCTTCCATCGCCCATGCAAGGATGTTGGGGAAAACCGGTATTTTAACGGCCACTGAAGTCGAAGCGCTGGTGGACGAATTGAATAACATAAAAACCCTGGCTGCTGAAGGAAACTTCACAATCAAACAGGAAGATGAAGACTGCCACACCGCTATTGAAAATCATCTTACTCAAAACTTAGGTGAAACAGGTCAGAAAATACACACCGGCCGTTCCCGCAACGACCAGGTTCTCACCGCGTTGCGATTGTTTTACAAAGATGCTTTAGATGCCTGTGACGAAGAAATCGACACGCTGCAGCAAGCTATGCGTTCCTTTGCTGCAAAATATAAAACCGTCGCTTTTCCCGGCTGGACACACACCAGAAAGGCGATGCCCTCGTCCATAAATCTGTGGGTCAACAGTATCATCGACGCAATGGAAGACAACAAACTACTCCTGAAAACCGCGTTGCAACTCGTTGACCAGAGCCCCTTAGGTACGGGCGCCGGGTATGGGGTTCCCATGCAACTGGACCGGGAATTCACCGCCAAAGACCTGCAGTTTTCCAAAATACAAGCGAATCCCATTTACGCGCAAAACAGCCGCGGAAAATTCGAGGCAACGATTCTGCATACATTGAGCCAGATCATGTTCGATTTAAACAAAATGGCCACCGACCTGATCTTTTTCAGTTTGCCGGAATACGGATTTATAGAATTACCAGATGAATTTTGCACGGGAAGTTCCATCATGCCACAGAAAAAAAATCCGGATGTCCTCGAACTACTGCGGGCAAAATATCATAACGTCGTGGCAAAGGAATTTCAACTTAAGTCGCTCACCAGCAATCTGATCTCCGGCTACCACCGCGATCTTCAACTGACCAAAGAGCCGGTTTTCACATCTTTCCAAATGACACTGTCGAGTCTGAGCATTACCACACTCATTTTCAAGAATTTGACAGTAAATGAAATAAATTGCAAGAATGGATTAACCGAAGAGCTTTTTGCCACGCAAAACGTTTACAAACGCGTACAGAATGGCGTACCGTTTCGGGAAGCATACCGGCAAGTCGCAAAAAAAATCCACAAAAAATAACCCGCTCGTTTCACCGGTTGCAACATGCAAAAAACGTTCAAAGCCGAAGACTCTTTTGATTCCCCTGCACAAAATCTTCCTTTTTATGAAACAAATTCTTGATTTCAACGGTACAATGCTTTATATTGACCAACCAGTCACATTTTAACCAATCAGTCAATATTTACAAGCCAATTAAATACGAAATGACATGAACACACAACTTAGTCGTAAAGAACGTGAACGCATCGCCAAAAGAGAAGCGATTCTCGATGCCGCGCGCCAGGTTTTTTCAGAAAGAGGATTTGGCAAGGCGACACTTGATGAAATTGCTGAAGTTGCCGAATTCGGCAAGGGCACCCTTTACAATTATTTTAAAAACAAAGAAGAGCTTTTTGTAAGCGTAATCATCCGCGGGATTCATCGGTTTCGCACATTTGTGGAAAACGCTCTGAAGGATAAATCGACTCCCCGGGAAAAACTGGAAACCTATGTGGACGCCAGTTTCATTTTTTTTGAAGAGCATCGGCAGCTATTCAGTATTTTGCACACAGAAAGAAACAACCTCGCTCGCAGCTTGAATGATGACATGTTTCATAAATTCCATCATGAGGAAACAAGCTTTACGCATTACCTGTCCATTATTTTTGATGAAGGGATTAAAGCAGGACAATTTAAGTCCATCGATCCGTCAAAATTGGCGGAAGCATTATTTGGTATGATTCATTTTGCTATTATCCACGATGTGCGTGAACCGGCTACGTACAATTTGCACAATGAATCCGCCTTCATCAAGCGCATCTTTTTTGAAGGAGTCGCTAAACCGACAGAATCCGATCAAGCAAAGCAGAGGAAATCTTATGTTTAATAAACGGCTGTTTTTACCATTCCTTTGGACCATGTTGCTTTCGACAACGGGGCTAAGTGAATCCAATGGCACAGTACGAATCAACCTTCAGAAAGCCATCGATTTAGCTTTAAAAAACAATGAATCCATTCTCATTTCAAGAAACAATCTAAAAGATGCACATGCACAGATTCGTGAAGCCTGGGCTGACGCTCTACCGGAAATCAAATTAAGCGGACTCTACACTCGCAACTTCAAATTGCCGGTATTTTTCTTTCCCAATCCGAGCACCGGCGAGCAAACAGCCTTTCGTATCGGTTCAAGAAATTCTTATCTGCTGACTCTTTCGGTAGACCAGCCACTATTTCAAGCCGGTAAAATTTCCGCAGGAATCAAGGCGGCCAATTATTTTAAAACTTTTTCCGCACAAGGATTAAGTGCTGTGGAATCAGATTTGGTGCTCAACACAAAGAAAGCCTTTTATCAGGTGCAATTAAACAAAAAATTATTGAAAATTAATCGACAGTCGCTACAGCAACAACTTGCTAACCTGAAAAACACCCGCAAACTTTTTGCACAGGGGCAGGTCTCCGAATTAGACACGCTTCGAGCCTGGGTAAAATATACCAACCTTCAACCGCAGGTTATTAAGAGTGAAAATGCTCTGGAAACTTCCAAAAACCAGTTGAAAGAAATAATGGGGTTAAATTTACAAAAAAATATTTTTATTGCAGAGGAGCTCACATTCGCAGCAGTAAATATTCCAAAAATCGAAGAAATTCAACAATCAGCGCTGCGACAAAGACCGGAATTCAAACAGTTGCAATTACAGTCGAAAATATTGGAACAAAATATTGGTGTGAACCGGGCAGAATTATTTCCAAAACTCTTTTTAAACGGAACGTATCAAACCATCGCACAATCTGACAAGTATGATTTCGGTGATGGTTTTCAGTCCAGCATCAGCGGTTCTGTACGGTTGGAATTTCCTCTTTTCAGTGGATTTCGAAAGTATGCAAAATTGCAACAAGCGAAGATCAACTATCAGAATTCGTTACATCAGACGGAGCAATTTAAGGATCAGATGTTAATCGATCTCTCATCTACTGTACTGAAAATCAAAGAGTCTGAAAAACGCGTCCAGGTCCAACAAAACGCAATTAAACAAGCCGAACGGGCGCTCTACATTTCACAGAAGCAATACAATGAAGGGGTCGGCACGCAACTCGAACTCGACGACGCCCTTTTGTCACTAAACATCACCAGGTCAAACTATATTCAAGCCATCGTCGACTATAAAATTGCGGTAGCAGAATTGGACAAAGCAATCGGGAGACATTAAATGTTCAACAAGAAAAAAGTCAAAGCAGCGTTTTTCATTTTCCTCATTCCACTTAGCTTCATGGCATGCGGGAGTGACAAAGAAGATGCAGCAGGTGCAAACGGCAAATTAGAAAAAGCCTCCGACGTGGAAGTCTCAACGCTGCGACCTCAAAACTTTGAAGAATTCATAGACGTCACCGGGACGGTTAATGCAGATTTAAAAACAGTGGTCAGTGCGGAAGAACAAGGGGTCATCCAACGGTTCTTAAAAGAAAAGGGGGCCTGGGTACATCGTGGCGAGACAGTGGTCATCCTCAAAAGCAAGGTATTGCAGGCCAGTTACAACGAGGCTAAATCAACGTATCTGTTAAGCAAGGTGACGTATGAGCGACAGGCAAATTTATATAAAGACAACGTCATACCCGAACAGAAATATTTGGATTACAAATATTCTTACGAGCGTGACAAAGCGCGTTTCGATATGCTGGCAGCAAAACTGGAGAAAATGAAAATCAACAGTCCTTTCTCCGGATTCATCGATGATAAACTTGTGGAAGTTGGTGAATTCATTCTTCCGGGAAAACCGCTCTTCCGCATTGTAAAGACGGATTATGTAAAAATTGCCGCCGGTGTTCCCGAGAATTATATTCTCGACGTCCGGAAAGGCACGCAGGCACAGATCACGTTTGATGTATTACCAGAGGAAACTCTCTCCGGGAAAATTACTTTCGTGGGACCAAGCATCAACAAAAGCACCCGGACCTTTCCCATTGAAATCAGATTAAAGAATCCTGGCGGTGAGCTAAAACCGCAAATGTTTGCCAACATAAAAATCAACAAATCGAATATTCAAAATGTCGTCGTTATCCCCAGAGATGCGATAATTGAAACGGAAAACAGCAAGATCGTTTTTACGGTAAATGGGGAAACCGCTCAGAAACATCAAATTGAAATCGGCGGCGCTTACAATGACAAAATTTGGATTAAGAAGGGATTGAGCCCCGGCATGCAACTCATTATTGTGGGGCACCGGGATCTCGTCGACGGCGAAAGAATTACCATTCATCATTAGTCCGAATCAATTCACGCAATTCTAAACGGAAAAACAGATGAAACCGATAGATTTCTCTTTAACACACAAACCAACCATCTTTGTTCTGGTGGTTATTTTAGTGATCATGGGGTTTATCTCATATAACACGTTACCAAGGGAATCCACGCCTTCCATTACCATTCCGATTATTCTTGTCTCCACACCTTATTTCGGCGTTGCCCCCGGGGACATAGAAACACTGGTTACACAACCCATCGAAAAAAAACTCAAGGGAATTACCGATGTGAAGGAAATTCGTTCCACCTCCAGCGAAGGCATTTCTTCCATTGAGGTTGAATTTAACCCGGACATCGATATTGACGAGGCGCTACAAAAAGTTCGTGATAAAGTGGATTTAGCAAAACCGGAAATTCCGGATGATGCTGAAGACCCGGTGATCAACGAAATTAATTTATCGGAATTTCCCATCATGCTGGTGAATATCTCCGGCGATTACGATTTGGTTAAGCTTAAAGAATTAGCCGAACAATTCGAAGATGAATTTGAAACGATCCCCGGCGTTCTGGACGTGACCATCAGCGGTGGGTTGGAACGCGAGGTCAAGGTAAATGTCGATCTGGAAAAACTAAAATACTACAACATCGCGTTTGAAGATATCATCGACACCATAAAAGATGAGAACAAAACCATCCCCGGCGGTTCAATCGAAGTAGGAAACTTGAAATATCTGGTGAGAATTCCAGGAGAATTCAACAATGTAAGTATCATTCCAGGTCTGGTCGTTAAGACCATTGACCATACGCCAATTTATATCAAAGACATTGCAAACGTCGTCTACGGTTACAAAGAGAAAACAAGTTTATCCCGCGAAGGCGGCAAAAACTGTATTACGCTCCGTGTAAAAAAACGATCCGGTGCAAACCTGATCGCCATCTCCGACAAAGTAAAGGAAACCATCCGGGAAGATAAAAAGCATCTGCCTCACGGCGTCAATATTTCAATTACAGCAGACCGTTCAAAGGAAATTCACCGCATGGTTTCAGAGCTGGAGAACAATATCATATCGGGTTTGTTCCTGGTTATCGGGGTTCTTTTTGCCTTTCTCGGTTTCCGGAATTCACTGTTTGTAGCTGTGGCGATCCCTTTTTCGATGCTCATTTCTTTTATTGTCATCCAGGCGATGGGCTACACCCTCAACATGATCGTCCTGTTCAGCCTGATCCTTGCCCTGGGTATGTTAGTTGACAATGCAATCGTCCTGGTGGAAAATATTTATCGTCACCGGGAAGAGGGTTACAGTGCCTTTGAAGCTGCCAAAAAGGGGGCACATGAAATTGCGGAAGCAATTACGGCCAGCACGGTAACCACTTTGTGTGCTTTTGCCCCAATGATTTTTTGGCCGGGTATAATGGGCGAATTTATGAGCTATTTACCCATCACACTGATTATCACGCTCACATCTTCGTTGTTTGTTGCTTTCACATTCAACCCCGTCATTTGTGAAGTGTTCATGAAAGTAGCTTCGAAAAAGGAAGAGCACAAATATTTTAACAAACTCTTAGGAAAGTATGAACGCCTCCTGAAAATTGCATTAAAATACAGTGGACGCAGCATTGCTCTTTCCTTTGGATTTCTATTCCTGACCGCGGTTCTTTATGCTTTTTTAGGAAAAGGGGTTGAATTTTTCCCGGATGTTGAACCCGCACAGATCATGGTCAATATCACAGCTCCCACCGGTACGCGGCTGGAAGAGTCCGACAGAATCATGAAGCAGGTGGAAGCAAAAATGCCTGCTTACGCACAGGACATCAAAAGTTATGTGGCCAATGTCGGTGCTGAAGGTGCCGGTGGTAACATGAATTTTTCACGCGGTGGCGGTGGCACGCCGCATAAAAGCACCCTGACCGTTGAATTTGTGGACAGAGAGAAGAGGCACCAATCATCCGAGACAACCATGCAGGAGATCCGTCGTGACATCGAACATATCCCTGGTGCAAGAATCGAAGTGAACAAGCCTGCTACGGGACCGCCAACCGGACCGCCGATCAATGTGGAATTATCCGGAGACAATTTCCATGTGCTCGGAAACCTCGCCTCCGAAATTCGCAGAAACATCAAATCAATTCCCGGATTAGTTGATTTAAAAGACGATTATGATAAAGGACGCCCGGAATTAAAAATCCATATCGACCGGGAAAAAGCTGCCTTGCATGATTTAACGACCTCAAAAATTGCATCGACAGTCCGTACCGCCATTTACGGGACCGAGGCCAGCAAATACCGCATCGCCGATGATGAATACGACATTACGGTGCGTTTAAAAAAGCAGACCCGCAACCGTCTTGACGTCTTAAAGGATATTACCATCTTTCATGAAGGTACTCAAATACCCCTTGTTTCCATTGCAGATTTTGAATTTTCCGGTGGGTTCACATCCATAAAACATAAAGACTTAAAACGCGTTGTCACAATTTCGGGACATGTCTCCAAACGTCTGGCCAATGATGTATTAAAGGACGTGCAGGATAAAATTTCCACCTTCCCATTACCACCGGGCTACACCATCAAATATACAGGTGAAAATAAGGATCAGGAAGAAAGTAAAGACTTTCTCAGCCATGCTTTCCTCATTGCAATTTTTTTAATTTTTCTCGTTCTGGTCTATGAATTCAATTCAGTAGTGGTACCATTTGTCATCCTCGTGTCTGTAGTACTTTCGTTGATTGGCGTGTTCTGGGGTCTCATCATCACACGGCTGCCTTTTGGTATCCTGATGACCGGTATCGGAGTCATCAGTTTAGCAGGCGTAGTGGTAAACAATGCGATTGTGCTCATCGATTATATCCAGCAGCTCAGAGAAAAAGGCATTCCTAAAATCGAAGCCATCATCATTGGCGGCAAAACCAGATTGCGCCCGGTTCTGCTCACTGCCATCACCACCATTCTCGGTTTAATCCCTTTAACCACAGGACTTAATTTTGATTTCAGACATTTCAGATTTGACATCGGCGGTGAAAGCTCACAGTGGTGGGGCCCCATGGGAGTAGCCGTTATTTTTGGTTTAGCCGTGGCCACTTTTCTCACGCTCATCGTTGTACCCGTCGTTTACGCCATTCTCGACAACTGGAGTGAAAAATTTCAACACACGTTCAATTCAAAAATGAATGGTGAAATGATTGAGCAAACGGTAGAACAGGTCGAAATCAGTAAGGTATAAAGGTTATTATTGGGGAAACAAATCCTTATTCCTGTCGTCTGAATAATAAGACAACATTCATTTTATTCATTGGTACAATTCAATCGGGAGGGAAAAATGGAACTGGCAGTTATTTTACTTCTTTTCGGCGGCTTTTTGTTGTTTTTTAAATTAGTTGCCATCGTGTTCAAAACCGGTGTGTTCATCCTGACCATCCCATTTCAAATACTTGGAGCTGTCTTCGGGGTCGTCATATTCGTTCTATTCCTTCCGGTAATTCTAACCGCCGGCGTATTAACCGCAGTATTTGCACCATTTTTTATTTTCGGACCTTTTCTGCCATTTTTACTGGTGCTGTTCGGTTTATATTTAATTGTCAAAAAATAGATATAAAAAAAACCGAGAGTTTATACATCTGGAATTAGGGGAGTTACCAGATGTATATTCCACTCGGTTTCACGTTCATAAAGACAATTTTCGTGCCATTGTTCTATTTACGTAACAAACGGTTAAGATTTCCTTGTAGTCACTTTATTATCAAAAACTTATCTCGTATTACGACAACTCACTTTTTTAACCCATTAAAGCTCTTTCCAACTGGAATGGTTTCAATATTAAACCTCATGGTTTCATTTTGAAACCATAGCTCTCCGGTCTCTAAAATGACAGATCAACTCAAGAATCAGTAACTGAAGTATCATTCAGATTATCAGTTTATTGAAAACACCTGGTCAACGCCAATTGACACGGCGAAACCACCGCCATTGAGCGCCCAGGCGAAATCTATTCGACCGACACGGGAATCGGGCGATTTGGTATAACCCAGTCTGAAACCGGCACCAATACTATAATTCAAATCATTAAAATTAATATTTTGACCGGTAGGCCAAACATTTCCAGCGTCCACAAAAACCACACCCCCAAGCGCAACGGTGAGAAAATTGACATCTGAGAAGAAACGATCCTCCATGTTAATAAGAAATCTCTTGTTGCCGGAAAACTGACGTGATGGAAAACCGCGTAAACCGGAATCTCCTCCCAGCAAAAATTGTCTAGTTGCCTCCAAACCCTTCCCATGATCGAACGCCATATTGAACGCAAGCGTTTGCCGCCACAGGCGTTTATTGTAATACTGAAACCTCAATGATGTGATCGTATCTTTTTCAAACAAGGTTCGAAAAGAGATAACTGCAAAAACATACTGGTCAGAAAGAATCTCATGTGCCTCTCTATGCCGAAAGGCGGCCTCAAAACGTTTAACACCGCTCGGTACCGGTAACCCTGTTCGGCCAAAACTCAGCGACGTTATCCTGCCAAGAGTTAAATCTTCAACACGTTGAAATTTATCTAATCTGGTTTCCTTTTTAAACAAAATACTTTCCCGAGTCAAGCCAAGAGTCAAACTGTGAATTAATTCATCATCGGGAACCGGAGATGTTGTACGTTCACCCAGGGCCGAGAAATTACGATTTCTGAACGTGTAACTCAACTGCAGCCGCTTCTTACGGAACCGTGACCCATACGCCCGCGCCGCAAATATCGTAAGACGCTGTGATTGCAATTTCACCCGGCTCGTTTCTAAGCTCTCGGAAAAAAGACGAATTGTTTCATCATTCACGGAAGCGGATGTGCCCCAGGCCCATTTTGTATCGAGAGCATAAAACGGCCGCACCACCCGTGCGGAAATATTTTTGAGAAACGGGCCGCGAATCAATGTTTCACGGGTAGTCCAACGGCTGCCAAACAGTTGGGGATCTGTGTGCCGGAATGTAAAGCGGGTTCCCTCCCCCACTTCATGCCGTATCTCACCGAACAGCCTCTTGCCGCGGCCAAGGAAATTGAATTCCTCCAGCGCACCGCCATAAATCGTCCGACCGGGATTTTTTGTGAAAATGTAAGAGAGCAACGTCGACCACTGATCCTGGGTCACGACTTGCACATCTACGGAATCTTTTGATCGATTGGCAAGCGTTATGTTGGCACTGCCCAGATATGGCAAACGGCGCAATATGCGTTCGCTTTCAGCCAGCAATTCGGGGTCATATTTATCTCCTGCCTTGAACAGCAAATCCCGCCGAATCACCGTTTCCCTGGTCACGGCATGCAGGTCGTTTGCCCATCTGTAAAGGAACGCCGGATTCCCGGGAATGGGTACAAAAACATCTTTGCGGAAAATTTGAATGCGGTGGATGGTTTTTGAAGTATCGGATTGGCTATTTCCAAACCCGAAAACTGCGGGTGTGAACCAACATGCCAGGACCTGCAGAAAAACGAGTGCAAAAACGGTTCGGTTAATTCTCTTCAT
>CAYVXE010000072.1:0-15540 GCA_964455375.1 uncultured Calditrichaceae bacterium
TTGGGAACCGGGTAGATATTTAAGTGGAGTTTATAAAAGTACCATACCTGATATTGTTTTTAGTAAGACTTATAGTTGTGATAAAATATTGGAAAGTGCAGCTCAAATTGCGATGGAAGTGACCATATGGATTTTTGAAAGATTTAATTGGCCACATGAATCAAATGTTATTTTTCCAGAAGAGCAAAAAAAATTACTGGAAAAACGTTTATAAGACACTTGTGTTTATATTTTTGCTAACGTTCAACTGCATCGGAACATGGGGAACGAGCGTGATTTTAACTTTTTACGGTCGGCAATGTTAATTTAATTTTTCAAAGTAAAGTGCACATTCATTCCGTGTCCGGTGAGTTTGTGTGTTATCGTCACTACACGTGACGGTCCGATTTCTTTAACAGTTGAACAAAATTTAAAAAAGCATGGAGCTGGCTTTGCTAACGATTTACTTCCTTGATTCTCGCCGCGCGGGTGCCCTTGACCAGAACAAAAAAGAATTTGTGTGGCACGTGGCTTCAGCCCGTGCCTAACAAGGCATATTCAGCCGACGCAAAAGGCGCGGGGCTGATTTAGTTATTAAATACTTTGATTTTTGCTAATGCTTAAAACGTGTATTAATCTGGATTATTCATGAATCTAAATTTGATAGTAAATAAGTTAAGAATTACGTGTGGAGTGCATTGACTGCGTCAATGCGGCATCGTCACAGACGATGCACTCCAAATTCAGATGATCATTAGAATTCATGAATAATCCACAGGTTAAATAAATCTACTGAATAAAATATATACTTTAGGAGAGAAAAATGGCTGATTTGAGTTTTCTTGATGACGAATTAAATCAACTGAAAGAGCAGGGCCTGTTTAATGTCATCCGTACCATTGCCGGGTCCATGACCTTGCATAATGAACTCGAAGAGAAGCTGGCGAAATTCAAGGGTGTTGAAGCGGCGATTTCATTTCAGTCCGGGTTTAATGTCAATACGGCCACGGTTTCAGCGAGGTAAACCTAATGTCATTGCCAATCCGCTAAAGCCCATACTCGTACTACTTACATAGGGTGGTGATTTGGCCAGATTTATTTATTACGCATATTATTATGGAAAATTCTAACCACAATCCAATTGATATACAAACGGAATTAAGCCACGATTTGGGCTTAACCACCGCGCTGGCCATCGGGGTTGGCACAATGATCGCAGCAGGTATTTTTACGCTTTCCGGCCTGGCGGTGCGGAATGTCGGTTCGGGGGCAATCGTGGCGTTCTTGCTGGCAGCGCTGGTCGCCCTTTTTACTGCATTAACGTACTGCGAGTATGTTTCCATTTACCCGCAATCGGGGGAAGGATACCTGTACGCCCGGAAGACCTTTCCAGCGCCCCTGGCCTATTTCGTCGGCTGGTCTCTCATTTTGGGTTACACCTCTTCCTGCGCTTTCTACATCGCCAGCCTTTCGAGTTACTTCTACGAGTTCATTTGGGAAACGCCGTTCAAGGCGCTCGCCGGGGTTGTATTCCTGGTCTTGCTGACCCTGCTCAATATCAAGGGTACAAAGGAAAGCGGCAGTTTTCAGGTGATCATAACCGTCAGCAAAGTGCTCTTACTGATCTGGTTTGTCATCGGCGGGTTATCCCGGGTGAATACGGCTCTGCTAATCGAACATTTCAACACCGATATAACAAAAATCGGAAGCACGGCTGCCATGGTGTTTATCACCTTTTTCGGGTTTTCGGCCATCGCCGCCTCAGCCGGGGAAGTGAAAAATCCTGTCAAGACAATTCCGAGGGCGATTTTTATCTCGATGGGACTTGTCACGCTACTCTACACGCTGGTCGTTCTGGTAATGGTTGCCGCCAGGCTGACCGAATACTCCGAAGCAGCGATGGGTACGGCCGCCCGCCAGTTCCTGGGGCCCGTTGGCGGAATGGTAATTGTCGCCGGCGCCATATTCTCGATGCTCTCAGCTTCCAACGCCTCCATCATGGCCGGCTCGCGGGTCACCCTTTCCATGAGCCAGATGAATCATCTACCCAGAGAATTCGGCTCCATCAATCCCCAAACGCGCACGCCGATAATTTCCGTGATGCTGGTCGGCGGAATGATCCTGATATTCGTGATCAGCCTTCCGCTGGAGGATCTGGCACACTTTGCTGATACGGTTTTACTATTGGTATTAATTATTGTGAATGGCGGCCTGATCTATCACCGGCGAAAATTCCCGGATATAAAAAGACCGTTTCGTGTGCCTTTGGTACCTCTGCTACCGGCTCTCGGTATACTCGCAAATCTATATTTGCTGAGCCAGATTCTGCACCATTTGGTACCGGTGCTTATGGCTGTTACAAGTTTGGTACTGGGCGTTCTGGCATTTCTAACCTGGAAAGGAACTCAAGCGGCTGAGACGGTATTGCCCGGCGTGCCGTCGCGGGTCGCCCTTGGGCGCTACGCCGTAAAAGAAGGTCAATTCCGGGTGCTGGTACCGCTGGCAAATCCCACTACCGCCGCCCAGCTCATTGACATGGCTGCAGCCGTCGCAGCGGATCGGGAGGGTGAAATCGTCGCCCTGCGGATCGCAGTTGTGCCGGAGCAGTTGCCGCCGTCAGAGGAGGACGCCTATGTTGAACGGGAAAGATCGATCCTGGAACTTGCTTCCTCCCGCGCGAACATCCTGGGTGTTCCGATAACCACGCTGGTGCGTATCGGGCACGATGCGGCGCGGGCGATTCTCGAAACCGCCCGGGAGCGGCAGTGCGAATTAATCATTCTGGGCTGGAAAGGTTATGGGACAACCCGGCAGAAAATTCTCGGCGAAGTGACCGACGCTGTGGTCGCGAACGCCCATTCTGACGTTATGCTGGTCAAACTGGCGGGAGAAAATACTATGAAAACATTTCTCCTTCCAACCGCCGGCGGCGAGCATGCCCGATGTGCGGAACAGTACCTTGCGTCAATCATAAGCCATCAGAAAGGGTCGCTGACTTTGTGCGGTGTGGCGCCGCCCGACGCAGCGGAAGAGACGGTAAATTCAGTGAACAAAGTACTGAACGATACCATGACTCGGATAAATAGGAAGAACCAGTTAGATGTGCGCAGCAAAACACTTCACCATTCTTCCGTAATTGAGGGTATCCTGGAAGAAGCTGAAAATTACGATGCTGTAGTGGTCGGTGCGGCCGGTGCCGGGATGTACTCACAAATTCTTTTCGGCAGCCTCCCGGAGACAATTGCTAAAAGCACCAACAGGTCGGTCATCCTGGTAAAACACTACCATCGTGTCAAGGCGCTCTTAGGCCGCGTGATGCGGGAGTGAGAATGAGAACCCTGCTCCGACTTTGCGCGACAACGATAATTCTCTCCAGCCTCGGTTCTGCTAAGGAAGTCGGGTCCGTAGATGTCAAGGCTGAACTCGAAGGGCTGCTTGAGACGGATCTGGCATTGGCATCTGCTACCGAAATCACAGACATGCAAGGCCACTCAAGGTTTTGCAACTGCGAGGCGCTGGTTATGCAGGCCGGTTAATAATTTGATAGTGCTGACTGCTTAAAACATGTATTAAATAAATCTACTGAATAAAATATATACTTTTGGAGGAAAAAATGGCCGATTTGAGTTTTCTTGATGACGAATTAAATCAACTGAAAGAACAGGGCTTGTTTAATACGATTCGTACCATCGGCACCGCACAGGGCGCCTGGGTTGATGTGGATGGTAAAAAAGTTCTCAATATGTGTGCAAATAATTATTTGGGATTTGCGAACCATCCTGAATTGAAAAAGGCGGCACAGGAAGCAATTGAGACCTACGGCGTCGGACCCGCCGCTGTGCGTACCATTGCCGGTTCCATGACCTTACATAATGAGCTTGAAGAGAAGCTGGCGAAATTCAAAGGTGTTGAAGCGGCGATTTCATTTCAGTCCGGGTTTAATGCCAATACTGCCACAGTTCCGACGTTGATGAGCGCTGAGGATTTGATTTTTTCGGATGAGTTGAACCACGCCAGTATCATCGATGCGTGCCGTTTGTCTAAAGCGAAAACCATCCGCTATGCTCATAACGACGCACGTTCGTTAGAAGAAAAACTAAAAGAGGGGCAGGGCGCCCGGCGGAAATTAGTGGTTACGGACGGCGTGTTCAGCATGGACGGCGATATCGCTCCGCTGCCGGATCTCGTAGACGTGGCAGGTAAATACGATGCCATGGTCATGGTAGACGATGCCCACGGTGAGGGCGTGCTCGGTAATGCCGGGCGTGGCATCGCTGATCATTTTGGGCTGCACGGAAAAGTCGATATTGAAATCGGCACGCTTTCCAAAGCGTTCGGTGTGGTTGGCGGTTACGTTTCAGGGAAACAGAAGATCGTTGATTATTTGCGACAGCGGGCCCGGCCGTTTCTGTTCTCCAGCGCTGTGACTCCCGCCGATGTTGCCGCCTGCATCAAAGCGGTGGACATTCTTACGGTTTCGGGTGAATTGGTGGAGAAACTCTGGGACAATACTCGTTATTTTCAATCAAAACTGAAGGAACTTGGATTCGATATCGGTAAGACAGTGACACCCATCACACCGGTCATGATCGGTGATGCACAAAAAGCCAGGGATTTCAGCAAAGCGTTGTTTGATGGCGGGATTTTCGGTATGGCCATCAGTTTCCCCACGGTTGCTCGCGGTAAAGACCGCATCCGGGTCATGAACTCGGCAACTCACTCCAGAGATGATTTGGATTTTGCGTTAGGTGTTTTTGAGAAGGTTGGAAAGCAGATGGGTATTGTTTAGTGATTGCTCGAAAACTTGCGTTTCTGTCTTTTGGGTTGTCTGAAATTTCCCGATTTTTCATTCCGATCCGGCAGTTGCCGGAGAGGAATCTGGCGAGGCGACAATCATAGTACCATATAACAACAACTACTTATGCCACATTCTGCCTCAGGTTCAGATTTCTCATCAGGCCACAGCCTGATTCGACGTGGCACCATTTGTTGACTTTTTGGACAACCCTGTAAAATTGCCTTAGAAACTTTGTTTCGTCTTTCTAAATTGGTTAATCGAAACGGAGTTTCTCTGCAATTTCATTCCAAAATATAAATTTTGGAACGCATAGGTGGCGATTTTTTGTTCTAATATTGCCATATTTCGAAAATAATCTGTACGTTGCAGCCGCCGGATAAAATTGGCCGTTTCGTGCAATCAGTATTTAATAAACTCAAAATGTGATTATGAAAGCAACGATTAAGCGTATTCAGGGGACAACTTTTGCAGGAATGGCGGAGTCCAATCACTGGGTGGTAATGGACACGCATCCGGAAGAGGATGGGGCAGCAGGCAGTAGCGGGCCCATGGAACTGGTTCTGCAGGGACTGGGCGGCTGTTCCGGTGTGGACATCATGCTGATTCTAAAAAAGATGCGCGTCAATGTCACTGATTTCAAAATTAACATTGAAGCAGAACGTGCTGAAATACACCCGAAAGTATTTACCAGGATTCATCTTGAGTATGTCTTTTCAGGTGATAATATTCGTGAAAAAGATGTGCAGCGGGCTATAAATCTGTCTATAGATAAATATTGTTCTGTAGCCGGTATGCTCAATAAGACGGCAGAGATTAGCACTTCGTATAAAATTAACAATTGATCTATTGAAAGGTTAGGCCGTTGGCATTTGGGTTTCCTTTTGCAAAAAGTGCAAAGCATGTAATACCGTTTTCCTTTGAAAGTTCGGAAGAATATCTTCGACTCGTTTCTGAGACAATGCAAAAGTTAGGTTGGGACATTATTGATAGCGCTGTTAACTCTGTGGAAGCACGGGTAAGAGCAACATTAATGGGATGGGCTCAAATTGTTACGATTACGATTCAAAAAGGCATCGTTGTCATTGAAAGCAGATGTGCAGCTTATCAACTGCTGGATTGGGGTAAAAACGCCAGAAATATTAAGGGATTCCTGAAAAAATTTGAAGACATACGCTCAAAAGAAATTTTGGGTTCGATTTGCCCGGATTGAAGGTTTTGTAGCGTTGGCTGCATTCCTCATCGACCACAGGGTGCAATAAGCGGAGTTTATGTTTGGCTAAACGTCAACTATTTTCATCACATACAGCAACCATTCTGACCATGATCGGTGTGTCGGTCGGTCTGGGCAATGTCTGGCGCTTTCCGTATATGATGGGAAAGTACGGAGGCAGTGCGTTTCTTTTCATCTACCTCATTTTTACGATGCTCTTTGGCATTCCGGCGATGATATCCGAATGGGTTCTGGGTAGAAAAACACGTAAAGGTCCTATAGGCGCCTTTACCGCTGTGGCGGGTTCATTTTGGGGTAAGGTCATCGGCAGTGTCCTCCTGATTACGGTACTGGTTGCTGATTCCTATTATATTGTTGTCATCGCAAACGTTATATACACCGCTTACTTTTCAGCCGTACATGGATTTACCAGTGGTAATATGGCCGATTTTCATGCCGGGTTGTCAAATGGCTATCTCCAGTATGCCATTGCCGTGGCAATCCTGCTCGCGAGTCTCTATGTGATTCATCGAGGTTTGAACAAAGGTATCGAAACGGTGAGTAAACTGTTTGTGCCTTTCTTTGGTGCTATCGTTATTTATCTGGTATTGACTGCGTTTTCTCTTGAAGGTGCTCCGCAGCAGTTTGCCACATTTTTAAAGCCCGATTTTACGGCCATGCACGCCAAACAGGTTTTCGCAGCATTGGGACAGGCGTTTTTCTCACTGGGTCTCGGCGGTACATTTCTCCTCATTTATGGAAGCTATCTCAAGGACGATCAGGACATTTTCGCATCGGCGGTGCTTACTGCACTGGGAGATACCGGGGCAGCGCTTTTCGCTGCTCTCTTTATCATTCCCTCGATTCTTGTGTTCGGTCTCGATATGACGGTTGGCCCCGGCCTGATCTTTTCTACGCTGCCAACGTTGTTTAGTGACATGTCCGGTGGCCGATTTTTGGGGAGTACTTTTATGGTCGCGCTCTTTATGGTCGCCTTCCTTTCTAATATCGCAGCATTGGAAGTTTTGGCGGGAGGTGTAAACGATGGTCTGAAAAAGCCTCTTAGCAGAAGCAGAATAATTGTCATGATCGGAATTTTAGAGGTACTCCTGATGTTTCCAAGTTCAGTAACCCCCGGTTTAATCGGAATACTCGACCTCGTTTTTGGGTCAGGTATGCAGGTGCTGGGCAGTACTCTGGCTGTACTCGGTTTGACCTGGGGTTTTGGTAAATCAGAGATCATTCGGGAACTGTTTGGCAGTGATTACAGACCCTGGCAAAGCATGTTTTATTTCTGGATTAAATGGGTGGTGCCAGGCGCTCTTTTATTTATTCTTATGAGTTATATTTATAATTTTATCTCCGGATAAACCACACGACCAAAAAACAAAGGAATCAAATATTCAACAGAAAGAAATGAAGATTAGACGGAAAAGACATTGTAGAGCGTTTGCCACGGAGTAATGATTGACCTAAAATTTATGTTTCTGTAATTTTGACCCTGCAGTTGCCTTGTAGTCAACTTAAGGGGGGATTCACTTTTGTGCTTGTCACCTTGAGCGTAGAAGCGAGGAGCCGAAAGGTCTGACACAAGCATAGACCAGATTTCTCGAAAAGACAATTCTGGGTACACGTTGACAGGTAAGGGCAACCGCCGAATTCGGAATCCGGCAACCACCGGATGAAATTGGTGTTTTCGTTCAAACACTGTGTAGAAAAATTTAAATGAAAGGAAGGTGAATTATGGCAGATCAACAAGAAAAAGGCATCTCTGCGGTCAACCAGGATTTCAGCCGGTACGACCAGGTAAATAAAGAGCAGACCTACCAGCTTTCTGAGAAAGAGGGACTTGAGGAATTTGATACTGAGACGAGCATCAAAACCTGTGATATGAGTCAGTTTTTTCACGGTGGCAAGACGGGTAAGGAGACGTTTGCCGCAGAATTGGGGGAGGCCATGGAAGGACTTGGTTTTGTTGTCCTTACCGGTCATGGGGTTGATCCGGCATTGCATAAAGAAGCAGAGCAGAAAATTTGCGACTTCTTTGAAAACTCCACACATGAGGAGCGGATGAAATACAAGGCGCAACGAACCGGGTCAGTGAACCAGGGATATTTTCCAATGAAAGAGACCACTATTATTCATCCTGATCTTGTCGAGGGGTGGGTGTTTTGCCGGCGTGCTTTCAATATGGATGGTGATTCAGAATACCGGGAGGAAGATTTCTGGCCAAAACCGGGGTTCGAACCGTTTTTCAGACATATCTGCCTCGAGCATGAAAAACTGATACTACCCATCATGCAGAGCATTTTACGCTACCTGGGCTCTGACCCTCATCTCTACGACCATAAGCTGAAGGCTACAAATTTCGGTTTCAGGTTGAATTACTACCCTCCCATCAGTAAAGAGGATGAAGCTTCAGGAACCGGCCGCATGTTGGGTCATGAAGATGTGGACCTGTTCACGATTTTGCCGTCACAATCGGTAGATGGCTTGCAAGTACTCAACCGCAAAAACATGAAATGGATTCGTCTGAATCCGCCGCAAGGCAGCATCATTCTGAATACCGGTGATTACATGCAGCGTATTACGAATGACCGATTACCTTCGACGACGCACCGGGTCAGTAAACCGCTGAATCAGGTTTTACACAGCAAACCTCGCGTTACGATTCCCATGGCCATTTATGTTTGGGAGGATGAAATTCTCGATGTTCTTCCCGGACTGGGTGAGCCAAAATATGAACCTATTTCGGCTGTGAAATTTCATACCAGAATCACGAGTAAGTACTACGGCGAGGATTATGCTAAAAATGTCGAGTGACGTTTTCGCTAAGTAAGGTGAGCTTTGACGTATGCAGCGTTCTATGAGAATACAGATAAAACGTGTTTATGAGGCACCCGATGACGCCGATGGAAAGAGGGTACTTGTGGACCGCTTGTGGCCCCGCGGACTTTCGAAGGTTGCTGCAAAGATCGACTTTTGGGAAAAGGAAGTGGCTCCGTCACATGAACTCCGCCGCTGGTATGGCCATGATCCGGAAAAGTGGGCTGAGTTCAAGTGCAGATATTTTGCCGAACTTCGCACAAACAACGAGGTCGTGAGGCGTTTTCTTAGCTTCGCAGGTAAGCGCAAGGTTACTTTTTTATATGGTTCCAAAGAAAAGCGTTTAAATAATGCAGTTGCGTTGAAAGAATACATTGAGTCTGACCTGTGTGCGGTGATATCCCCATCGTCGGAAAAGTGAAACGAAAACAACTGGCAATCTGAAGGCTGCCAAAATAGATTTCTGCAAAATTAAAGTTTTATATCATTTCGAATCAGGCGGATACCTGATGAGAAATCTGATTTCGCATAAAACCGGTTTTCTCCCCGGCGCCTGCGCCGGCTTGAAATGAAAATTTGAGTACTTTTGCACAGGTCTAATGCCAAAAATGAAGGAGGAGCATGATGAGCATTCATATCGGTGCTGAACCCGGTGATATAGCTGAAACGGTTTTGCTGCCTGGCGATCCGTTCAGGGCGAAGTATGTCGCTGAAAAATTTTTGGACAATGCTGTATGTTACAATGACGTCCGTGGTATGTACGGTTTTACAGGCACCTATAAAGGCGGCCGCGTCTCTGTGCAGGGAACCGGAATGGGCATCCCCTCGATTTCAATTTATGTAAATGAACTGATCTCCGAGTATCACGCAAAGAGTCTCATTCGCATCGGCACCTGCGGGAGTGTACAAAAACATGTCGGATTAAAAGATGTTATTTTAGCGATGACGGCCTCCACTGATTCTCATATCAACAAATTGCAATTTCAGGGTATGGACTTTGCTCCCGGAGCGACTTTTTCTCTCCTGAAAAAAGCATTCGACCGCGCTGTAGAAAGACAACTGAATATTACCGTCGGTGGTATTTTGAGCACTGACCGGTTCTATCATGAGAATCCAGATTACTGGAAGTTATGGGCAAAATATGGTATTTTGGCCCTGGAAATGGAATCCTCGGCGCTTTATACGTTGGGAGCCAGGCATGGCGTAAATGTCTTGTCGATTTTGACCGTAAGTGATCATATCCTCACCGGAGAAAAAGCGAGTTCAAATGAACGGGAAACGTCATTAAATCAGATGATTGAACTTGCCCTGGAAACGGCTGTTTAGGAGCCTGAGGAAATCAATTTTTGTGCACTTTTTTACAGAAAGGGAAACGATGCCCTCCAAAGCAATCTCGCCGGATTTTCCGTTCAAGTCCAACTACATCGAGATAAATGGCGCAAACATGCACTACATTGATGAAGGGGAGGGCGATCCCATCCTCTTTCTGCACGGCAACCCGACGTCGTCTTACCTGTGGCGCAACATCATACCGTATTTAACCTCCTGTGGGCGTTGTATCGCTCCCGATCTCATCGGCATGGGGAGATCGGATAAGCCTAACAGCGATTACCGTTTCATCGATCATGTAACTTATGTAGAGGGTTTCATTGAAAAAATGAAACTAAAGAACATTACTCTCGTCCTTCATGATTGGGGTTCTGCTCTCGGTTTTCATTATGCCATGAAACATGAAGAAAATGTCAGGGGACTTGCCTTTATGGAGGCAATCCTGAGGACGGCAAGCTGGCATGATTTCCCGAAAGAGTTCAGAGTGGGGTTTAAACTTTTCCGCACGCCGGTTATTGGCTGGCTTATGATTGTGGCTTTGAACCTGTTTGTGGAGCAGGTTTTTCCCAAAGGGATTGTGCGCACGCTGACAGAAGAAGAAATGGACCGATATCGGGAACCTTACAGGCGGCTCAAAGATCGTAAGCCTGTGTGGAAATGGCCCGGCGAAATTCCCATCGATGGCCAGCCCGCGGATGTTACTGAAATCGTGCAGAGCTACAACCGGAGATTGCAGCAGTCGTCGCTGCCCAAATTGCTTTTTTATGCAACCCCCGGTGCTATTTTAACATCGAAAATGGTCGCCTGGTGTGAGCAAAATCTCAAAAATCTAAAAACAGTTGATCTTGGAAAAGGACTGCATTATCTTCAGGAAGACAATCCCCATGTCATTGGTTCGGAACTTGCAAAATGGTACAAAAATGACTGTTCCACCCGCGGACGTGAAGCGTGATGTGCATCTGCCTACCGTCATTGCAATTGCCGTTGTTGTTTACGCTCTGGCGAGTTTTTTACATGAAGGCATTGGTCACGGTGGCGCTTGTTTGCTGGTTGGTGGAAATCCAACCTCGGTAACCACGGTCTATTTTGAAAGTAACACCGATGCTCTGAGTCGTTGGAACATTAAGCTGATAAAAGCCGGGGGAACGCTGGTAAACCTGTTGGCGGGCTTTTTAGGTCTCATGGTTTTACGAAAGAGAAACGGGATGTCCCCAACCACACGTTACTTTTTCTGGTTATTCATGACCGTGAATTTGTTGACCGGCGGCGGCTATTTTTTGTTTTCAGGAATTGCCAATATTGGAGACTGGGCGTCATTTGTAAATGATTTTCCCCATGCATGGGCCTGGCACATCGGGCTGACTGTCTTAGGGGCTGTGTCGTACTTGACATTTGTCTACATTTCCCTCATTGAATTCGGCAAGTTTGCTGGTGGCAAATCGCCCGAACAATTTAAATTAGCTAATAAACTGTCCTTGATTCCATATATTTCAGGAGGAATTCTTTCTGTGCTGGCAGGCATGTTGAATCCGAAAGGAATGATTTTCGTGGCCATTTCCGCTGCGGCTGCATCATTTGGCGGTACATCGGGTTTGGCCTGGATGATGAGCTGGTTCAGGAATGCGAAGATTCCGAAGGTTGAGAACTCACCTCTGCAAATTCCTCTAAGTTGGGGTTGGATAGTGACCGGAATTATTGTTTCCTTCGTTTTTATTTTTGTTTTGGGGCGCGGGGTGCAGTTTAACTGATATAAAAATGTTTTAAATCATTCGTTCAGGTCGTTTATAATCCATAACTTATTCATTTATTAACCAGAGAGTGAAGGAGGTTTAAATGTTCAAAAAATTTTATTCGTATGCAGTGCTGCTGTCCTTACTGTTTCTCTTTACAAACAGTTTCTCAAAGGTCGATTCGAAATTCAAAATCGATTATGAGATGTACAAGCTGGGCAACGGCCTCAATGTGATTTTGCACGCAGACAAATCGGACCCGATTGTCTCGGTCGCAATTCTTTATCACGTGGGCTCTAACCGGGAAATCAAGGGTCGCACCGGTTTTGCTCATTTATTCGAGCACATCTTATTTCAGGAGTCACAGCATGTGGGACAGGATCAGTTCTTTAAGAAGATTCAGGATGCCGGCGGCACATTGAACGGTTTCACATTTGAAGACGGGACGGGGTATTACGAGATTGTTCCGGATAATGCGTTGGAAATGGTTTTGTGGATGGAATCGGATCGCATGGGTTGGTTGCTAAGCACGGTTACTCCGCAGGCCTTCAAAAATCAGCAGGATGTCGTGCAAAATGAAAAAAGACAGCGGGTGGACAACCGGCCTTACGGGCACACCAATTATGTCATTCGCAAAAATCTCTATCCGGAAGATCACCCGTACAACTGGCAGGTCATCGGTGCATTCGAAGATCTGCAGCATGCAAGTCTGCAAGATGTCCGTGATTTTTATCAGAAATGGTATGGGCCCAATAATGCTACGCTGGTTGTTGCCGGGGATTATGATACTGCGCAAGCAAAGAAGTGGGTGGAGAAATATTTTGGTGAAATCAAAGCACATCCGAAAGTGGAGAATCCAAAGGTGAGGCTGGCGCATTTGGATGCGACCAAACGCGTTTACTTTGAAGACAACTTTGCCAAATCACCGGAACTGAATATGGTTTTTCCGACAGTTCAGCAGTATTCGAAAGATTCTTATGCGTTGGAACTTTTAGGCAAGTTGTTATCTGATGGCAAAAAAGCGCCTTTGTATAAAGTGATCGTCGAAGAAAAAAAACTCGCGCCCTCCGTCTCTGCTTTTCAAAACAACATGGAAATCGCCGGAGATTTCCACATCCGCATCAGAGCTTTTCCAGATAAAAATCTGACGGATGTTGAGAATTCAATTAAGGAGGCGTTTACTAAATTTGAGACTGACGGCTTCACAGACAAGGACCTTGACCGGATTAAAGCCAAGACGGAAACCAATTTTTACAACGGCATCTCGAGTATTCTCAGTAAATCTTTTCAGTTGGCATTTTATAGTGTGTATGCCGGCTCGCCGGGTTTTATAACCCAGGATTTACAAAGTTCACTGGATGTAACCAAAGAAGATGTCTGGAATGTGTATCATAAATACCTGAAAGATAAACCTTATGTTCTCACCAGTTTTGTACCTAAAGGAAAAACTGACCTGATCGCTGCAAATTCAAAAGCATATCCGGTTGTAGAGGAAGCGATTACACCGGAAAGTGAAAAAATGAAAACGGCAGTCGCAGACGTGAAAGTAGAAAAAATTCCGTCTAAATTCGATCGGGATGTAGAACCGTCAAAAGGTAAAGAACCACTCGTGAAGGTTCCCAATGTTTGGGAGACGAAGCTGGCTAACGGGTTACACATTTACGGCATTGAGCAGGACGAACTGCCTTTAGTGCAATTTTCGTTGACCCTCAAGGGAGGCCATCTCCTCGATGCTCCCAATAAGGTAGGCGTCGCCAATTTAATAACAGACCTTATGATGGAAGGCACAAAAAACAAAACACCGTTGGAACTGGAAGAAGCTATCGAAGGGTTAGGCGCCAGTATCAGAATGCTCACAACTAACGAATCCATCGTTATTCAGGCGAATTGTCTCGCATCAAAATTTGACCGGGTCAACGCTTTGGTCGAAGAGATTTTGCTGCAACCACGCTGGGACAAGAAAGAATTCAAACGTCTGAAACAGAAAACCATTGAACAGATCAACCGCAACAGCTCCCGGCCGGCTACCATCGCCAGAAGTGTGTTCAATAAACTCATCTATACAAACAACAATATCCTGAGTCATTCAACATTGGGCACGCCTGAGTCGGTGGCTTCCATAAGCATGAATGATCTGAAAAATTATTATCAGAGGAATTATTCGCCATCGGTTTCTTTCGTTTCTATCGTTGGGAATATTTCTAAAGATAAAGCGGTGGCAGCTTTCAAACCGCTCGAGGCAAAATGGGCGTCTAAAGAGGTGGCTTTCCCTGAGTTTGTGGATGTTCCACGTCCTGAAAAAGCACAAATATATTTCGTCGATGTTCCCAAAGCCAAACAATCTGAAATTCGCATTGGCTATCTGGCAATGCCGCAAACAAGCGCCGAATATTACCCCGCAACGGTGATGAATTACGAATTAGGTGGCAGTTTCAGTGGGAGTTTAAATATGATTCTGCGCGAAGAAAAGGGCTACACTTACGGCGCCCGTGCGATGTTTGCCGGTGGTGAATATCCCGGTCCCTTCGTAGCGTTGGCAGCGGTTAAATCCAATACCACCTTTGAATCCGTAAAAATTTTCAATGATGAAATGATGAAGTACCGGAACGGAATTTCCGAGGACGATTTAGCGTTTACCAAGAATGCACTGATTAAATCAAATGCCAGACGATTTGAAACCCTCGGGGCACTCAGACGCATGTTAAATAATATTGCGGCCTACAATTTACCCTTTGACTATATTAAACAACGGGAGGTAGTTGTTGAAAACATGAGCCGTGACGCTCTAAAGGCGCTGGCAGAAAAATACATCACACCAGGAAAAATGATTTTTCTCATTGTGGGGGACGCTGAAACCCAGTTGGAACCTTTGAAAAAATTGGGCTTGGGCGATCCGATTTTACTGGATAAAAACGGTAATCCTGTGGCGACTGGAGAAAAGACGACGATGAAGTAGTCGTTTCAACCATCTCACATTGATAATTGAGAGTCTATCTGAATTCTTTTCGGATAGACTCTTGATTTTTTGATACAAAAATCGTAAAATAGTACACTGATTATTCATCTCTCCTGTTATAATAAATCATGCGATTAAATTCAAACTGAAAGGGAAAAAATGTCTTACAATTTCTACAAAGTGCTGCACGTTTTCGGAGCGTTGCTAATTTTTCTTTCCATGGGTGGCGCTATTATGCGCAGCATAGCTGCAGACAACAAAGAAGCAACAAAGCGTTTAGTGGGCATAACCAATGGTGTCGGGCTGCTGCTGTCTCTGTTTGCCGGATTTGGTTTACTGGCAAAACTCGGTCTCGGATTTCCGGGCTGGGCCATGGCAAAACTCGGCATCTGGTTTTTGATTGGCGGGTCAACGGCGATTGTAAACAGGAAACCAGAACTTGGACAATTGCTCTGGTTCGTGACTTTATTGTTAGGCGCTTTGGCGGTTTTTCTGGCTGTTGTGAAGCCGTTTTAAATACGAGGTGCATAACTATTTATCGAGGAGGAAACCATGATAACGATGAAGTTGCATTTTAACTTGTGTTTCGTGGCAGTGGTGTGTTTGTGGGGAAGTTCACTGCATGCGCAGTACGTGATTCATCAGGAGGAGTACACCGTCCCTGTGTCTTACGATTGGGTGCCGGACGACACGGAATTCGAAAGTCCCCAGG